>JAYWAO010000031.1:0-19554 GCA_043782365.1 Deltaproteobacteria bacterium
GTCGGAGACGGCGGCGGTGCGGGTGAAGCGCGGGTCGATGGTGACGATCTTCGCGCCGCGGGTCTTCTTCGCTTCAATCGCCCACTTGAAGCCGCAGGGGTGGTTCTCCGCAGGGTTTCCGCCCATCACCATGACGACATCGGCGTTCTTGATGTCGACCCAGCCATTGGTCATCGCGCCGCGGCCGAACGTGGCAGCCAAACTGGCCACCGTGGGACCGTGTCAAACTCTGGCTTGTGTGTCTCTGTATGGTACCCCGAAGGCGCTGATCGTCTTCCACTGGAGCCAGTTGAACTCGTTGGTGTCGGTGCAGCCGCCGATCCAGCCGATGCCCGGCGTGCGGTTGACCACCTCACCCTTGGCGTTCTTGGCGACGAAGGTCCGGTCGCGGGTGTCCTTGATGTGGCGGTTGATCCGCTTGAACGCCTCGTCCCAGGAGAGGTCCTTCCACTCGGACGAGCCGGCCTCGCGCACCTGGGGCTTGGTGAGGCGGCCCGCGTGGTGGATGTCGTCCTTGAGCGAGATGCCCTTGGGGCAGAGCGTGCCGCGGTTGATCGGGTGGTCGGGGTCGCCCTCGACGTGCACCACCCGGCCGGTGACGTTCTTCGCCTTGTCACCCATGGTGTGGAGGATCACGCCGCACGAGACCGAGCAGTACGGGCAGGTGCTGCGGGTCTCGGTGGTCTTGGAGATCTTGAAGGCGCGCATCTCCGCGCGCGCTTCCGAGAGATCGAATCCGAGCGCCGCGACTCCAGCGCCCGCGGTGGCTGCGCCTTTGAGGAAGCTTCTGCGGTTCATTCACCCTCCGGGTTCATTCCGCGAGAGAGGGCACGATGGGCGGCGCCCGTCGAGTGGTCAAGACGCGTCGCGTTGCCCTCTGCTATTGAATAGACGTGGGCGCTCTATCCAATCGGACCAGTGATTATCCGGCGCTGGCCGCCGCCGGCGCGGTCACCGGTCCCAGCAGCTCGCGCCGCTCCCAGATCGGCTCGCGCCGCGCCCACGCGAGGGGGATGGGTGTTCGCTCCCGGGTGGTCTACAGTCGCGGCAGCACCCGCCCCTCGGAGCGCCGCGCGAATGAAGGCTGAAGCGTCCGGCACGGCCCAGCGCCTCTTCCTCGCCTTCGCCGGGCTGATCGCGCTCTACGGCGCCTCGTCTGCGTTCGCCATCGCGGGCTTCTCCGAGATCCACGACGGCCTCGGCGGCACCCGCCGCCTTGCCGAGGGCGTGCGCCTCTCGCTCGAGCTCGCCAGCGCCGTGCGCGACCAGTACGCGCACCAGGCCCACACCATCATCCTCGGCAACTCGAGCCACCTGGGCTTCTACACCCACGCCGAAGCGCGGGTCCTGGAGCTGACCAAGGAGGTCCGGCTGCACGCGCAGAGCGCGGAGGAGCAGGCCTGGGTGGACGACATCGAGAAGGCGAGCGGCGCCCTCGACCAGATCTTCCGCAAGCACATCGTCCCCGCGGTGCTCGCGGGAGATCGCGCGGAGATGCTCGAGCAGCACTCGCTGGCGCAAGAGCAGGTCTCGCTCATCCAGGAGCGGACCGACGCGCTCGCCCACCGCTTCGAGGACTCGATCGGCCGCGTCCAGACCCACGTCAGCGAAGTGGAGCGGCGCGCCTTCCGCTGGATGGTGCTCTTCCTGCTCGGCGCGCCGCTCCTGGCGATCCTCGTCTGGCGCTGGGTGGGCCGCTCGGTGGCTGGGCCGGTGGCGCGGCTGCAGGCGGGCGCCGCGAGGCTGGCAGGCGGCGACCTCGACACCCGCATCGAGATCGACACCCCCGACGAGTTCGGCGCGCTGGCGCGGCAGTTCAACGCGATGACCCAGGCGCTCAAGGAGAACCAGGCGCGGCTGGTCGAGACCGGGAAGCTCGCTGGCATCGGCCGGCTGGCAGCGGGCGTGGCGCACGAGATCAACAACCCGCTCGGCGTCATCCTCGGCTACACGCGCCTCTTGCGGAAGCGGGCCGACCCTTCGGTTACCGAAGATTTGCAGATCATCGAAGAGGAGACCCTGCGCTGCCAGGAGATCGTCGAGGGCCTGCTCGATCTCTCCAGGCCGTTCAACCTCGCCCCTGAGCCCGTCGACCTGCGCGAGCTCTGCGACGACGTGGTGGCGCGGCTCGCCGATTCGCGGCAGCTCGGGGGCGTGGAGGTGAAGGTGGACGGCGCCGCCTCCGCCTCGGGCCAGCCGCTGCGGCTGCGGCAGGTCGTCTTCAACCTGATCAAGAACGCGGTCGAAGCCTCCGGCAGCGGCGCGCGCGCGCGGGTGGTGCAGGTCAAGCTGGGCCCGGGCCCGGAGCCCGCCTCGGTGGAGGTCGCGGTGGCCGACAGCGGCCCAGGCATCAAGCCCGAGGCGTCGGGCCGCCTCTTCGAGCCGTTCTTCACCACCAAGCCCGCGGGCACCGGGCTGGGGCTCGCGGTCTCGCGGGCGATCGCCCGGGCCCACGGGGGCGACATCCTCGCAGGCGCTTCGGCCCTCGGCGGCGCGCTCTTCACGCTGCGCTTGCCGTCCTCCCCGCCGCCGAGGGAGGGTTAGCTCATGCCGCCGCCGCTGGCTCCGCCGACGTCACCGCCACCGTCGCCGCCGCTGCCCCCGGCCCGGCCGCGCCTCCTCCTCGTGGACGACAAGCAGAACCTGCTCAAGCTGCTCGCCAAGGTGCTCGGCGAGAAGTACGCGGTGACGCTCGCCTCCGACGGCGCGCAGGCGCTGGCGCTGCTCGACGCGCAGGAGTTCGACGTCGTCCTCTCCGACATCCGCATGCCCGGCCCGGGCGGCTTCGAGGTGCTGCGCGCGGTGAAGCAGAAGAGCCCTGCCACCGAGGTCGTCCTGATGACCGGCTTCGCCACCGTGCAGGACGCGGTGGGGGCCATCAAGGAGGGCGCCTACGACTACCTGCAGAAGCCCTT
The DNA here is from genome assembly GCA_043782365.1 of Deltaproteobacteria bacterium. Lineage (GTDB taxonomy): Bacteria > Myxococcota > Myxococcia > Myxococcales > 40CM-4-68-19 > CAIWCD01. The sequence continues at coordinate 2,916 of JAYWAO010000031.1, forward strand.
CGACCCCGACGCCGCCGCGCTGGTGGTGGACCGCGCCGTCGAGCGGAAGCTCCTGCGCGAGCAGGCCCAGAGCCTGCGCCGGGAGCTGGGCGAGCTCAAGCTGCAGCAGGGCGCACGGCACGGGCTGCTCGGCAAGAGCCGCAAGATGGCCGAGGTGTTCGAGCAGCTGGAGCGGGCCGCTGGCCTCGACGCGACCGTGCTGCTCACCGGCGAGACGGGCACGGGCAAGGAGCTGGCCGCCCGCGCCATCCACGACCGGAGCGCCCGGCGCGAAATGCGGCTGGTGCCGATCAACTGCGGCGCGCTCCCGGCGGAGCTGGTGGAGAGCGAGCTGTTCGGCCACGCGCGCGGCGCCTTTACCGGCGCCCAGACGGCGAAGGCGGGGCTGTTCGAGGAGGCCTCGGGCGGCACATTGTTCCTCGACGAGATCGGCGAGCTGCCGCTGCCCGTGCAGGTGAAGCTCAACCGGGTGCTGCAAGAGAAGGAAGTGCGGCGCGTCGGCGACACGGTGGCGATCAAGGTCGACGTGCGGGTGATCTCGGCGACGCACCGGGACCTCAAGGCGGAGATCGCCGCGGGTCGGTTCCGCGAAGATTTGTATTACCGTTTGCACGTCCTGCCCATCCGCTTGCCGCCCCTGCGCGAGCGCAAGGAGGACGTCCCGCTCCTGGCGCTCCACTTCCTCGCGCGCCACTCGCGGCCGCAGCGCGAGCTGACGGGCTTCGACCCCGACGCGCTCCGCGCGCTGACCGGCTATGCGTGGCCCGGCAACGTGCGCGAGCTGGAGAACGCGGTGGAGCGGTGCGCGGCGGCGGCGCTCGGTCCGCTGGTGACGTACCGCGAGCTGCCCCCCGAGGTGCAGGCGCGGCCCGAGGGGAACCTGCCGATGGAGCTGCTGGCGACCATGCCTTACCGCGAGGCGGTGGAGCTGGCCCGCGATCGGATCTCGCGCGACTACCTGGTGGCCCTCCTGCGCGAGTTCGGCGGGAACGTCACGCGCGCAGCGGAGCGGGCGCAGATGGAGCGCGAGAGCCTGCACCGGCTGATGAAGAAGTACGAGGTGAGGTCGGAGGACTTCAAGTAGGCGGCGCTGCGCCCGGTGCTAAGCCAATTGGCTAAAGCTAAGCTAGCGGCGCACCCAGAGCTCGAGGTCGTTGTTGCCGAGCCGCTCGCTGGCCGTGCGCGCGAAGGCCTCGGGCACCCTGCTCCCGAGGCCGCAGTAGACCACCACCCGCGCGCCGGGCTGCAGCTCGAGCAGCTTGCCCTCCAGCCGATCGATCAGCGCCGCGTGCTGCTCCTCGGAGAGCTTGACGGTGGCGTCGATGCGCAGCGCCTGCGGGAAGATCGCCTCGGCGAACGGGTTGAAGAAGTAGAGGCTGGTGAAGTCGCGCCAGTCGAGGCTGAAGGCGTCCGCGTTGAGGAAGGCGGCCGAGGTCGCACCGAGCTCCGCGCCGAGGGCGGCGGCCACCTTGACGAGGTGCGGGCGCTGCTCGACGCCGACGAACGAAGCGCCCGTGGAGAGCGCGCCGACGAGGCAGAGCTTGCCCACGCCAGAGCCGACGTCGAGGACGAGCGAGTCCGGGCTGGGAGCCAGCCACGCCGCGGCGGCCCGGCAGACCTCCACCGGCGTCCAGTGGGTGGCCGAGATCCAGCGCCACCGCTTGGGCAGCAGCGCGTCGAAGGCGGCGTCGGTGACGGGCTCGCCAGCGCGCAGCGAATCGGCGAGCCGCAGGAGCTCCGCGCGCCGGCTCTCCTCGACGGGGTTCTGCTGCTCGCTCAACGGCGCCCTCCGGGTCGGTTCCTTCGCAAGACGCGCGCGCGACCGCGCCGCACCCACCTGCGCAGGACAGCTCTCGGCGATCAAGGGGGACGGTCAGAGCGGACTCCGCAGGGCCGCTAGCGCCGGTCCCTCCCACGCCCGTCCCACTGGAACGTGACCATCGGCGCGCCTCCGAACCAGCTCACGGCCCTCTCGCCCGAGGGGCTCGCAGCCTGCGGCCGTCGGGGGGGGGTTGCTTGCACACCCACTGAATTAGTACAGTGGTCTGCGGGCAGCATGCTCCGGTGGTACAATCGTGGCTGGGGAGGTGGCAAATGGGAAGTTCCTTGCGTCTTGGGTTGGCAGCCGGACTCGTGTGCCTGGTCGGGGGCAGCGGGGCAGCCTTCGCGACTGACGGTGTCTGCAGGACGACCGCGGGCGCCCTGCGTAAAGCGAGCGACTCCTCCGCGTGCAAGATCGGCGAGTCGTTCCTCAGGAAGTCGTCGCAGGTGAAGCTGTCCTCGAGCACCCGCACCTCTGACGGCAGCAATTCGCTGGGCCGGGTTGGCATCTGCTCCAACCAGACGAACGGCAACATGCGCTCCGCGAGCTGCAAGGACGACTGCCGGAACCACGAGGACTACTGGGAGGTCTGCGGCTCGCGACCGGCCAGCTCGAGCGGCTACCACGGCGACGACGATGACGACTGCGGCGGCGGCGGCACGCAGGGGCCTCCGGGCCCCGTGGGTCCGATGGGTCCACAGGGGCCGGCCGGTCCAGCTGGGCCGCAGGGCCTGAAGGGCGACGCCGGCGCGAAGGGTGACCCCGGCGCGACTGGCGCAACTGGCGCAACTGGCGCAACTGGCGCAACTGGCGCAACTGGCGCGACGGGTCTGCAGGGTCCCAAGGGCGATGCCGGCGCGAAGGGAGACACTGGCGCCGCTGGCCTCAAGGGCGACACTGGCGCGACTGGTCCGCAGGGTCTCAAGGGCGACGTCGGCGCGAAGGGCGACACTGGCGCGACTGGCGCCGCTGGCCTCAAGGGCGACACTGGCGCCACTGGTCCGCAGGGCGCGCAAGGCCTGAAGGGCGACGCTGGGAATACGGGCGCCACCGGTCCGCGGGGCGACACCGGCGCCAACGGCGCGGCTGGTCCGCAGGGCGCGCAAGGCTTGAAGGGCGACACCGGGAATACTGGCGCTACCGGCGCGCAGGGGCCCAAGGGCGACACGGGCGCGGGCTTCTCCTTCCAGGGGCGCTGGAACAGCACCCAGGTCTACTCGGCCAACGACATCGTGACCTTCACCGACGGGTCCACCTATCTGGCGATCCCGCCCACCAACAGCGGCGTCACGCCGGGCAGCGACACCACCACTTGGCAGATCTTCGCCGCCGCTGGCGCGCAGGGTGCCCAGGGCGTGATGGGTCCGCAGGGCGTGCAGGGACCGAAGGGTGACAAGGGCGACGTCGGCATGGCCGGCCTCGATGGCGCGAACGGCAAGGACGGCGCGACGGGCGCCGCAGGTCTCCAGGGAGTCCAGGGCCCGAAGGGCGACCCGGGCAACCCCGGCCCGCAGGGTCCGGCCGGCAGCGGCGGCGGTGTCGTCTTGGTCAAGCCAGTCGACACCTTCTTCGACACCAGCTGGAAGACGGTCGGCAGCCTCAAGCTCAACCCAGCGAGCGGCACCGGCTACCTGCTCTTCGGCAAGGGGTACCTCGCGCCGCGCGGGGAGGGTCCGTACCTCACCGCCGACTGCCAGCTGCTGGCCACGCCCCTCACCGGCGACAAGCCCAGCGGCCCGTCGATCGCGCTCGACAGCGTGGAGCTCAGGCCGTTCTACATCGACCCCCTAGCGTTCATCTCGGTCCCCCAGGCGCTGGTCCTCCAAGGCGCGCTGTCGGTGCCCGCGGGCGGCACCTGGCTGGTCGAGATCAGCTGCATCAGCGACGGCGTCCGCGCCGGCGCGGTCGGGCTGAGCATCTCCGCGATCCAGGCCACTCTGGTCCCGTAGAGGCAGGCCGCCCACGGAGCACCCCCCGGCAGCGCCGCGGGGGGAACTCGGGCGGTCGACCTGACGGGCTTGAAGACAAACGTCGGGGGGGCCGATAGGGTGCGTCTGGCTTTATCGCCCGATACCCCTTGGAGCCTTCCGAATGAACCGTTCGCTGCTCACCCTCGTCGCCGTCGCGCTGCTCTCCACCGCTGCTCGTGCCCAAGAGCACCACTGGGGCTACGAGGCCAAGAACGGCCCCGAGCACTGGGGCGCGGAGGCGCCCGCCTGCAAGACCGGCACGCACCAGTCGCCGATCGACCTCAAGACCGCAGGCAAGGAGGCCGCCAAGGTCTCGAAGGCCCTCCCCGCGCTGCAGCTGAAGGGCTGGGGCAAGACCTCGGGCAAGCTGGTCAACAACGGCCACACCTTCCAGGTGAACTTCGGCGAGAACAGCACGGCGACCGCGGAGTTCGGGCAGGGCGTCTTCAAGCTCGCGCAGTTCCATTTCCACGCGCTGAGCGAGCACAAGCTGAACGGCAAGCACAGCCCGATGGAGGTGCACTTCGTCCACAAGCAGGGCGACAAGCTCGCGGTGGTCGGCATCCTCCTCGACGACGGCGGCGCGGCCAACGCGGCGTTCAAGCCCGTGTTCGACGGCTTCGGCAAGGCCACCAAGGAGAAGGACGGCGTCGAGATCCCGGTTGACCTCTCCAAGCTGGCGCCGAGGAAGCTGCGCTACTTCACCTACCCGGGCTCGCTGACCACGCCGCCGTGCTCGGAGGGCGTGCACTGGATGGTGCTCGGCGAGAAGGAGCACCTCTCGAAGGCGCAGGTGGCTGCGTTCAACAAGGCTTTCCCGCACGGCAACTCGCGGCCGGTGCAGGGCCTCCACGGCCGCTCTGTCGAGGTGACCCAGTAGGTTCTGGTAGCGCCAGGGCGAGCGCGGGCGTGCTAGAGGGCGGAGATGCCCTTCGACCCCGCGCTCCCTTGCCCTTGCACCTCTGGCGACGCCTACGGCCAGTGCTGCGGCCCGTACCACCAAGGCGTCCGCGAGCCGCCCGACGCGGCGCTGCTGATGCGCTCGCGCTACTGCGCCTTCTGCGTCGCCGACACCGCGTGGATCTGGAAGACGCTCCACTCCAGCTGCCCGGACAAGGCGCGCCCCGAGGCCGAGGTGCGCCGCGAGCTGGAGCGGGCGTGCAAGCGGTTCAAGTACCGGGGCCTGTGGATCCTCGACCACGCTGCCCAGGGCGACCAGGCGAAGGTGCTCTTCCAGGTGAAGCTCTGGGACACGGGCAAGGACCGCTCGTTCGTCGAGCGCAGCAAGTTCGTGCGCGACGGCGAGGCGTGGCGGTACGTCGACGGCGACCTGGTGGCGGTGGCGCAGGTCAAGGGCGACTCGAAGGCGCTGCGCCTCTCGACCTTCCCGATCCCCGAGGCGCCCGCAGCCCTGGCGGAGGCGCCCGCGAAGTAGCGCGCAGTCGGCGCAAGCGCGGAGCCGCGCGGGAGAGGGCGGTTTGGCGCGGACGAGCCCTTCGGGGGCTCCAGCCCGCGCGGTGCTATCGTGGCCGCCGCGTGCCCGCGGGTCGCGCGTGGCAGACCCCTCCCCGCGCCTCCAACGGAGTCAATCAGATGCTCGCTTCGCTCCTCGCGCTCTCGACGCTCTTGGCAGCGCCCGCGGCCGACCTGCAGCCCGTCTACGAGCAGATCTCCAAGCAGCACGCCGGCTCGATCGAGCGCCTGCAGAAGTGGATCGCTCTGCCGAGCATCGCCGCCGAGGGGCTCAACCCCGAGGAGGGCGTGCAGCGGATGATCGACCTCGCCAAGGAGGCCGGGTTCCAACGCGCCGAGCGGATCGCCACCGACGGCAAGCCCGGCGTCTTCGCCACGCTCGACGCGGGCGCGAAGAAGACCGTCGGCCTCTACTTCATGTACGACGTCAAGCAGTTCGACCCGAAGGAGTGGACCTCGCCGCCGCTGGAGGCGCGCATCGTCGAGAAGCCGGGCTTCGGCAAGGTGATGGTCGGCCGGGGCGCGGTGAACCAGAAGGGGCCGGAGTCGGCGCTGCTCGCCGCGCTCCACGCCATCCGCGGCGCGGGGAAGAAGCTGCCGGTGAACCTGGTGCTGGTGGCCGAGGGGGAGGAGGAGATCGGCTCGCCCCACTTCGCGCAGGTGGTCCGCAGGCCCGAGGTGGCGGCGGCGCTCGCGAAGACCATCGGCGTCTTCATGCCCACCGCGATCCAGGGGCCCGAGGGCGAGGTCACCATCTCGCTCGGCGCCAAGGGCGTGGTCGAGCTGGAGCTGGTGGCGAGCGGCGAGAGGTGGGGCCGCGGCGCCACCAAGGACGTCCACTCGGCCAACCGCGCGCGGCTCGACAGCCCTGCCTTCCACCTCGTGCAGGCGCTCGCCACCCTGGTCGATGCCAACGGCGACCCCGCCATCGACGGCTTCGCCGACAAGGCCCGGCCCATCTCCGCCGAGGAGAAGGTGATGCTCGATGCGGCCGCAGCGTCGCTCAACGAGGAGGCCCAGAAGAAGCAGCTGGGCGTCACCAAGTGGGCCCACGACGCCAGCTGGCGCGACTCGCTGGCGGCGCTGATGTCGCGGCCCACCGTCAACATCGAGGGCCTGGTCGCGGGCCACACCGGGCCGGGCGGCAAGACGGTGCTCCCGCACCGCGCGGTGGCGAAGCTCGACCTGCGGCTGGTGCCCGACATGACCTTCGATGGCGCGGTGGCCGCGCTCCGGGCCCACCTCGCCAAGCGGGGATTCGGCGATATCGAGGTCAATCCCAGCGGCGGATATGACCCCACCGCCACCCCCGCGAACACGGAGCTGATCCAGAAGCAGGTGTCGACGCTGAAGGCCTACGGCGTCGAGGCGACGTTCTGGCCGCGCAACCCGGGCTCGTATCCTGGCTGGGTCTTCACCACGCCGCCGCTCTCGCTCCCGGCGGGCCACTTCGGCCTCGGCCACGGCGGGGGCGCGCACGCGCCGGACGAGTACTACGTGATCGAGAGCAGCAACCCGAAGATCCGGGGCTATGACGACGCGGTGAGGTCGATGGTGGACTATCTGTACGAGCTGGCGAAGTAGCGCCGGCACTAATGTCCGACGCAGTCCTGGGTGGTGCCCTTCAGCCCCGTCACCCAGTCGCGCACCAGCTGCGTCCCGGCCTTGTCGACCACCCCGCGGCCGAGCTGCGGCATCATCACCGAGGCGGCGGTGGAGGCGAGACGAAAGGTGAGGATCGAGTGGTCCGGATCGCCCGGGACCACGTCGTAGAGGAACCCGCCCGAGGCCTCGCCCACGGCCACCGGGGGCTTGCAGAAGCCCAGGGAGGAGTCGCGGGTCTCGGTGACGTCGAGGTAGAGGCCGGTGGTGCGCGCGAACCCCTTCTCGCTGTGGCAGTGGGCGCAGTTGACCTCGAGGTACGCGCGGGCCCGCTGCGCGACGGTGGCGCTGGTGTCGGTCCAGTTGGCGAGCTTGGGCGCGGTGGTGAGGTCTGCCGGCGCGCCCGTCAGGAGGCCCGCCGAGACCCGATGGGCCAATTGGTTCTCAGCGCCCGCGGCATAGGCGTGGTCGCGGTTGAGGTTGCGGATCTTCGCGGTGCGCCTCCGGCGGCCGATCGGGCTCAGTCTCCCGGCGGAGGCGGCGGCGCCTCGTCGTCCTCTACCGGGTGGACGACGGGGCCCGGCGGCTCTCCATCGCGCGGATCGCCGATCGCAAAGAGGTCTTCAGTGCGCCTGGCGACAACTGGAACACTCTTGGGCGTTCCCGCCGCGGTCTGCCAGCCCCGTTGGCGTCTGTCTGCCGCGGGTGGGCCGCCAGCCACGCCAGGATGCGCGCGGAGAAATCGCTGGAGACGTCCGTGCCGTGATCGGCGCCGTGGAGGGTCCACAGCTCGGCCGCGCCAACCGTGGGACGCGGGGCGTTGGCGCTATGGTGTCCCGATGAGCAACCCAGCAGGCTCCCGGGCAGGCACCCCGGCGACCCCAGAAGAGTGGCGCGCGCTGGGCCGGGACCACCACCTCCTCGGCCGCCGGCTCTTCGCGGTGGACCTGCAGCGCGGCCCGGGCCGTCCCCTCCTCGCGCTGCACGGCTTTCCCACCTGCGGCTGGGACTGGGCCCCCATCGCGGAGCAGCTTGCCGCGGGCCGCAGGCTGATCGTGCCCGACCTGCTCGGCTATGGGCACTCGGAGAAGCCGCACGGGTATTACACTTTGTCCGAGCAGGCCGACCTCTCGCTGGCGCTCTTGGCGGAGCTCGGCCTGGGGGACGTCGAGGTGGACCTGCTGGCGCACGACATGGGCGACACCGTCGCCGCCGAGCTGCTCGCGCGCCGGCGCGCCTCGGGGCGGCACCCGCGCCTCGGCCGGGTGGCGCTGCTCAACGGCGGGCTGCTCCCGGAGCTGCACCAGCCGCGGCCCATCCAGCGGCTGCTGCGCTCGCCGCTCGCGCCGCTGGTGGTGAAGGCGATGAGCCGCGCCCGCTTCGGCAAGGCCTTCGCCGAGGTGTTCGGCCCCCGGACGCAGCCGACCGCGCACGAGCTCGACCAGCACTACCAGCTGCTGACGCAGGACGATGGGCTCGCCAACTATCCGGCGCTGATCGCCTACCTGCGCGAGCGCGAGGTCCACCGCGCCCGCTGGGTGCCGGCGATCACCGCGCTCGACCTGCCGCTGCTCTTGGTCTGGGGCGATCGCGACCCGGTGGCGGTCTTCCGCATCGCCGAGGAGGTGCTGCGGCAGCGGCCCGCGACCAGGCTGGTCCGGCTGGAGGGGATCGGCCACTACCCGCAGTTGGAGGCGCCGCAGCGGGTGGCCGAAGCGCTCGTCGACTTCTTCAGGTGATCGCGCGCCGGGGCATCAACGCGATTGACCCGAGACCGGCGCGGCTGCTCCACTGTGGTCCATGGACAGCGCACCCGAGGGCTCCCTCGCGAAGATCCGCGCGCTCTGCCTTGCGCTCTCGGACGTCGCCGAGTCGGTCTCGTACGGCCACCCCACCTGGAAGGTGCGGCGCAAGACCTTCGCCGTCTTCGAGCAGTACAAGGGCGATTGGTGTCTGGCGATCCTCGCCGAGCCGGCGCGGCAGCAGCAGCTGATCGACAGCGATACCCGCTTCTATCCGACGCCCTACATCGGCGGGCAGGGCTGGGTCTCCTTCAAGCTGGAGGGCCGCATCCCCTGGGCCCGGCTGGAGACGCTCTTGCGCGAGGCGCACCTGCTCGCGAGCTAGCGCGAGGGCTCCCCGCACGGCGCGCGCCTGCTGCACTCCCCAGCAGCGGCGCGCCCCAAGTGCGATAGGGTGGTCCATGGCTCTATTTTCGCGTCGCCTCTCGCACGTCCTCAACCGCGCCGACCTGGCGTTGGTCGTCACCCCGACGTACGCGGCCTGCGTGAACGTCGACTTCGACGAGGGGCTCGAGCGGATGCAGCGGGCCACCGCCAGCCATGCCATCGTCGAGGAGCTCTACTCGGGCCTCTCGGCCGGGCTCTTCGCCGCCAAGGGTCCGCGCACCGGCGAGGACGAGCTGATGGACAACCTCTCGGCCGGCGTGCAGAAGCGCCGCTCGCGCGTGAAGGCGGCCGCGGTGACGCCCGCCATCGCGGCGGTGATGGTGCGGATCAACCTGGAGCTGGGCTTCGCGCCCGAGATGATGCGCAATGCGCTCACCACCGACCAGGGCAAGGCGCTGCACGAGAAGGGGCTCGCCGAGCTGGGCGCGTTCCTGGTGCGGGAGCTGATCAAGTAATACTGTTTCTAGCTTAGCCACTTCGCCTTGGGCAGCGCAGGGGGCTCGCGCAGCTAGGTCTTGGTGGAGTTCACCTCCACCGCCACCCGGTCGCGGCCGTCTGCCCCCCTCTCCACCCTGCTGTCGACGTCGCCCTGCTGGCCGCGCGCGGCGAGCCTGCTGGTCACGCTGGTGATCGAGATCTTCTTCATGACCTGCTGGCTGATGCCGCGCCTGACGCGGTGGCTGGCGTTCTGGATCTACCCGAAGTGAACAGTTCGGCCTGCGCGGCGGGCTGCTAGAGCGCCGAACGGTTTGACTCCCGTCGCCAGACCGATCGGCGCTCTAGAAGGCTTTCAACGCGGAGGAGCGGAGGACGCGGGAAAGTTCTTTTGGGCGGGGGCCGCGCGCCCTCACTTCGCCCGCGGCTTCGGCGGCCCGATGAACTGCCCGGTCGCCGACTTGTGCCTGCCCCCCGTCCTGTCTTGTAGATCGACGATGACGTCGAACGGCCCGGTGTAGCCGGCGCGCTCCACCGTGACGAAGATCGGCGTGCGCAGGCTCTCCAGCGAGCCGAGGTGGATGTTCGGCTGCGGCACCATCGCGGTGGCGCCCGGCGGCACGGTGACCACCACGTCGAAGTCGGCGGGCTCGACGTGCTTGTTGACGAGGTGCAATTCGAACTGGTCGCGGATGGTAGTGCCGTCGAGCACGTAGGGGGTCATCCCCGAGCGCATCAGGTTCGCCTCGAACGGGTCGCGCAGCGTGGCCACGGTGATCACCACCGAGAGCGCCGCCAGGAGCGAGAAGCCGCCGTACAAGAACAGGCGCGGCCGGACGAGCTGCTTCTTGCCCCCCTCGAAGCCCACCAGCGAGTCGTAGCGGATGAGACCCCGCGCGCGGCCGAGCTTGTCCATCACGTCGTCGCAGGCGTCGATGCACTGCGCGCAGCCGATGCACTCCATCTGCTGCCCGTGGCGGATGTCGATGCCCGTCGGGCAGACCCGGACGCACTTGCCGCAGTCGACGCAGTCGCCCCGGCGCGCTGCCGCCGGATCGATGAGCTTCAGCTTCTTGCCGCGCGGCTCGCCGCGGGTGACGTCGTAGCCGATGGTCAGCGATTGTTTATCGACGAGCACCGACTGGAAGCGGCCGTACGGGCAGACGATGAAGCAGATCTGCTCGCGGAACCAGGCGAAGTTCGCGTGCAGCGCAGCGGTGATGCCCATCGCCCAGAAGAAGAGCGCGGTGTGTCCGGTGGGGCCGTGCGCGACGATCTCCACCAACTGCGGCACCGGCACGAAGAACGCCAGGAACCAGTGCGCGAGCGCCAGCGAGACGGCGAGGAAGAGGAGGTGCTTGGCCCCCTTGAGGAGCAGCTTCTTCGGCGCGGTCAGCGGCAGGGCGTCGAGGCGCCGCCGGCTCGACGCGGGCCCTTCGATCCACCGCTCGATCGGCCGGTAGACGCCCTCGAGGAACACCGTCTGCGGACACGCCCAGCCGCACCAGACCCGGCCCGCGAGGCTGGTAACGAAGACCAGCCCGAAGGCGAACGCCCCGAGCAGGAACACCACCAGCCAGACGTCCTGCGCGTTGAACGCCTGCCCGGCGAGGTAGAACCGGCGCGCCTCGATGTCGAGGTGCACCGCCGGGTGCTCCCCGTTCTTGATGAACGGCAGCGCCAGGTAGTGGAGGATGAGGACGAAGTAGGCGATCCGCCGCCACTTGAGGAAGCGGCCCCTGACGTCGTCGGGGTGGATCTTGGTCCGCGCCCCTCTCTCGTCGAGGAAGCCAGGCCGGTCGCTAGTTGTTGACTCGCTCACCCTGCGGCTCCTTGCCGGGCAGGTTCAGGTTCTTCTTGGTGAGGACGAACGCGGCCACCTGCCGGACGCGCTCCGCTCCCAGGACGGGCTGCCACGACGGCATGCCCTTCTCCACCCAGCCTCGCGCGATCGACTTGTGGATCTCGGTGGGCCTCGCGCCGTGGAGCCAGAACGAGTCGGTCAGGTTGGGGCCGATCTTCCCCTCGCCCTGCGCCCCGTGGCAGGCGACGCAGGTGGTCTGGAACACCTTCTCGCCGGCCGCCAGCGTGAGGGGGTCCTTGGAGAGGGTCACCAGCACCTCGTCGGTGAGCGGCTTGGACTCGGCCTCCTTGCGGGCGACCTCGGCCTGCTCCGCCTGCAGGTCGGCCACCGCGGAGGTGCCCGTGCGCGCCACTTGATAGTGCATCCAATAGGCATATCCAAAGAGGACGGTGCCGTAGAAGATGAAGAGCCACCACCGCGGCAGCGGGTTGTCGAACTCGCGGATCCCATCGTAGTCGTGCCCGGTGTCGACGTCGGTCTTGCTCGCCTGCTGGCTCATGGCTCCCTCTGCCTGTGGCCCTTGCCGGGCGCGGTCGGGGCTGCGTCGTGGTGGGCGGGCGCGGTGTCGTCCTCGAGCGGGAGCCTGGCGATCGCCTCGAGGTCCTTCGAGCGGTCAAACAGCATCCAGGCGACCACCGCCGTGAAGAAGACGGCGAAGAAGATCCCCGCCCCCTTGGCGAAGCCGAGATATTCGCTGGCTTGATACCAGGCGGTATACATCAGCGGCCTCCAGTCGGCGCGAGCGCGGAAGCGGGAGCAGCGGGCGGAGCGGCGAGCGCCGCGGCTGGAGGAGCGGCCGTGGGAGTCGCGTCGGGAATGGCCGCGGGAATGGCGTCGTGAGGCGGGGTGGCGGCGGCGGTGACTGCGTTGCCGAACTGCGGCCCGCGGCCGAGGCGCTGCAGATAGGCGATCAGCGCCACCAGCTCGCGGTCCCACTGGATCTGCACGCCCTGGGTGGCGAGGTCGGCCACGATCAGCTCGGCCTGCTTCTGGTAGTTGACCTTGGCGTCGTCGATCTCGGCGTTGGTGTAGGGCACGCCGAGCTTCTGCATCACGCCCAGCTTGCGCGGGGTGGTGCCGAGATCGACCTTCCACTCGGCCGTCCAGGCGAAGGACGGCATGATCGAGCCCGGGCTGGTCGCGCGCGGATCGATCATGTGGGTGTAGTGCCAGACGTTGGGATACTTGCCGCCGACGCGGTGCAGGTCCGGCCCGGTGCGCTTGCTGCCCCACTGGAACGGGTGGTCGTAGATGAACTCTTCGGGCCGCGAGTACGGGCCGTACCGCTGCACCTCCGAAGGCAGGGTGCGGATCATCTGCGAGTGGCAGAGGTAGCAGCCCTCGCGGGTGTAGATGTCGCGGCCCTCCAGCTCCAGCGCGGAGTACGGCTGCTGCGGCGCGCCCGTCCACGGCACCGCCGAGGGCGCGAAGATGGTGGGGATGATCTGGGCGACGCCGCCGACGAGGATCGACACCAGCAAGAGCACCGTGAAGAAGAACGGCTTGCCTTCGATGAGCGCGTGCCAGCGCGGCTGGCCCTCGTCGCGCTTGCCCTTGAAGTAGAGCCAGGCCACCTCGCCGAGGATGACCAGGCCGACCAGCACCTTGACGCCGGTCATCAGGCCCGCGCCGCCGAGGAACATCGACAGCACGACGGCGGCGATGAGGAAGAGGAACGCGGGCCGCGTCAAGAGCCAGCCGGCGCTCGCCTCCGCGTGCCCGTGCGCGGGCGCGTCGTCCACCACCATCGTCTCGCCGTCGACGGCCTTGCCGGCGAGCGCGGTCTTGGCGAGGTTCCACGCCATCACGCAGAAGCCCACCAGGTAGAGCGCGCCGCCGACGATGCGGATCATGTGCAGCGGGCGGATCGCCAGCGTGGTCTCGATGAACGACGGATACAGGAGCGCGCCGTCGGGCGTCAGCGCCTTCCACATCAGGCCCTGGCTGATGCCGGCGATCCAGAGGGCGATGGTGTAGAGGATGATGCCGGCGGTCGCGAGCCAGAAGTGGATGTCGGCCGCCTTCTTCGAGTGCAGCTCCTTGCCGAAGAGCCGCGGGACCATCCAGTAGAAGGTCCCCGCCGCCATCAGGCCGTTCCAGCCGAGCGCGCCGGAGTGGACGTGGCCGATGATCCAGTCGGTGTAGTGGGCGAGGCCGTTGACGCTCTTGATCGAGAGCAGCGGGCCCTCGAAGGTGCTCATCCCGTAAAATGTAAGCGCGGCGACGAAGAACTTGATCACCACGTCGGTGCGCAGCTTCTGCCACGCCCCCCTCAGGGTGAGCAGGCCGTTGATCAGGCCGCCCCACGACGGCGCCCAGAGCGCCACCGAGAAGACCATCCCGAGCGACTGCGCCCACTCGGGCAGCGCGGTGTACAGCAGGTGGTGCGGCCCGGCCCAGATGTACATGAAGACCAGGGCCCAGAAGTGGATGATCGAGAGGCGGTACGAGTAGACCGGCCGCCCGGCCGCCTTCGGCATGAAGTAATACATGATGCCGAGGATGGGCGTGGTGAGGAAGAAGGCGACCGCGTTGTGGCCGTACCACCACTGCACCAGCGCGTCCTGCACGCCGGCGAAGACCGAGTAGCTCTTGAAGAGGGTCACCGGCAGCTCGAAGGAGTTGACGATGTGCAGCACCGCGACGGTGACGATGGTCGCGATGTAGAACCAGAGCGCGACGTAGAGGTTCTTCTCCTTGCGGCGCGCGAGCGTCCAGAAGAAGTTCACCGCGAAGACCACCCAGACGATGGCGATGGCGAGGTCGATCGGCCACTCGAGCTCGGCATACTCCTTCGAGGTGGTGATGCCGAGCGGCAGGGTGATGGCCGCGGCGACGATGATCAGCTGCCAGCCCCAGAAGTGTACCCGGGAGAGGAAGTCGCTCGTGCGCGCCTTGGTCAGGCGCTGCGTCGAGTAATACACGCCGGCGAACATCGAGTTGCCGACGAAGGCGAAGATCACCGCGTTGGTGTGCAGGGGCCGCAGCCGCGAGAAGACCAGGTACGGGATGCCGAAGTTCGCCTGCCACCAGACGAGCTGGGTCGCGATCAGCACGCCCACGGTCATGCCGACGATCCCGAAGATCACCGACGCGGCGATGAACATCCGGACGATTGAGTCATCGAAGACGACTTTTCGTTGTTCCACGTTCGATCAACCTCTCTGGTTGGATGCGCTCTTCAGCTGCACTGTGGTGGTGGCGATGCGGGCGACCTTTGCCGTGGTGGCGTGGGCCACGTAGTCGTCCTCGAGCGGGAGGAGCGAGAGCCGGTCGGAGTGTTCGTGGTCGGCCTGCTTCACGCTGTAGAGGAGGGCGAGAACGGCTCCGAGCACCAGCATCAGGCTGACGAAGACCTGGAGGATGAGGACGTTCATGCGTGGACCCCTTGCAGGAGCCGGGCCGAAGCCGGCTGCGTCGTGGCCGAGCGTGAACCGGCGAGCGCGCCGGCGGCGTAGAGCAGGATCGAGATCGAGGAGACGGGCATCGCGATGGCGGCGGCCAGCGGTGTCATCAGGCCCGCGAGGCAGACGGCGATGGCGAGCGCGTTGTAAGCGAACGCGATCGCGAGGATGTTCCGGACGACCACGCGGTGGCGGGCGGCGGAGTGGAGCAGCTCGCCGAGGGCGCCGAGGTCTTCGCCCAAGAGGAAGAAGTCGGCCTTGCCCGGCATCACCGGGCGGTCGATGGCGGGCGTCCCGGCGCAGAGCGCGGCGGCGAAGGCGAGCGAGTCGTTGACGCCGTCGCCGATGAAAAGTGTGCGCGACGGGCCGCCCTGGTCGAGCGCCCAGACCGCCTCGGCCTTCTGCTGCGGCGAGAGTCCGCCGAAGGCCGCGCTCGCGGGCAGGCCCAGGCTCCGGGCAAACGCCTCGACGCGCGCGGGCTCGTCGCCGGAGAGCAGCCTGACGTCGAGCCCCGCGTTCTGGAGGGCGGCGAGCTGGCGCGCAGCTCCTGCGCGGACCGCCTCCCGAGTGACGAATCGGCAGAGCACGGCGCCATCGCGAGCGAGGAGCGTCTCGCCCGGGCCGGTAGGTGCGACACCCTGCCGCGCAAAAGCAGCGCTGCCCAGACGCCAGACAGCGCCGCCGCGCACAAGCTGGACACCCTGCCCCGGAAGCTCATCGACCGCGGCCTCCGCGTCGGCGCGGCCTCCGGCTGCGGCGAGGTGCGGCGCGAGGCAGCGGCTCACCGGGTGGTTGCTGCGCGAGGCGAGGTCGTAGGCGGCGTCGAGCGCCTCCGGCGAGAGCGAGCGCAAGAGCGCGGGCTGGTCCAGCTCGAGACGGCCCAGCGTCAGCGTGCCCGTCTTGTCGAAGACCACGTGTCGTACGCGCTGCAGGCGGTCGAGCAGGTCGGAGGCGCGCACCAGCACGCCCAGCTTGCGCAGGCGCGCTTGCACCAGCTCGCCGGCGAGCGGGATGGCGATGCCGAGCGCGCAGGGGCAGGTGACCACCAGCAGCGCCGCGGCCACGTCCACCGCGCGCGCAAGGCCCGCGTGCAGGCCGTAGTACCAGAGCGCGAAGCCCGCCGCGGCGAGCGCCAGCACGGAGACGACATAGACGCGGGCCAGCTTGTCGAAGAACTTCTCGCTCTCGGTGAGGCCCTGCGAGCGGGGCCGCGCGGAGAGCAGGGCTGGCAAGGCCGACTCGGCGAAGGCCTCGTCGGCGACCACCTCGGCTGCGCTGCGGCCCGCGTTGAAAGCGCCAGCGGGGACGGTGGACCCCGGCGCGAACGTGCGCGCGTCGGGCTCGCCGCTGATCCAGTCGAGGGAGAAGGTGCCGCCGCCCGAGAGCTTCACCGCGACGGGCACCAGGTCTCCGGGCGCGATCACCAGACGATCGCCAGCGCGCACCGTGGGCGCGGGGACGACTTGCACCAGCGCGCCCTCGCGGCGGCGCACCGAGAGGCCGTCGGCGCCGTCGTCTTGCAGGAGGTACTGCCGGTTGCGGTCGAGCACGCGCTGCTGGAGCCAGCGGCCCACCAGCATCAGGGTGACGAAGGTGCAGAGCGTGTCGAGGTAGGAGTGGTGCCCGTTGCCCTGCGCGGCCTGCACGAACGAGGCGGCGAAGACCAGCAGGATGCCGAGCGCGATGGGGAGATCGAGGTGGAGCACGCCCCGCCTGAGCGCGCTCCAGCTCCCTTTGAAGAAGGGCCAGCCGCCCACCGCGACGACCACGCCCGCGAGCACCAGCGAGAGCCGCGTGAAGAGGTGGAAGGTCGCCGGGTCGAGCGCGTCGAGGCCGAAGTAGAACGAGACCGAGAAGAGCATCACGTTCATGGTGGCGGC
>JAYWAO010000032.1:0-2621 GCA_043782365.1 Deltaproteobacteria bacterium
AGTTGGATGTGCTCGATGGCGCCGAGCAGGCGGTATTGATAGCTCGCCTCCACTTGATAGTAGCGGTCATTGCGGCCCTTGACGGCGCCGAACCCGACATACTCGGCCGACAGCTGCGCGCTGGAGGTGTGGCCGTGGTGCCAAGAGAGCCTCGCGAGGCGCTCCTGCTCCTCCGGGTCGCCGCGCACCAGCACCGGGTGGGGCCTGCCTTCCGAGGCGAACCGCGCCTGCTCGGGCCGGCCCTCCTCGCGGGAGCTCAAGTAATACTCGAGCGAAGGCACCGTCACCTCCCTGCCCTCGATGAGGGCGGCGTACCCTCCCAGTGCGTCCTTGCCGAACGCGGTGGTGTTCCAGCCGCCGCCGCGCTGCCGCCAGTGCAGCTCGAGCGCGGTGAGCAGATAGCCGTTCTCCACCTTGGCGGTGAGCTTCAGCGGCAGGCCCGCCGGCGCCTCCGAGGGCGGGAGGTGGACGACCCGCACCCGGCTGACAGCGGGAGGCGGCGGCGGCTGGGGCTGGGGCTGCGCAGCGCCAGTGGCCAGCAGCGCGGCGAGGGTGATCGCGAGTGTCATGGCCGTCCTCCTCACCAGTGGAAGCTGGCGGACAGCCCAGCGCCGAAGCCGTTGTGGTTGATGTCGCGCAGCTGGTAGCTCAGCCGCGCCGACAGATCGCAAAAATCGGTTACCGAGCGGCCCACCTGGTAGAGGAACCGGACGCCGTAGTCGGCCATCACGGGCTCGTTGGTGACGATCACCGAGGCCGACATCGGGAAGCCCTGCACCCGGTCCCAGCTCAAGGTCAGGTCGTTCTTGTTGCCGATGCCCTTGGTGAAGCCCGAGCCGAGCACCAGGTTGGTGCCGTCCTCCCGGCCGATCCGGATGCGGCCTTCGAAGCCGGCGCCGAACCCGCTCCGGTCCACTCCGGTGAGCAGCTTGCCCATCACGCCGAACATCTCGCCCGGGCGGAACTCCAGCTCGGTATAGCCGTAATGGTAGCCGAAGGCGGTCGATTGATAGGGCCGCTTGTTCTTCTCGTCGTCGAGCGCGCTCTGCAGCGACTGGCCTTGGCCCTGGTAGAGGCCGAACCCCATCCGGATGGAGTAGAGCGCGGAGAGGACCCGGTAGAGCATCTCGCCCTCGACGTCGACGTACCAGTCGTTGCCCTTGAAGCGGTTCCAGTCGGCGTAGTCGATCCAGAGCGTGCCGCGGCTGCGGTCCTTGCGGGTCGGGATGTCGAGGCCCGGCGCGGTGGCGATGGTCACGGTGCGTGGGTCGGGCCCGCTGCCGGCGATGGGGCGCTCGGCGCCCTTGTCCGTGTCGATGACGCCGGCCCACCACTCCACTCCGGGAGGCGGCGTCGCGCCCACGGGGAGGCTGGCCCGCAGCGCGTGCTGGCCGTCGGGAGTGAAGCGGATGGTCTCGTAGAGCGGAAAGCCGCGCGGGCGCCAGTTGAGCGTGGCCGCCTCGGGCGGCGCGCCCGGATAGGTCAGCACCACTTCAAATGGGTCGTTGTCGAAGGCGGTGGCCGGCGCGGCGATCTCCGGCACGTCGAGCCGGGGCGGCGGCGGCGCGGGCGGCACGGCCTGCGCGACCGCCCGGGGCGCCTCGGCCAGCTTGAGCACCTCGAGCTCCTGTGAGATCGCCGTCGAGAGCGGCCCGCCCGGGTGCTCCCTCACCCAGCGGCTCCAGAAGGCGATGCGGACGGGCGCGGAGAGCTGCTGCGCGCGGACGAAGGCGTCGCGGAACTCGGCGGCCTCCTTGTGGTCGGGCGTGGGCCCCTCGGCCGCGGACGGCGCTGCTTCGGCTCTCGAGGGCCGCTGCACTTCGCGCTGCGGATCGAGCTTGGAGAGCTCCTCCTCGCTGGCCTGGGCCTTCTGCGTGCGCGCGGGCGGCGGAGCATCGCGGAGGACCAACGGGGGCGCTGCCAGCTCCGGCGCCGCCTGCTCCTTGGGGTGCAAGAGCTCCACCCGGTCTCCGACCCGCACGTGCGCCGAGACCTCCGGGTCGAGCCGCGCCCGCGAGAGCACCTCGCCGGCCTCGGCGATCTCAGCCTCGGTGACGAGGAACCTGTCCTTGATGGTGGCCCCGCTGCGCGGGTCGAGCACGCTGACGGTGCGGAAGAAGAGCACGCGCACGCCCGGGCCCGCGCCGGACCCGCGGCCGAGGTCGAAGTAGGCGTCGCGGCCGTCGATGCGCAGCACCAGCGCGCCGGCGGGATCAGGTGGCCTGGGAACGGCGGCAGCCAGCAGCGCGACCAAGAGAAGACCAGACATGGCGGACCCGGACCCGCTGCGAGTGCGCAGGGGCATCAGAGGGGGGCAACCCCGAATTGACCGAGGGGTGGACCCGATGTGACCGGTGGGGCTTGCGACAGGTGGCCGCGGCGCTGCCCGGCGTGGGCTCACCTACGCTTCCGCTGCTCTCTCTTCAGCTGCCCGTCTCGCCGTGGCGCTCGATGCTAGAGCACCGAACAGGTAACCTGATCGGTGCTCTAGCTAGATCCAATGCCGCTCACTTAGGGCGCGCAAAGGAATTACTCATTCGGTCTCTCTGAGCGTCGATATCGGCTGGATATCGACGCCAAGCAAGGATCGAGCCCGATCAGGAGCCCCGGCAAATGCCGGG
>JAYWAO010000033.1:0-7275 GCA_043782365.1 Deltaproteobacteria bacterium
TGCGGCACTGCAGCGCCCAGTCGTCGTCGTCGAGGGCGAGCCAGCCGCCGATGTTGGCGAGCCCGTCCTTCTTGGCCGACATCGTCATGCCCTGCGCGAGGCTGGCCAGCTCGCGGACGATCTCGACGACGTCGCGCCCCTGCTGCCCGGGCTCGCGGGTGTGGATGAACCAGGCGTTCTCGGCGAAGCGGCAGGCGTCGAGGAAGAGCGGCACCCCGAACCGCTTGCAGAGCGCCGAGACGCCGCGCAGGTTCTCCAGCGAGACGGGCTGCCCGCCGCCCGAGTTGTTGGTGATGGTGAGGAAGACCACGGGCACGCGGGCGCCGTCGTCCTGCAGGCAGCGCTCGAGCGCGCCGAGGTCCATGTTCCCCTTGAACGGGTGGAGCAGCGACGGCTGCCTGCCCTCGGGGATGACGAGGTCCACGGCGGTGGCGCCGGTGAACTCGATGTTGGCGCGGGTGGTGTCGAAGTGGGTGTTGCTCGGGACTACCTTGCCCGGCCCGCCGATCACCGAGAAGAGGATCTTCTCCGCCGCGCGCCCCTGGTGCGTGGGGATGACATGCTTGAAGGGGAAGAGGTTCTTCACCGCGGCTTCAAACCGGTAATACGAAGGCGAGCCCGCATAGCTCTCGTCGCCCCGCTGCAGCGCCGCCCACTGCTCGGACGACATCGCGCCCGTGCCCGAGTCGGTGAGCAGGTCGATCATCACGTCGTCCGACTTGAGCGCGAAGAGGTTGAACCCGGCCTGCGCGAGCTTCGCCGCGCGCTCCTCGGGCGTGGTCAGCCGGATCGGCTCGACCGACTTGATGCGGAAGGGCTCGATGATGGTGTTGAAGCCTTGCATGTGGGTGGCACCTGGGCGCGAGTGATCGGGCACGCATTGCGCGGCCGGGCGATTGCGTCAATGTGGCATCGTGACGCCCGACGAGACGATCGGTTCATCGAGTCGCATAGAGAAACTCCAGCACCGCGGCGACGGTGTTCTTCCAGTGGCCCCACGAGTGGCCCTCAGGCACCTCGCGGTAGAGCACCGCCGCGCCGCGCTGCTGGTAGGCGGCGCCCAGCGCGCGCGCCGCCTCGGGCCCTTCACCACACCTTGCACACGGGCTCCTTCTTCAAGGGAGCCCCCTGCTTGCAGGCGAACGCCTCGGCGAACTCCGGCATGTTGGCGACCACTCCATTGGTCCGGTGCACGCCTGGAGAATGTGGGTCGGTCATCGCGCGCGCCCGCGCCGTCTCGGGCCGGGTGCTCCCGCACCAGCTCTGCGCGTAGCCGACGAAGAAGCGCTGCGCCGGGGTGAGCCCGTCGACGGCGCCGAGCGGCTTGCCCGCCACCTCCTTCTGCCAGGCGCGGAAGGCGAGGAGGAGCCCGCCGAGGTCGGCGAGGTCCTCGCCCAGCGTGAGCTTGCCGTTCACCTTCACCTCGTCGATGACCGGGTATTTCGAGTATTGGTCGCTGACGCACGCCGCGCGCTGCTCGAACTCCTTGCCGTCGGCCTCGGTCCACCAGTCGCGCAGGTTGCCCTTGGAGTCGAACTTGCGGCCCTCGTCGTCGAAGCCGTGGGTCAACTCGTGGCCGATGGTCCCGCCGGTGTTGCCGTAGTTGGGCGCGTCGTCGAGGGTGGGGTCGAACGCGGGCGGCTGCAGCTGCCCCGCGGGGAAGTTGATCTCGTTCATCTGCGCGTCGTAGTTCGCGTTGACCGTGGGCGGCGTCAGGTACCACTCGCCGCGCACCAGCGGCTTGCCGATCTTGGAGAGCTGCCGCCTCACCTCGAACGCCATCGCGCTGGCGGCGTCGCCGTAGAAGTCGTCGCGCGAGATCTGCACCGTCGCATAGTCGCGCCACTTCTCGGGGTGGCCGATCTTGTTGGTCACCGTGTGCAGCTTCTCCAGCGCCTGCGCCTTGGTGGCCGCCGACATCCACGGCAGGCCCTTGACGTCCTCCTCCATGGCGGCCTCGAGCTGCTCCACCATCCGCAGCGTCCGCTTGCGCGTGTCCTCGGTGAAATACAAAGCGACATAGACCTGCCCGAGCGCCTCGCCCAGGTGCCGGTCGACGCGGCCCACGCACCGCTTCCAGCGCGGCTGCAGCTCGCGCGCGCCCATCATCGTGCGCGAATAGAAGTCGAACTCGGCCTCGACGAAGGGCTTGCTCAGATAGGTGGAGGCAAAGCGCGCCGTCTGCCAGCGCAGATAGACCTTCCAATCGGCGAGCGGCACGGAGACGAGCAGCTTGCCGAGCACGCTGAAGAACGCGGGCGTCGCCACGTTGAGCTCCTTGACGTCGGTCAACCCCAGCTGCGCGAAAAAGGCCGCCCAGGGCCACGCGGGCGCGAGCTCGACCAGCCTGGCGACGGGCATGCGGTGATAGACGTTGTCCGGGTTGCGCCGCTCGACGCGGCCGAGGTGCCCCTTGGCCAGCTCCGTCTCGAGCCGCAGCACCGTCTGCGCCGAGGCCGCCGCCTGCTCGGGCTTGTCCCCGAGGAGCTGCAGGACGCGCGCGACGTGCAGCAGGTACTTCTCGCGCATCCCCTTCTGGCGCGGCTCGTCCTTCAGGTAGTAGTCGCGGTCGGGCAGGCCCAGCCCGGCCTGGTCGAGCCCGAGGATGGTCTCCTGCGCGTTCTTCGCGTCCTGCTCGGAGCCCGCCGCGAAGAGGATCGACCCGCGCGCCACCACCGTCAGGTGGCTGCGCGCGATCACCCGCATGAGGTCGTCCAGGTCACCGATCTTGTCGATCGCCTCCAGCTCCGCGGCGATCGGCTTTGCGCCGGCCGCGTCGATGCGCGCCTCGTCCATGCAGGCCGCGTAGTAGTCGCCGATCTTCTGCTCATTGGCGCCCCGCCCAGCCCCGCCGCGGCCGGCCTTCTCGAGGAGCGCCCGCAAGAGGGCGCGGTTGTCGTCCTGCATCTTCGAGTAGACCGACCACGACGACTGGTCCGGCGGGATCGGGTTGTTCTTCACCCAGCCGCCGCAGGAGAACTGGAAGAGGTCGGCGCACGGGTCGGCGGCGCGGTCGAGCGAGCGCGGGTCGAGCGAGGGCGAGTAGGGGAGCTGGGGCGGGGACTCGGCGGGCGCCGGCGGGGCCGCCAGCGGGGCGGCGGGAGGTTGCGTGGGCGCGGCGGTGGCGCAGGCGCAGGCGAGTGCGAGCAGCGCGAGAGCGGGCGGCTGTCGGGGTGAGGGCATCATGCCGCGCACAGTAGCCGATGCGTCCACGCCCGTGCGCGCGTGGCGAAGTGACGAGAGCAGGAAATGCGGCTGGGATCGCGTGGTGCCTGAGCTGCCCGTCGGGCCGCTTGGCGCGAGGACGGGCAACCCTCCGTCAGCCTCGGCGCGAGCCATTGCCGCCGGGCCTCGCCGGAGGCACAGTGCGCCTCCACCACGCGCACCACTCACGAGGCACTGCCCATGCTGCAGCGCACGCTTGGAAGCACCGGGCTCACCGTCTCCGCCGTCGGCCTCGGCGCCGGGCGCATCGGCGGGGACGACGCGAGCGACGCCGCGGTCGACCGCCTGCTGGGGGCCGCGCTCGACGCGGGCATCACGCTCCTCGACACCGCGCGCGGCTATGGGCTCTCGGAGGAGCGCCTCGGCCGGGCGCTGCGCGGCCGGCGCGAGAAGTTCGTCCTCTCCACCAAGGTGGGCTACGGCACGCCCGGGCTCGAGGACTGGACCGAGAAGTGTATTACCGCCGGGGTCGAGGCCGCGCTCGGGAGACTGCAGACCGACCGCCTCGACCTCGTCTTCCTCCACTCCTGCGACCAGTGGGTGCTCGAGCAGCGGGGGGTGGTGGAGGCGCTCGGGCGCGCGGTCGAGCAGGGCAAGGTCCGGGTGGCCGGCTACTCGGGTGAGAACGAGGCGCTCGGCTGGGCGGTGCGCTCCGGGAAGTTCGGCGCGGTGCAGTGCTCGGTGAGCCTGGTCGACCCAGCGGGCCTGCGCAGCGGGGTCCCGGAGGCGGAGGCGCGGGGTGTGGGAGTGCTCGCGAAGCGGCCGCTGGGGAATGCCCCGTGGCGATTCGCCCGGCGGCCGCCAGAGGGCGACGTCGCGGAGGCTTGGGAGCGTTATCAACAACTACCGAAGCTGCCCGGGATCGCCCCCGACGAGCTGGCGTTGCGCTTCTCGGCCTTCGCGCCCGGCGTGGCGGCGATCTTGGTGGGAACGGCGAACCCCGAGCACCTCGTGGCCGCGGCCCGCGCGGTCGAGAAGGGTCCGCTGCCCGAGGAGCTCGCGCGCGAAGTCTACTCTGCGTGGGAGAGCGCAGGGCAGGCCTGGGGCGGGCGGATCTGACGCCCGCGCTCAGCCCCGCGACCACCCACCCTCACAGCCCCTGAACAATTCATCCGAAGACTCCGGCCCCCAGGTGCCCGCCGCGTAGTCCCGCATCGGCGCCTCGACGAACCTGTCCCGCAGCGCGTCGGCGAAGCTCCAGCACGCTTCGATCTCCGCCGCGTGGATGAACAGCGTCGCGTCCCCCTGCAGCGCGTCCAAGAGGAGCCGCTCGTACGCCGGCGCGGTGTTACCCCCGAAGCGCTGCTTGTAGTCGAAGTCGAGCCGCGCGGGCGCCATCACCATGTCGTTGCCTGGGGTCTTCACGCCGAACGAGAGCGTGATCGCCTCTCGCGGCTGGATCGAGAGCGTCAGCACGTTGGGCCTGCTGTGGCAGAGCGAGCCGTCGCGGAGCTTCCGGCGGAACTCGGGCTCGGGCATGCCCTCGGGGAGGTTGAAGAGCTGCAGCGGCGGCGTGCGGAACTGCACCTGCACCTCGGTGAACTTCTTCGGCAGCCGCTTGCCGTGGCGCAGGAGGAACGGCACGCCGGCCCAGCGCCAGGAGTCGATCTCGGCCCGCACCGCGATGTAGCTCTCGGTCTGCGAATCGCGGGCGACGCCGTCCTCTTGCAGATACCCCTTCACCGGCTTGCCGCCGATCTCGCCGGCCGTGTAGCGCGCCCGCACCACGTCGCGCCAGGCGTCCTCGGGCCAGGGGGCGCGCAGGTTCTGCAGCACCGCCAGCTTCTGCGCCCGGATGGCCGCCGCGTCGAGCGAGGCGGGGGCCTCCATCGCCACGAAGGCGAGGATCTGCAGCATGTGGTTCTGCAGCATGTCGCGGATGGCGCCGGTGCCGTCGTAGTACCCGCCGCGCCCGCTCTCCATGCCGAGGTCCTCGGCGACGGTGATCTGCACCAGCTCGACGTGCTGCCGGTTCCAGAGCGGCTCGAAGATGGCGTTGTGGAAGCGCAGGCCGAGCAGGTTCTGCACCGTCTCCTTACCGAGGTAATGGTCGATGCGGTACAGCTGGTCCTCGCGGACGTGGGACTGCAGCGCGCGGTTGAGCGCGATGCCGCTGGCGAGGTCGTGGCCGAACGGCTTCTCGATCACCACCCGGCGGAACACCGGGGAGCCGCGCTCGTGGGCGAGCATCCCGGCCGCCGAGAGCTGCTGCACCGTCTCGGCGAACAGCTCGGGCTTGAGCGAGAGGTAGAAGAGCCGTCCCGCGTCGTCGCCCCCCGGCAGCGCGGCGAGCCTTGCCTTGAGGCTCGCGAGGTCCTGCGCGCTGCCCACGTCGCAGGCTTGGTAATACAGATGTGGCGCGAGCGCGGCGAAGGCATCCTTCAGCTCGGGTGGCAGCTGCGCCGCCAGCTCCTCGCGCCAGGACTCGTCGGTCTTCGGCCGCCGCGCGCAGCCCACCACCGAGAGGCCGCCGGCGGGCTTCTTCTTCAGGGCGAGGCTGGCGAGCGCGGGGATCAGCTTGCGCGCGGTGAGGTCTCCGCTGGCGCCGAAGATGACGACCTGGCGATTGGCTACCATTGACGCTCCAGTGACGCGCGGGTGGAAATCAAGACGATAGTACCCGACGAGCGCTGCCTGGCGGCGGGGTCCTCGGCCTGCTCGGCCAGGGGGGCGGCGGCTTCGGCTCGCCCGCAGAGGTCGCGCTGCTCTTCTCGAACTGCTGGGCGCTGCTCGCGGGCTCGGTCCACTACCTCGCCTTCGACCTCTTCGTCGGAAGCCTGGGCGGTGCGCGACGCGCAGCAGAGCGGGGTGCCGCGGCTGGTGATGCTGCCGGTGCCTTCGCCACCTTCAAGCTCGGGCCGGTGGGCCTGCTGCTCTACTTCGCGGCGCGCGGGGCGTGGGGCGTGGGCGAGGAAGATCTCGATCGCCTGATCGCCGCGCGTGGGAGGGCGCACCCGCGAGCGGGCAGGGCGCCTCGCAGACCGCGAGCAGCGCAGCCCGCGCGGAGCGAAGCTCTCAAGCCGACGCCTCCGCGGTCGCGGCCTCGGGCGGGCGCGGGAACAAGAGCGTCAGGAGCAGCGCAGCGCCCAGCACCACCGCGCAGCCGATCACGTTGAACCAGAGGAAGCCCACGTCTGAGAAGCGCGCGCACAGGCCCACCACGGCCTCGCCGGCGAGCACCGCCCAGAAGGCGGCGCGGCCCGAGACCCGCTTCAGGAAGAAGCCCGCGAGGAAGACGCCGAGCATCGGCCCGTAGAAGAGCGAGCCGATCAAGTTGACCGCTTGAATGAGGTTGTCGAGCAGCGCCGCGCTCCAGGCGAAGCCGACGGCGACCACGCCCCAGAGCGCGGTGGAGATGCGGCCCGCGCGCAGGCGCTGCGCGTCGGTGGCGCCGGGGCGCGCGGGGTCGAAGAAGTCGACGACCGAGGTCGTGCCCAGCGCCGAGAGCGCCGCCGAGTTGGCCGACATCGCCGCCGAGAGGATCACCGCGACCAGGAGGCCCACCAGGCCCGAGGGGAAGTGGTCGAGGACGAAGCGCAGGAAGATGAAGTCTGAGTCCTTGGGATCGGCTTCGGGGTGGGCGCGCTTCATCACCTCGCGGACCTTGGCCCGCAGGCCCTTCAGGCCCTTCTCGGCGAGCGCGATCTCGGCGGCGGCGGTGCGCTCGGCGGGCGCGTCGTGGGCGGAGAGCGCCGACGAGTAGCGGGTGATGGCCGCGCGCTTTGCGTCGAAGGTGGTCCGGTGGGCCTCCTCCAGCGCCTGCACCTCGGCGGGGAGCGCCGCGCGGGCCCGGGCAAGCTCGGCCCGGTTGAACGAGAGCGGCGGCGGGCTGAGTTGATAAAAGGTGAAGACCGCGACGCCGACGCAGAGGATGAACAGCTGCATCGGGATCTTCACGAGGCCATTGAGCAAGAGCGCCATCCGGCTCTCGCCCACGGGCCCGCCCGCCAGGTAGCGCTGCACCTGCGACTGGTCGGTGCCGAAGTAGGCGAGCTGCAGGAAGAGGCCGCCGAAGAGCCCGGCCCAGAGCGTGTAGCGGGTGTCGGTGCG
>JAYWAO010000034.1:0-19521 GCA_043782365.1 Deltaproteobacteria bacterium
CAGGGAGTCGCCCGCCTCGAGGTAGGTGCCGCGCAGCGCGAGGTCGCCGAAGGCCTGCCCCGCCAGCTGCGGCTGGGCCGCGAGCGCCCGCTCGAGCTCGAGAGAGACCCGGCGGCCGAAGGGCGACGAGAACGAGGTGGTGCCGTAGGTGAGCGGCGCCGCGGTCCAGCGGCCCGAGTTGACCCCCTGCTGGCCCAGCTGGAGCGCGAGGAAGGTCACCGCCTCATCGAGCGTCGCGGACGGCCTCTTGAGGAGCTGGCGCACGCGGTCGTCGGCCTGGGCCGCCGCGGGCGCTGGGTCGAACGGATCGCCCTCGGGCGCCGCGCCACCGCCCAGCGCGATGGCCCGGGTGACGGCGTGCTGCTCGGCGGCCTCGGTGGCCCAGAGGCGCGCGGAGTAGGCGGCGGCGAGCGCGTCGGCCTCGCGCTTGTCCTCCTCGGCCGCCTTCGAGCTGGCCAGCTGCTCCCTGGCGTTCTTCAGCGCCTGGTCGCGCAGGCCCCGGCGCTCGGCGGCGGCCTCCGCGCGCTTCTTGTAGGCGAAGGCGAAGACCTTCCCGTCGTCGTCGTAGGTCTCGTAGAGCAGGTTGGTGAGCCGGACGTCTGCCGTGGCCCGGGTGAGCGAGGCGATCGCGTACGACTGCGCGCCGTTCTTCTCCGCGCTCTGCGAGGAGAAGTCGTGCTCGACGCGCACCGAGATGCGGGTGGCGAGATCGGCAGAGGCGCTCGCCCGGGCCGACTCCAGCGCGCCCTTGCCCTCGGCGACGCCGTAGCCCGTGAGGAAGTCGCGCGCCGGGAAGCGAGGCGAGAGGCCGCCGGCCTTCACCCAGTCGGGGCTGGCCGCGGAGGCGGCAGAGGCCGTGAGCAGCGCGGAGGCGAGCAGGGCGGCGGCCAGCAGGGCGCGGCCAGGGAGCGGCGAGCGGGTCATCATTGGTTGCATTCCTGGACCATTCAACCGGGGAGGAAGGGGGAGCGTCAATCCACACTGAGCGCACCAGCAGACCGCCAGCGCGCCCGGCCCGGACACGGACGATGGCCCGAACCGCACCTGACCCCGCCCCTGCTACAGTCGCCCAATGTCCGACGACTCCGCCATCGTCCCCGTCGACCTCCCCCCCGACACGCAGGGCTTCCTCCGCGGCACGGCGCTCTTCCACGGCTGCGACGGGCCGGTGCTGGCGCGGGTGGCCGCCGTGCTCTCCGCGTTCCGCTACCCGGCCGGCAGCGAGGTGCTCTCGCCGGGGGTGCCGGCGGAGGCGATCGGCTTCGTGCTCGCGGGCCGCCTGAGCGTGCGGCTCCCCGGCGTCAGCGAGGCGGAGCCCGCCTTCGAGACGCTCTTGCCCGGCGAATCGCTCTGCGAGCTGGCGGCCTTTCCGGGCGCGGTCTGGCCGTGGGTCGCCCGAGCGGAGGAGGAGTCGCAGGTGATCTGGCTGGGCGCGGGTGACGCGCAGCTCCTCGCCGGCCGCGTGCCCGCGTTCACCGCCGCGGCCGGCGCGCGGATGGCGGGACAGCTTGCCCGCGCGACCCGCTCGCCGAGGGCCGCGCCTGCGCCCGCGCCCGGCGAGTTCACCCCCAGCTCGTCCTCGCCGTTCGACCCGCGGGCGCACGGCGCGTCGGGCCCGTCGATCCCCTTCGTCGAGCTGGGCGACTACGACGTGCAGCCGAGCGTCCTCACCATGCTGCCGCTCAAGCTGATCCGGCAGCACCGGATGATCCCCGTGCAGCTCGCCGGGCGCCGCCTCACCGTGGCGATGTGCGCGCCGCGAAACCTGGCCGCGCTCGCCGAGGCCCGCCGGACGCTGGCGGGCGTGGAGCTCGAGGTAGTGGCCATCTCCGAGGCCGACTTCCTCGGCGCGGTGACCCGCTTCAAGCTCGACGAGGCCCGCACGGGCAAGAGCACCAAGGCAGGCCCGTCGATCAACCCCGACCAGCTCGTCTACGAATCAGCTACCGAAGACGCGCCGGCCGCGCCCGCCGCGCGCAGCGACGAGGTGATCCGCTTCGTCAACCGCCTCGTCGTCGCCGCCCTCGACCGCGAGGCGAGCGACATCCACCTCGAGCCCGGCCCCGGCCAGGTGCGCGTGCGCCTGCGCATCCAGGGGCTGCTCTCCGACTGGTCCGAAGGCATCCCGCCGGGCTGCACCGCGAAGGCGGTCACCGCGCGCATCAAGGTGCTGGCCGGGATGGACATCACCGAGAAGCGGATGCCCCAGGACGGCCGCATCGGCCTCACCGCCGGAAAGCGCGAGGTCGATCTGCGCGTCAACACCATCCCGGCGCGGGCCGGCGAGAAGGTCGTCCTGCGCGTGCTCGAAGGGGTGGGCGCCACCCGGCCGCTGGAGCAGATCTTCCTCGACCCGGGCGTCCTCGGCGCCGTGCGGCGCGTGCTCGAGCGGCCCACGGGCGGCATCCTCATCGGCGGGCCCACCGGCTCGGGCAAGACCTCCACGCTCTACTCGCTCCTGCACGAGCGGCAGGTGACCCGCCCCGACGGCAACGTGGTGATGGTCGAGGACCCGATCGAGTACCGCGTGCAGGGCGCCACCCAGGTGCAGATCAACGCGGCGCAGGGGCTGGGCTTCGCCGAGGTGCTGCGGGCGATGATGCGGCAGGACCCCGACGTGATCGTGGTCGGCGAGATGCGCGACGGGCCCACCGCGCAGCTCGCCCTGGAGTCGGCGATGACGGGCCACCTCCTGCTCTCGTCGCTCCACGCCTCGGACGCCCGCTCGGTGCTGCAGCGCCTCGAGACGCTCGGGTGCAGCCGCGCGGTGATGGCGCAGGCGCTCTCGCTGATCATCGTCCAGCGGCTGGTGCGGCGCCTGTGCAACTCGTGCCGCGTGCTCGACACGCCGCCGCCCGCGCTGCTGGAGGCGCTCATCCTGCGCGGGCTGGTCGCTCGGGAGAGCGGGCAGCAGCTCCCCCGCTCGGTGGGCTGCGACGCGTGCAACGGCACGGGCTACGGCGGGCGGCTGGTGGTGCTGGATGTATTACAGATCACCGACGCGGTGAAGAACGCGCTGGCGGCTGGCCGCTCGCTGGAGGAGATCGAGCGGCTGGCCTTCAGCGAGAACGCGCTGGTGCCGTTCAGCGCCTCTGCGACCTCGCTGCTCTCGCGGCAGCTGATCGGGGCGGGCGAGGTGCTGGCGACGCTGGCCGACTAGCGACGCCAGCGCCCGTCCTCGGGCCGACAGCCGGCCCGTCTGTGCAACCCGGCGTCCGGACCGCGCCCACCTCCGGCTTCAGGGCTCTACGGGCCCCAGCAGCCTGGCGGGGATGCCGCCCCACCGGGTGCGCGCGGGCACGTCCTTGTTGACGACGGAGCCCGCGAGGATCTGCGCCCCCTCACCGATGGTGACGCCCGGGAGGACGATCGCCCGCGCCCCCAGCGAGGCGCCGCTCCCGAGGGTGACCGGCTTGCGGACGAGCGGGCCGGCGCGGTGCCCCTTGTTGCCCAGCTCGTGCGTGGTGGTGAGGATGAGCACCTCGGGTCCGAGGCGCACGCCGTCGCCGAGCGTGAGCTTCTCGCCGACCTCCAGCACGCAGCCCCACTCCAGCACGCAGCCGGCGCCGAGCACGAGGTTGGGGCCGAGGGGTCCGCCGCCTCCGTTGATGTGCGGCAGGCCGAGGATGCTGCAGCGGGGACCCACCTTGAAGCCGGCCAGCCGGAACAGGCGCGCGCGGAGCGGGCCGCAGGCGCCGCGGGGCAAAGGCCAGCAGAGCACCGAGAGCAGCAGCAGTTGGAGGCGCACCTGGCTGAACTCGAGCGCCAGGACGGCTCGCACCCGCTGCCAGAGCGTCCGGCGCGGCGCGGCCGCAGGCGTCGCGCCCGGGGAAGAGGCGTCTGGTGCTCCCGTCGAGTCGCTGGCGCCGCTCATCGCGCTCCTCCCGGGTCAGGGCGCCGCAGCTTCTTGAGCCGGGCGCTGAACAGCTCGCGGTCGGTCAGCTCGATCCGCGCGGGGACCTTGTAGGGCGGCAGCTTGTCCCTGCAGAACGCGCGCAGCCGCTTCTTGAACGCGTCGAGCGGCTCGGGGTCCACCAGGTTGAACCGCGCCGAGACCACCTGCCCGGTGAGCGCGTTCTTCTCGCCGCACACCGCCACGTCGCGCACGTTGGGACACTGCAGCAGGACCGTCTCGACCTCGGCCGGGTAGACCTTGCGGCCGCCCACGTTGATCAGGTCGCTCACCCGGCCGAGGATGCGCAGCCACTCGCCGTCCACCTCCACCGCATCCTCGGTGTTGAGCCAGCCGTCGGCGTCGAAGAGGTCGGGCGCGTTCAGGTAGCCGAGCATCGCCGTCCGCGCCTTCACCCAGAGCACGCCGTCGCGGACCTGGGTCGCGAAGCCGTCGCCGGAGAACTGCAGCCAGAGCGACTCGCCGCGTGAGCGTGTCCGAAGGACGCCAAGCTCGGAGAGCCCGTAGGTCTGCACCAGCTTCGCCTCCGGCAGCGCCTGGCGGAGGCGTGCCAGCACGGGCGCGGGCATCGGCTCGGTGCCGTAGGCGAGCACGCGCAGGCTCGAGAGATCGTGCCGGCGGTGCGCCTCCGAGAGCAGGAGCAGGTTCAAGAACGTCGGCGAGGCGGGGAGCGTGTGCACGCGGTGCGCGGCGATGGCGGCGCAGACCGCGTCGGGGTCGCGCGCGGGGGTGGTCACCAGCGTGCCGCCGTTGCTGAGCGTGTTGAAGAGCGTGTCGATCCCGCCGATGTGGTCGAAGAGGAGGAACGAGAGCGTGGTCTTGCGCTGCCCGGGCCGGTGGAACTTCTCCAGCAGCGCCGCGCAGTCGTGCAGCACCGCCTTGGGCTTGCCCGCGGAGCCCGACGAGAAGAGCACGAGGCCAGGGTGGCCGAGCGCGGCCAGCCTCCGCAGGAGAGGAGAGGCGAGCGGCGGCTGGCCGCCGGGCTGGGACTCGAAGGTGCACCGCTCCGCACCGCCGGGGCCGTCGTTGTCGAATCGATAACGAAACGCCACCTCGGCGATCTGCGCGAACGCCTCGCGCTGCACCGCCGCCTGGGGCGTGAGCGGCACGCAGATGGCGCCGCGGCGCAGCAGCGCCAGGAGCAGCGCTACCGCTCCCTCCGAGTAGCTGCCTTCGAGGAGCACCACGCAGCCCGGGCCGATGCCGCGCGCCGAGAGCTCGGGGTCGAAGGCGGCCGTGCGCGCGACCAGCGCGCGGTAGCTGATCGGCGCGCCCCGGTGGACGATGGCCGGCGCGTCCCCGAACGACTCGAGCCGCGGCCAGAGCCACGGCGCGCAGCGGGCCTCTGCGGCGGCGCCCATCGCGGTCACTGCGCCCTCAGGTGATGCCGCCCAGGTAGACGACCTGGCCGGTGATGTTGTCGGAGGCGGGGCTGATGAAGAAGTCGCAGACGTTGACGCAGTCCTCATTGGTGCCCAGCCGCTTGATCGCGAGCCCCGCGACCAACGCGTCGATCTTTCCCTGGGGCACGCCCTTGATCATGTCGGTCTTGATCGGCGTGGCGCCGAAGGAGTTGCAGGTGATGCCCCACTGGCCCAGCTCGAAGGCGAGGATGCGGGTGAAGGTCACCACCGCGCTCTTCGAGGCGGCGTAGATGGCCTCGCCGGCCAGCGCGATCGGCGCGACGATGGTGGTGAAGTTGACGATCCGCCCGTAGCGGTGCCGCATCATCACCTTGGCGGCGTCGCGGCAGACCAGCATGGTGCCCGTGACGTTCACCTCGAACATCCGGTTGGCCGTGGCCGCCGGCGTGAGCAGCACGTGGTTCATGGTGGCGATGGCCGCGTTGTTGAGAACGACGTCGATGCGGCCGTGCTTGCGCGAGACCGCCGTGATCCAGGCCTTCACCCGCTTCTCGTCGGAGACGTCGACCGAGGTGTGGGCGTAGTTCTGCGCCTCGAAGCCCGCGTCCCCGCGGCTGCACCCTTCCACGAGAAACCCACGCGCGGCATACGTCTCGGCGAGGTAGCGGCCGATGCCCTTGCGCGAACCGGTGACCAGCATCACCTGGGGGCCCGCGCCCGGCCCCATGACCTTGGACGCGCTCACGTCGCCAGCCCTTCCACCTCGATGGCGAGCACGTGGTCGGCGAGCAAGCCGGCGGTGCGGAACGGGCTGTTCTTCTGCGACATCGCCTTGTCGCTGGCGAGGGTCACCGAGACCTGGTGGTCCATCTCCAGTCGCTGCTCGATGTCGACGATCAGGGAGACGACGCCGATCGAGTCGACCACCGCGCCTGGTCCCACGATCGGCGTGTCCTCGGCCACCGCCGCAGCGTCGCCCCCGGACTGCTCGACCGCTTCGCGCAAGCAGGCCAACACCACGTCGAGAGCCTTCTGCCGTTCGAGCATCTCACTCCTCTATTCCTCGCAGCGGTCAACGCCAGCGGGCCAGTGAAACGACCTGCGCTCCGGTCACCAGCGTCTGGGCCGGCACGTCCTTCGACACAGTGACACCCGCGCCCACCACTGCGCCAGCGCCGATTGTGACCCCTCCCAGGATCGTGCACCGCGCGCCGAGCCAGGCTCCAGGGCCCACTGCGATCGGCGCCGCTGCCGCACCTGGTTCGCCCCTTTCGCTGGTGAGGAACCGGGCTTGGTGGCCGACCGAGACGTGGTCTCCCAGGACGACGGGCGCAGCGAGCTCGAAGAGGCAGCCGAGGTTCAAGCCGCAGCTGGCCCCGACGCGCAGGCGGGACCCGAACGCGCCGCCGCCGACCAGCGTAGGCAGCCCCCAGAAGTTGGTGCCGCGGCCGATGGTGACACCGCAGGCCCGCAGCGCGAGCGTGCGGACCCGGCCGAGCACGAACGGCGGGAGGGGCGCGCAGAGCAGGCGCGCGAGCAACCAGCGCAAGTGGATGCGCCGGCCTGCGGGAGCGAGCAGGGACTGGGCTCGGGCGGGCAGGGCGGCGTCGGTCACGACGACACACTGGCACGGGGTCAGGGGGCAGTCACCCCCCTGCGCGCGGGCGCCGATCCGTGCAAGTTTGCGGCGATGAACCTCCGCCCTCTCCCTGCCGGGGTCGCCCTCGGTCTGGCCCTCGCGCTGCTCGGCGCCGGCGCCGTCTGGCGGGTCGCCCGAGTGCGAGGCCGTGGACTGCTCGCCTTCGGCTACCACCGCAAGCAGCTCCCGGCCCAGGCCTGGGCGGCGCTGGCGGCCAAGCCGGGATGGCGCGCCGAGACCGTGCCAGCAGCGACCCCCGGACTGTCCCTGCGCGGCCTCGTTCGCGCCCCCCGCACCGCCGGCGCCCCGTGGGTGCTCTTCTTCCAGGGCAACAGCACGCGCCTGCTCGCCGAGGGCCAGGAGTTCCTCGAAGCGCTCGCCGCCCAGGACGACCTCGGCCTCGCGGTGGTCGCCTGGCGCGGCTTCGACGGCTCCGCGGGTGAACCCAGCCGCGAAGCGCTGCTCGCCGACGCCGTGGCGCAAGTGGCTTGGCTGCGCGCCAATGGCGCGGGCAGCGCGCCGCTCCACCTGGTGGGCTTCTCGATGGGGACCCTGCCCGCCGTGGCCGCGGCGCTCGCTGCCCAGGGTGGCCCGGCGGAGACCCGTCCGCGTAGCCTCACGCTCCTCGCGACCTTCACCGCGCTGCAGATGTGCGAGGCCGGCCGGCTCAATCGCTTCCTGACCACGGAGGACTGGGACCTGCTGCCACGGCTCGGCGCCCTCGCGTTGCCGACGCTGGTGGTCCACGGCGCCGCCGATCAGACCTTGCCCGTGGCGATGGGCAGGGCGGTCGCGCAGGCCATCCCGGGCGCCCGGTTCGTCGAGGTCGCCGGCCAGGGGCACGTCCCGCTGCTGCTCGACGAGCGCGCGCTCGCCGCGGTGCGCGCGGTGGTGCTGCAGAAAGAGTAAGACATAAAGCGGCTACCGGGGCGCCGCGCCTTCCAGCTGCGCCGGCAGCTGCGCCGGGTCGAGCACCGAGAGCGACCTCGCGTAGTACCCGAGCACCTCCGCGGTGTGCTCGCGCTTCCCCACCGCCACCCGATCTCCCGAGAGCACTAGGAGCCCGCGCCCCGCGAGGTTGCCCACCCCGAGCCGCGCGATCGCCTCCGCCTCGTCGCCGTCGAGCAGCTCGCCCTCCATCCGCGCGAGGTCGCGGTTGCGCTCGGGCTCGCTCGCCAGCTTCTCGCGCTCGGCCCGGTGGCCCGCGAACTCTTCTCCAAGCGCCACGGGCACGCCCAGCTTCTCCAGCTGCGCGCGCAGCTCGCCGACCCGCCGGCTGAGCGTGGACCGGTCGGTCTCGCCCAGCTCCAGCATCGCCTTCGCCACCAGCGGCACCGGCGTGGCGGGGATGCAGCGCGCGATCTCCTTCATCAGCTCGCCCGCCACCTGCTTGGCGGCACCCCGGCGCTCGTCCGGGGTGAGCGCTTTGAGATCCACCTTGTGCTCGCGCGCGAAGTCGCTCCAGCGGATGGCCGGGCCGAACGCCACCGCGACGTAGCCGCTCTTCTGCAGCCGGCCCGTCGCGACGCGCAGGCCGTTCAGCAGCAGCCGGTACGGCGTCAGCACCAGCGCCTTGAGGATGCCGAGGGTCTTCTCGCCGATCGTCGGCGGTCGGTCGCGGCCGCGCTTCTCGGAGAGCAGGTGGCCGTCCTCCAGCACGCGGTCGTAGTTGATCCCGACGGGCACGAAGTAGAGCTCGCGGTCGAAGCCGGGCTCCACCGTCAGGGCGAGGATCGCCTCGAGCAGGCCAGCCTTGGGCGAGCGGAGCGCGCCGTCGCGGGTGAGCCCGCCCTCGGGGAAGATGCCCTGGGTGACGCCGCGGCGGGTAATCAGCTGCAGATATCGCCGCAATACCAGGTGATATAACGGGTCGGGGAAGCCCCGGCGCACGAAGAAGCCGCCGAAGGCCTTGAAGAGCGCGTCGAGCGGGAAGACGCGGGCCCACTCGCCCACCGCGTAGCTCACCGCCACCTGCCGGGCGAGCGCCCAGCCGACGACGACATAATCGAAGTTGCTGCGGTGGTTGATGAGGAAGACCGCCGTCGCGTCTTTCGGTAGCGAACGCAGCCGCTCCTGCGAGGCGCGGTCGATCACCGGGCGATACACGGCGTTGACCGCGAACTTCGCCAGCCCGAGGCCGAATTGGTAATAGGCTGCCAGCGAGAAGGCGGGGACGATCTCGTCGATGTACTCCTCGACGCTCTTGCGCACCTCGAGCGGCGGGACCGGCGGCCGCGGGGGGTCGCCCTTCTTCCACACCTGTCCGCCCCGCGCGGCCTCGAGCATGGCGGCGTTCACTTGCGGGTCGTTGAGCAGCTCCTCTTTGACCAGCAGCCGGCCGCCGAACTTGAACGGATCGAGCCGCACCCCGTGCTTCTCGGTGAAGCGCTGCGAGCGCCGGTGCAGCGCCTCGCGCACCTTGCCGAGCAGCCACGCGCGCAGCACCAGCTCGTAGGCGAGGATGGCGAGGAGCACCGCGCCCAGCGTGGTCGCCACGCTCCAGGGTGTCCACGCCGAAAAGGCCACTACGGCACCTCGAAGCCGGCGTTGCGCAGGAGCTGGCAGACGCGGATGAGCGGCAGCCCGACGATGGCGGTGAAGTCGGCGCCGGCGACGGTCTCGCAGAGCGAGATGCCCAGGCTCTCCACCTTGTACGAGCCGGCGCAGTCGATCGGCCGCTCGCGCGCGACGTACCGCTTGATCTCGGCCTCGGTCATCACCCGCAGCCTCATCTCGTGCACGTCGACGCCGTGCTCGACCGTGCCGCTCGGGTGGCGCAGCGCGACCGCCGTCACCAGCCGGTGGCTGCGGCCCGAGAGCCGGCGCAGCTGCTCCTCGGCCTTCTCCAGCGTGCCAGGCTTGCCGAGCTTCTCGCCGTCGAGGTCCACCAGCTGATCGCTCCCGAGCACGTAGGCGTCCGGGTGGGCCCCGGCGCAGCTCTCGGCCTTGGCGATGGCGAGCTGCAAGGCGAGCGCGTCGAGCGTCTCGGCGACGGCGGCCTCTTCATCGACCCGCGGCGCGGCTGCCGTGTACGAGAGGCCGAGCCGGTCGAGCAGGGCGCGGCGGTACTTCGAGGTGCTGGCGAGGACGAGCTTGGGCACGGGCTACACCGACGGCAGCGTGACGCCACGCTGTCCCTGGTACTTGCCGCCGCGGTCTTTGTACGAGGTCTCGCAGGGCTCGTCGGCGCCGAGGAAGATCATCTGGGCGACGCCCTCGTTGGCGTAGATGCGCGCCGGAAGCGTGGTCGTGTTGGAGAACTCCAGGGTGACGTGGCCCTCCCACTCGGGCTCGAGCGGGGTGACGTTGACGATGATGCCGCAGCGGGCGTAGGTGCTCTTGCCCAGGCAGATCACCAGCACGTCGCGCGGGATCTTGAAGTACTCGACCGTGCGGGCGAGCGCGAACGAGTTGGGCGGGATGATGCACTCGGGGCCCTTGACGTCGACGAAGCCGCGGGGGTCGAAGTGCTTCGGGTCGACGATGGTGGCGTTGATGTTGGTGAAGACCTTGAACTCGTCAGAGCAGCGGACGTCGTAGCCGTACGATGACGTCCCGTAGGAGACCACCTTGCGGCCATCGACCTCGCGCACCAGCGAGGGCTCGAAGGGGGAGATGAGGCCGTGCTCGGTGGCGGTGCGGCGGATCCACTTGTCGGACTTGATCATCGGGACTCCGTCTCCTCGGGACGGAGCACTCTAGCAGCACGGCGGGCAAGGTGACGCGCGTCTTGCGCCGCCCACTGCGCTCCGCCTCCCTCTGGTATTGGATCGGTGTGCTCCTCCCCTTCGATGCGGTCCAGCCCGCGGCCCACCCGCTCTGCGTGGAGGAGGGCCTCCGGGTGTTGGCGCAGCCGGGCAGCCCCCGGGGCCGGCAGAAGTGAAAGGCTTTCACTCCCCACCCTGGCTGCGCGGACGGCACCTCCAGACGGTGGCAGGCGCGCTGCGCCCGCTGT
This sequence comes from Deltaproteobacteria bacterium, assembly GCA_043782365.1. Classification (GTDB taxonomy): domain Bacteria; phylum Myxococcota; class Myxococcia; order Myxococcales; family 40CM-4-68-19; genus CAIWCD01. The sequence continues at coordinate 10,872 of JAYWAO010000034.1, forward strand.
TGAAGCTGGCGCTGCGGCGCGAGCGGCTGGAGCTCGCGGACGGCGACTTCCTCGACCTCGACTGGCTGGAGGGCGCGTCGCCGGCCGGGACGCGGACCCCGCTGCTGCTGGTGCTCCACGGCCTCGAAGGCTCCTCGGAGGCGACCTATGCGCGCGCCCTCCTGCAGCAGGCGCAGCAGCGCGGCTGGGGCGGGGTCTGCCTCAACTTCCGCTCCTGCTCCGGCGAGCCGAACCGCCGCCTGCGCTCGTACCACTCGGGCGCGAGCGACGACCTGGAGCGCGTCATCACCTGGCTGCGGGAGCGCCACGCCGGGCCGCTCTTCTGCGCCGGGGTCTCGCTCGGCGCCAACGTGCTGGTGAAGTGGCTGGGCGAGCAGGGCGAGGCGGCGCGTGGGCGCGTACAGGCGGCGGTGGCGATCTCGGCGCCGTTCGACCTCGACCTCTGCGCGCGCGCGCTCGACGGGCCCGGCCTCTGGGCGCTCCTCTACCGGACCCGCTTCCTCCGCACCCTCTTGGCGAAGGCGCGCGCGAAGGCGCTGCGGTTCCCCGGTGAGCTCTCGGCGGCGCGGCTGCGCGGGCTCTCCACGCTGCGCGCGTTCGACGACGTCGTCACCGCCCCCGTGCACGGCTTCGCCGGCGCGGCCGACTACTACGCGCGCTGCTCGAGCGGACCGCTGGTCCCCGCCGTCCGGGTGCCGCTCCTGGCGCTCTCGGCGCTCGACGACCCGTTCATCCCCCCCGCGGCGCTGCCGGTGGAGGCGGCGAAGGCGAACCCGCTGGTGACGCTGGAGCTCAGCGAACGCGGCGGGCACGTGGGCTTCGTCGACGGGCCGCCCTGGCGGCTGCGGGGCTGGGCAGAGGCGCGCGCGGCCGAGTGGCTCGAGTCGGTCGAACCGGGCTGAGCGGCGCTCTAGTCTAGACGAACCGCCACGACCTCCCCGCCGCCAGCTCGAGGAACGCGCGCACGTTCGCCGAGGGCAGCCGCGAGGCCGGGTGCACCAGGTGGATCGGCAGCGGCGGTGGCTCGAAGGCGGGCAGCAGCACCTCCAAGGCGCCCGAGCGCACGTGCTCCCGCACCTGGTAGAGCAGCACCAGGGCCAGCCCGCCGCCGAGCAGCGCGTGGCCGATGGCGGCGTCGGCCGAGTTGGTGACGAAGCCCGGCTCGAGGCGGACGCGCTCCTCGCGGCCCTTGCGCTCGAAGCGCCACTCGCGCTCGGCGGTCAGCGCGGTGAAGGAGATGGTCTGGTGCCGCGCCAGGTCCTCGGGCGCGCGCGGCCGCTTGCGGGTCTCCAGATACCTCGGGGCCGCCACCAGCACGCGCCGCGTCTCGCCGGCCTTGCGCGCGAGCAGGCTCGAATCGGGGAGGTGGCCGATGCGCACCGCCACGTCGACGCCCTCGTCCACCAGGTTGACGGTGCGGTCGGCGAGCGTGAGCGTGCCGGAGATCCGCGGGTGCCGCGCCAGCAGCTCGCAGACGAGCGGGGCGACCTCGCGCCGGCCGAACACCAGCGGCGCGGCGACCACCAGGCGGCCGCTGGGCTCGCTGCGCTCGGCGCGGGCGGCGGCCTCCGTCTCTTCGACCTCGGCGAGGATCCGCCGCGCCCGCTCGAGGTACCGCGCGCCCGCGTCGGTGAGGGTGACCGAGCGGGTGGTCCGCTGCAGGAGCCGGAGCGAGAGCCGGTCCTCGAGGGCCGCCACCAGCCGGGTGACGCGCGAGGCGGAGAGCCCGAGGCGGCGCGCGGCCGGGGCGAAGCCGCGCAGGTCGGAGACGGTGACGAAGGCGGCCATCGCGTCGAGGCGGTCCATGGGCATCATTGCTAGAACTGCAACAGTGTCCTGTCAAACGCTCCCATTGTTGCAAGCGGGTCGGATGCGCAAAGTAGGCCCCGTCAGCAGCGAACCGCAGCAGCGAACCGCAGCAGCCACCCCGCAGCAGCCACCCCAAGGAGCACCCCATGAGCCGCCTCACCGTCCCCGCCACCGTCGCCGAGACCCCCGCCGCCTCGCAGCCCCTGCTCGCCGCAGTCGAGAAGCAGCTCGGCTCGGTGCCCAACCTCTTCCGCCTGCTCGGCTCGAGCCCCGCCGTGCTCGAGGGCTACCTCGGCCTCGCCGGCGCGCTCGGCAAGGGCAAGCTCGACGTGCGCACCAAGAACCGCCTGGCGATGACCGTCGCCGAGGCGAACGGCTGCGACTACTGCCTCTCGGCCCACACCTACCTGGGCAAGAACGTCGCCCGGCTCGACGACGCGGAGCTGACCGCCAACCGCGACGCGGGCTCCTCCGACCCCAAGGCGGCGGCGGCGCTCCGCTTCGCCCGGCAGGTCGTCCTCGCCCGCGGGCACGTCAGCGACGCCGAGGTGGCGGCGGTGCAGGCGGCTGGCTTCGGCCAGGGCGAGGTGCTGGAGATCGTCCTGCACACGGTGCTGAACACGCTCACCAACTACGTCAACACGGTGGCGCAGACGCCGATCGACTTCCCGGAGGTGCACGCCGGCAAGCGGTAGGCGCAGTGGAAGCGTCCGGGTGCAGGCGGAGGCGTCGCCCTCCGTCTGCGCCGGACGAGGAGTCCCGCAGGCGTTCGTGCAAGCCCCACGCAGGTCCTGGGAGGTCCCATGTCGCCGTCCAAGTCCCCCTCTTTGAAGATCTCCTCCGACGTCGCCTTCACCCCCGCGGTGAAGGCGGCGCAAGCCCGGCTCGGCTCGCGGCGCGGCTATGCCCGCATGGAGCAGGCGGGCGGGTGGGAGACGGAGATCACTCCGGAGCTCGCCGGCTTCATCGCCGGGCTCGACAGCTTCTTCCTCGCCACCGCCAGCAAGGAGGGGCAGCCCTATGTGCAGCACCGCGGCGGGCCGGAGGGGTTCCTCCGGGTGCTCGGCGAGCGCACGCTCGCCTTCGCCGACTTCGGCGGGAACAAGCAGTACATCAGCGCCGGCAACCTCTCGGAGAACCCGCGCGTGCAGCTCTTCCTGATGGACTGGGCGCGCCGCGGGCGCGTGAAGATCTGGGGCGCCGCGCGGGTGGTCGAGCGGGCCGAGGACCCGAAGCTGCTCGAGGCGCTCACCGACCCGGCCTACCCGGCGGGCCGGGTGGAGCGGGCCATCGTCATCGAGGTGACCGCCTGGGACGGGAACTGCCCGCAGCACATCCCGCGGAGGTTCTCGGAGGACGAGGTGCGCGCGCTAGTGGAGGAGCGGGACGCGCGGATCGCCAGGCTGGAGGCGGAGGTGGCGTCGCGCAGTGCCGCCGCGTGCGAGCTCCCGAAGGGGTAGCGGCTCTCTACTCCCGGCTCGCCAGCACCTTCTCGATCCGCGGGTCGGGCACCAGCCAGATCAGCGCGACCGTGACGAACAGCCCGATGGCGATGGCTGGCCACCAGAGCGCAAACCCGATCGCCGCCAGGTAGCAGACCAGCGACGTCTTGCCCTTCCAGTCGGCCCCGACCGCCTTGCGCAGCAGCGACTCGGGGCCCTGCGAGGCGATGATCACCAGCTGCAAGATCGTGAAGGCGACCGCCGCCATCAAGAGTGTCAACCCATAGAGGGCGGTGGGCACGGGGGCGGCGTGGCTCTCGCCCACCCAGCTGGTCGCGAAGGGCACCACCGAGAGCCAGAAGAGCAGGTGCAGGTTGGCCCAGAGGATCGGCCCGGTGACCGTCTCGGTGGTGTGGAGCAGGTGGTGGTGGTTGTTCCAATAGATGCCCACATAGACGAACGAGAGCGCGTAGCTGAGCAGCACCGGGACCACCGGCCGGAGCGCCTCCAGATCGTTTCCGTGCGGCACCTTCAGCTCGAGCACCATGATGGTGATGATGATGGCGATGACGCCGTCGCTGAAGGCCTCGAGGCGGGCGGTGCCCATCTGCGGTTCGCCGGCGCTCACAGGTCCCTCCGCAGGGGGGCGTTGGCCATCGGAGGTGCGGCGTCGAGGGGCGCGCACCAGGGGCCGCTGCCAGGGACGGTTGTGAGGGCGGTGTGCAGGGCGGAGCCTCCATCAGGGGGTTTCCCCGAAGAGAGCACGCCTCGCCAGGGCATATCAACACCGGATGCTCGCCCCATTCCGCGGGCAGTCCCCGCGACGCGCAGCGGCCTCCGCTCCCGTGAACCTACCTGCCGGCCAGGGATCTTTGCCGGATTGACTGGTAATCGGGAGGGTGGATAGTTCGGAGTATGCTGGGCTCCCGGTCCAGCTCCGCAAGACCCCACCGCTGGCTGATCGGAGTCCACAATGCGCCTTCGCACGCTCTTCGTGTTCCTCGCACTGCTCGTTCCCACGCTGGCCCAAGCCGACGGCCAGGGCCAGGTCTCGGACAAGGACAGGCTCGGTTATTGGGACTATCACTGGGGTAACAAGACCAACAAGCTCGCGCCCGACTACTGCACTTGCTACAAGACCCACCACCGCAGCGACTGCTATCGCGGCGTGCCGGCCGGCCTCGGCAGGGGCAACGAAAACTGCGTGCCCAAGGGCGAGCTGGAAGTGCCGCTGGCCAAGACCGACCCGGCCCGCAAGATCTGTGGCGTGGCCGTCAAGGGCTGCTTGTAGTAACCGCCGTAGGGCGCGTGGGCCGTGTTAGCGTCCGCGGATGCCTGGCAACACCAGAACTCCGCGGCGCGCTCCTCCCGCGCCCTGTCTCGCGCTGCTGATCGGCCACTGCGCCCTGCTCGCCGCGTGCTCGGCGGCGAGCGGGCCCGCTGCGGTGGCGAACCCCAACGACTACGTGCTGCCCACCGCCGGCTCGGGCGGCTTCGGCTTCGCCGCCGGGAGCGCGTTTCCCGGCGCGGCCGCGCCCAACGGGCTCGCCAAGGTGGGCCCCGACACCACCGGGAAGTTCGGGACGTTCCTGCACTACAGCGGCTATTGGTATGACGACGACACCGTGCAAGGGTTCTCGCACCTGCACCTGCACGGCACGGGGGCGACCGACTACGGCGTGCTCGCGGTGATGCCCTTCTGGCCCTCTGCGGCGGCGCCGCCGGTCAATCCCTCGCAGTACGCGCTGCCGCTCGACAAGGCCTCCGAGCGGGCGTCCCCGGGCCGATATGCGCTGGTATTGAAGGCGCAGCAAGGGGATATCCGCGCGGAGCTCACCGCGACCACCCACGCGGCCCACCACCGCTATACGTTCGGCGACGGCGTGCAGGGCGGCGCCATCGTGCTCGACCTCGACCACCACCTCGAGGGCGGGGTCATCAAGGACGCCGAGGTGGCGCTCGACCTTTTGCAGCGCCGCGTGCGCGGCCGGCTGCGGAGCGTGGGCCAGATGTCGGGCGGCTTCGGCGGCTACGACGTCTTCTTCGAGCTGGTGGCCCGGCGCGCGTGGACCGGGGCGCAGGTCTGGTCGCAAGGCGCGCCTCCGCACGAGGGCACCGCGGCTAGCGGGCGGGGCGTGGGCGTCGCCCTGCGGTTCGCGGGGAGCGAGCCGGTCGAGCTGCAAGTGGGGCTCTCGCTGGTGTCAGCCGAGGGCGCGCGCCGGAACCTCGCCGCCGAGCTCACCGGGTGGGACTTCGAGGGCACCGCCGCGCAGACCGCAGGCGCCTGGCGCACGCTGCTGTCGCGGCTCGCCGTCTTTGGCGGCAGCGAGGACGAGCGGCGCACCTTCTACTCGCAGCTCTACCACGCGTTCCTGATGCCCACGGTGATGAGCGACGTGGACGGCGCCTACCGCGGCACAGGCGGCGCGGTGCACGCCGCGAGCGGGTTTCGCTACCTCTCCGATTTCTCGCTCTGGGACACCTACCGAACGCTGCACCCGCTCTACGACCTCGCGTACCAAGACCTCGCGCTCGAGTCGGTGAAGTCGCTCCTGCAGATGGCCCGCGAGCGCGGCTCGTTCCCGCGCTGGCCCATCGCCACCGGAGAGGCCGGGACGATGATCGGCGCCTCCGCCGAGATCGTGCTGGCCGACGCGTACCTGCGCGGCGTCACCGGGTTTGATGCGGCCGATGCTGCGGACGCCTACGCCCGGATGAAGGCCGCAGCGCTCGACCAGGCCCCTCCCCCGGGCGGCCGCGGTGGCCGCGACAACCTCGAGGCCTACGACGCCCACGGCTACCTGCCGGCCGACTCCACCGACCGCAGCGTCTCCTGGACCACCGAGTTCGCCCACGACGACTTCGCGCTGATGAACTTCGCGACGGCCATGGGCGACACCGCGTCGGCCACCCGGCTGGAGGCGCGCCGGCACGGCTGGCAGAAGCTCTGGGACCCCGCGAGCGGCTTTCTCCGCGCGCGCAAGGCCGACGGCGCGCTCGCGAACACGGCCGCCATCGACCCAGCCTCGTGGCAGGGCGAGTACGCCGAGGCCGACGCGTGGCAGAGCCTCTTCGCCGTGCCGCACGACGTGGAGGGCCTCGCCGCGGTGCTCGGCGGAAAGCAGGCCGCCGTCGACAAGCTGACTACATTTTTCACGCAGGCGGAGAGCGAGTGGAAGAAGACCGTGACCAGCCCCGCCCTGCGCGCGCTCCCGCGGCCCTACTTCTGGGCGGGCAACGAGCCAGACCTGCACGCGCCGTGGCTCTTCGCGCAGCTTGGCCGGCCCGACCTCACGCAGCAGTGGTCGCGCTGGGCGGGTGACACGTTCTTCTCCTCGGCCTCCGACGGCACGCCCGGGAACGACGACGGCGGCGCGCTCGGCGCCTTCTACGTCTTCACTGCCTTGGGGATCTATCCGCTGCCGGGCTCGGATGTCTGGATCCTCGGCGCGCCGCGGTTCCCGCGCGTGCAGGTAGCCCTCGCGAAGGGCGTCTTCACCGTCGATGCGCCCGCGGCCTCGGCCCAGAACCTCTACGTGCAGAGCGCGGCGATCAACGGCAAGCCGCTCACGACGCCCTTCCTGAAGCAGGCGGACCTGACGGCGGGAGGCACCCTCTCGTTCGTGATGGGGCCCAAGGCGTCGAGTTGGGGACGGTGAAGGTCCTGGAACGCACAGCCCGGAGGGCGGCCGTCCTTCTAGCCCCGGCATTTGCCGGGGCTCCGGATCCGGTGCCCGCTGCCGCGCTCTAGATCCTTTCTCCACCCCCCGCGTTGACCTCCAGAACCCCGGAGGTCCCGCATGCGCCGCCCCGCCATCCTGCTCTCGCTCGCCGTCGTCTCCCTCGCTGCAGCCGCTGCTGCAGCGGTCTTCTCGCGGCTCCCCGCGCAGCCCGTCCCGGGCCCGGTCGTGGTGGTCCAGCCGCCGCTCCCGCCGCCGCCGCCGCCGCCAGTTGCCGACCCCACCCCGGCGCCCGTGCAGGTGAACGCCGAGGGTCCGCTGGCGGTCACGGCGAAGCTCGCGCGCCAGTGGCTCGACCCGCGCGGCGGCGCGCAGTACCTCGAGATCGACCTGACGGCGGCCGGCGTCTCCGGGCAGGGCGGCAAGGCGGCGGTGAACGCGGTGCTGGTGATCGACCGCTCGGGCTCGATGTCGGGCCCCAAGATCGAGAAGGCGCGTGAGGCCGCGCGGCAGCTCGTCAGCTCGCTCGATGGTGAGGATCGGCTCTCGATCGTCGACTTCGCCTCCGACGCGCACCTGCTCTTCGCCTCCACCGCGATGACCGCCGTCGCCAAGGAGCGCGCGCTCGGGCTGGTGGCGGGGATCACCGCGACCACGGGCACCAACCTCTCGGCCGCGCTCGAGCTGGCCGCCCCGCAGCTGCGCGCAGGCCGCGGCGGCGGGCGCACCGACAAGGTCTTCCTCGCCTCCGACGGGCAGGCCAACGAGGGCGTCTACGAGCGGACCGCGCTCGAGCGGCTCTCGGCCCGGCAGCTCGAGGGGGCGACGATGTCCACCTTCGGCATCGGCGACGACTATGACGAAGAGTTGATGACCACGCTGGCGCTGCAGGCCGGCGGCAGGGCGCGCTTCATCGAGCAGGCGGGCGAGCTGCCCGAGGCGATCCGCGCGGAGCTGGCCCGGGCCGCCGCGGTGGTGGCGCGCGGCGTGAAGCTGGAGGTGCACGGCAGCGCTGGGGCACGGGTCGAGCGCGTGCTGGGCCTGCGCCCCGAGAAGGACGGCACGCTGCGGCTGCCCGACTTCGCCGCCGGTGAGACGCGCCGCGTGCTGGTGAAGCTGCGGCTGCCTGCCAATGCCAACGCTAATAGTAATACCCAAGGCGCGCGGTTCGCGCACGTGTCGGTGCGCTGCGAGGACGCGGCGGGCAAGCCGTTCCAGGCGCAGGCCGAGGCGAGCGCCGCCTACACGGCCGACGCCCGGCTGCTCGCCGCTCCGGCTGGCGAGGCCGAGGAGTGGGGCGCGCGGGCCGAGATGGCCGACGTCGCGCAGCAGGCAGTGCGGGCGCAGGAGCGCGGTGATCGCGCCGAGGCGGCCAGGCAGGTGGCCGAGCTGCACCGGGTGGCGAAGGAGGCGGCGCTCGCGCGTCCGGTCGCGGCCCCGAGGATGATGCAGGCCGCGGGCGGCTGGTCGGGCCTCTTGGGCGCCAGCGCGAGCGGCGCGCCGGCCGAGAAGAAGCGCGCCAAGCAGGAGGCCTACGACACGCTGAACGCGCCGGTCGCAGGCTGGTAGCCGGCGCTCGCCAAGAGCACCCCATGAGCACGCACACCGTCGCCCGGGAGCGAGAGATGACCTCCATGTACGAGCTGCTGGCCTTCGAGGACGCCGCCGGGTTCGAGCGCTCGGCGCTGCAGGCGGCCGCGGTGGCCGGGACCGCGGGGC
>JAYWAO010000035.1:0-2613 GCA_043782365.1 Deltaproteobacteria bacterium
CAGCGAGGACGCCAAGGAGGGCGTGCTCGCGTTCCGCGAGAAGCGGGCGCCGCGGTTCAAGGGACGCTGAACAGCAGCTCCGCCTACACCCGCGCGAACAGCTCGGGCAGCCGGATCTTCAGCGCGTGCGCGATCTTGTAGAGCGAGGTCACGCTCGCCGAGCTCTCCGCCCGCTCGATCTGCGAGAGCAGGCTGACCGAGAGCCCCGTCCGCTTGGCGAGCTGCTTGAGCGTCAGCGCCCGCTTCTTGCGCAGGTCGCGGATCGACGCGCCGATGTTCCGGTGCAGCTCCTCCTCGGGCAAGAGCGACAGCCCCTTGGCTGCCAGCGCGCGCCGCACCGCCCCGAGCAGCTCGTCCTCGCGGACGGGCTTGCGCAGGTAGTCGACCACTCCCCCGCGCAGCGCGGAGACGGCCGAGTCGAGCGTGGCGTAGCCGGTCATCATGATGACCGCGCAGTCGGAGTCGTGCTGGCGGATGATCTGCAGCACGTCGAGGCCGGAGATCTCCGGCATCTTGAGGTCGACGATCGAGAGGTGGATCTCCTGCTTGCGGAGCTCCTCCTCGACCTTCCGGCCGTCGGTCAGCGTGGTGACCCGGTAGCCATCTTTTTTGAGAATCTTCTCGATCAGGTCGCAAGAGTCCTGATCGTCATCGACCACCAGCGTACGGATGTCCATGAGACGTCCCCCCTTCGGCGCTCTAGGGCGAAAGAAGGCCGGACGTTACCGTGTTTCTGTACGCCAGGGAAGCCCTCCCCGAGGGCCGGGGGGAGGTCCAGGTAGGTTTCTGTAGCGAACTGTCGGTCAGGGGCGGACAGACGACTCAGCCCGATCGACCTCTTGCTGCAGGTACGACTTCTCTGTCGGGTTGTCGCAGTAGGGCAGGTACAATTTGTAATACCCGAGGGCCTTGGTCGCGTCGCGCTGGCGGCGGTAGGCGTCGCCGAGGCTCTTGTAGAGCTTCCCCAGGACGGGGCCCGCGGGCTGGAGCGCGACCCCCTTCTCGAGGTCGGCGAGGCCTGCGGTCACCTCGCCGGAGATCACCTTGAGGTTGCCTTGTTGGAGCAGCTGGCGGGCCTCGGCGTCGTTGGGCGCAGGGACGCCGGGTGCAGCGACCGGAGCGCCCGCGGGAGCAGGGGGCGCAGCGGCAGCAGCCACTGCGACCGGAGCGCGCGCGGGAAGCGCGGCTGCCGGCGTTGCAGCAGGCTGGGTTGCCGCGGGAGCGACTGGCGCCGCGGCTGGAGCGGCGACCGCGGGCGTGGCGGCAGCAGGAGCGGTTGCCGCGGCGACAGCGGCCCCGGGAGTCGCGGCTGCGGCGGGCGCCGCGGCTGCGGGCGCGAGTGCGGCGGAAGCCGCGGCCACCGCAGCAGGAGCGGCTGCGCTGTCGGGAACGGGAGTGGTGGCGGCGCCGCCGGCTGCAGGCGTGGCTGCAGCGGGAGCGTCGGGGGCGGGAGAAGGCGCTGCAGCGGGAGCGGCCGGGGCTGCCGGTGCCGGCGCGGCGGAGCGCATCGCCACTTCGCGGACCGGTGGCGCCACAGGAGCGGGCGCGTCGGAGTCGCGGGTAAAGAGTAACACTGCGACCACCAGCGCTGCTGCGCCCACGCCGATCCACAGCTTGGACCCGCCGCCGGTCTCCTGCGGCGCCAACGAGCTGCCGAACGAGCTGCCGAACGAGCTCCCCGCGCTCCCGGCAGCAGCGGGCCGCTCGGCCGACGCCGCTGCCGGCAGCGCGGGGGCGCCCGAGACCTCGCCCTCCGTGCGTGCCGCCTGAGCCGAAGAGGAAACTGCGCCACCACCCGCAGCCGCGGCCTCACCCGAGAGCTCGGAGTGGGGCCGCGTGGGGGTGACGGTGGGCTCGTCGTCGTCTTCGCCGAACGCGTTCGACGGCGGCGGCGGCGGCGCGGCGACCCCGGCGTGGTGGCCCGGATCGGTGGTGACGGCGTGCTCATCGCCGCCCGCACCCTCGACGCCACCGCCCGGCTTGTCGTCGGGACCGAGCTGGAGCACGAGGTCGTACTCGCTGATCTGGATGAGGTCGCCCTGCTTGACCTGGCGTTTGCCGCGGACCTTCTCGCCGTTGACGCGGATCCCGGTGAACGACTTGAGGTCCTCGACGATGAACCGGCCGTCCTTGTGGAGCAGCTTCCCGTGCTTGCGCGAGACGTTCTTCTCGGAGAGACGCACGTGGTTGTCGTCGTCGCGCCCGATGGTGAGGGCCTCGCCGAGGATGGGCACGATGGTGCGCCGCCCCTCGTCGTCTTCGATGATCAGTTTCATGGGCGGGGACTGTAGCAGGGGAGTGCCGGATTCGGGCGGCTGTTCTGGAGAGGCTCGATCGGCCATTTCCCTAGCTTCCGAACCGGGCGCTGAGGGCCGCAGCGCGCCCGGCGCGGTCTCCAGCCCGTCGTCGTCGTTGCCGGTCGTCACGCCCGCAGCCCCCACGCTTCCGAGCCCCTGAGTAGGATACACCAAGCGCCCTTCGACAAGCCCGCCGCCTGACCGAGGGTGCAGATCCCGCGAGTCGGGCTGAAGCCTGTTGGGTATCGCGGGCAGGAGCCCCGGCAAATGCCGGGTCTAGAAGTGCAGGCGCCCGCCTTCGCGGGCTTGGCATCGA
>JAYWAO010000036.1:0-19509 GCA_043782365.1 Deltaproteobacteria bacterium
TCGGCGCCAGCGTCCACTCCGGCGTCGGCGCCAGCGTCCACTCCTGCGTCGGCGCCAGCGTCCACTACTGCGTCGGCGCCAGCGTCCACTCCCGCGTCGGCGCCAGCGTCCACTCCCGCGTCGGCGCCAGCGTCCACTCCCGCGTCGCGCCCTCCGTCCGTGCCAGCGTCCTCGCCCGCGTCGGCGCCAGCATCCGCACCCGCGTCCACGCCAGCATCCGGCCCCGCGTCAGGAGGGGGACGCGGCACGCTGCCGGAGTCGCATCCCGAGATCGCCAGCGCCAGCGCCAGCACGACTTGTCTGGTCATCCGGCCCAGTATGGCATCGAGGGCGCCCCGACTCCCAGTGCTACCGGCCGGGGTGCAGCCGCGGCTCGGTCCGAGATCGTGCGCCGCACGAGCTGGCTCGGCCTAGACGGGAGGTGAGCTGTTCGGTGCCCTAGTCCGCCCGGACCACCCGCGCCCGCCCGGCCTTCTTCGCCGCGTACAGCGCCGCATCTGCCTTCGCCAGCAGCTCCTCCAGCGAGCCGCAGCCCTCCGCGGATGCCACCCCGATCGACACCGTGGCGGTGATGCTCTGGTCGAGCGCGGTCAGGGAGTGGCCCTGCAGCCGCGCAAGGATCCGCTCGCCGAGCACCACCGCGCCGTCGAGGCCGGTCTCGGGCATCAGCGCGACGAACTCGTCTCCGCCGAGGCGGGCGGGCAGGTCGGTCGCGCGCAAGGTTGCCCGGAGCAGCGCGCCGATGTGCTGCAGGAGCGCGTCGCCCGCGGCGTGGCCGAAGCTGTCATTCACCTTCTTGAAGCCGTCGACGTCGAACGCAGCGCAGGAGAGCGGGTTCTTGTGGCGGCGGTGGCGCACCCACTCGCCGTCGGCGTGGTCGAGGAACGCGCGCCGGTTGAGCACCCCGGTGAGCGAGTCGATCATCGCCAGCTCGCGCAGGCGGCCCGTCAGCGAGGCGAGCTGGCTCACCGACTCCTGGTAGCGCCGCTTGACCGCCTCGAGCTGCTCGGCGAGGCCGGTGCCGTGGGCGCTCTCGCGGCCCACCCCGAAGGTGACGGGCACGGTGGTGCTCGGGCTCCCGTAGAAGCGCCAGGCGGCGGAGATCAGCCGCTCGCGCCCGCGGTGGACCAGCTCCACCGAGAGGGCCTGCGCCCCTTCGCGGCCGAGCGCGAGCGCCTGCCGGAGCCGGGCCTCGCTGGGCTGGTCGAGCGAGCGGACGAACTCGGAGCCCGGCGCGCAGAGCGGCACCGCGGAGCGCAGGCCGTCGCTGGCGCGGTGCACGCGCAGGTCGCGGTCGAGGACGACGGCGAAGTCGGGGCATCTCTCGACGAAGGCTGTCTCGAGGCTGTCCACCAGGTCCCACCCTCACCGCGGTCGCTGCGCGCCGTCTACCCTAACGTGGCAGCGCGGGCCCGGTCGAACAACTTTCTGGACGCGTGTGCGGGCGGGTGAGTCGGGATAGTCTCTCTGCATGCCTGCCCTGGTGGTCACGGGCGCCGACGGGCTGATCGGCTCCCACCTCTGCGCCGCCTTCGCCTCCGAGGGCTGGGAGGTGCGCGCGCTCGCCAAGCCAGGCGCTTCCTGCACGCGGGCCAAGGCCGCGGGCGCGGCGCTCCACTTCGCCGAGCTCGACCGGCCCGAGGGCGCGCTGCTGGTGGCGCAGCTCGCGCAGGGCGTCGGACTCGTCGCCCACGCTGCCTTCCCGGGAGGAGGCCCGGCGGACCGGCCCGCGGCCCTGGCGATGGTGCGGGCCGCCTGCGCAGCAGCCCTGGCGGCCCACGCGCCGCTGCTCCTGCTCTCCTCGTGCGCCGTCTACGGCCGGCCCCGGAACCTCCCCTGCGACGAGGGTGAGCTGAAGGCCCCGGTCGACGAGGCCGGCGAGGCCCGCTGGGAGGTCGAGCGGGAGGCGTTCCTCTTCCGCCGCCGCCACGGCCTCCCGCTGGTGGTGCTGCGGCCCGCGCTCACCTATGGCCCCGGGCAGCGGCGCGGGCTGGCGGTGACCCTGGTGCTGGCAGCCCTCGCGAGCCGCCTGGGGCGCGTGCTCTTCGTGCCCCGCCGCGGCCCGGTGGTGCACACCGTGCACGCCGAGGACGTCGCGCAGGCCGCGCTCAGGGTCGCAGAGGCCGGCCTCTCCTCGCCCGCGCTCGAGGGCCGCGCGCTCAACGTGGCCGACGACGTCCCGCTCCCCCTCGAGGAGCTCTCCAAGGCGATCGCCGACGCCACGGGGGCGCGCGCGGTGCGGCTGCCCTACTCTCCGCGGCCGGCGCGCTGGCTGCTCTGGCTCCTGCGCCGCCTCCCGCAGTGGATGTTCTGGCGGCCGCTCAATGCCCGGATCGCGCGCGCCTGGCTCCTGGCCTTCGACGGCAAACCCCCGGCGCCGCCGCCGCTGCTCGAGCCCGAGCTGCTCGAGCAGTTCTCCGCCGACCGCTACTTCGACACGGGCCGGCTGCGCGCGCTCGGCTTCGTCGCGCGCCACCCGTCGGCAGTGGAGGGGATCCGCGCGCTGGTCTGGGAGCAGCGCGAAGTAGGGCTCTTGCCGCAGGCGGGTCCGCGGGCGCCGCGGTAAAGGTTCTGCCGTGTTGTCCGATCCTATTTCCAACGCCGGCGGTTCGATCTAGAGTCCAGCCAACGGCGGGGGGCCGATCTGCACATGGACCAACAGCGGGCGCCGGGGGCGTTCGGACCCAGCAAAGAAAGCCCAGGGCAGCCTTCCGAGGCCGACGCGATCCTGCGCCGGCTCCTCGAGTCGAGCCTGCAGGGCCTCTTCGTCTGCTCGGGCAACCAGCGGCTGGTGGAGGCGAATGACGCCTTCCTGCGCATCTGCGGCCGCTCCCGCGACGAGCTGCGCCGAGGCGAGCTCGAGTGGAGCGCGCTGGTGGCGCCGTGCAACCTGCCCACCTTCGAGCTGGCCCGCGAGCGGCTGCGCGCCGCCGGCGAGCTGGCTCCGTTCGAGCTGCTCTTCAGCGGCACGGGCGGCGTCGCGGTGCCCACGCTGGTCTCGGGCACGCGGCTGCCGCAGGGCGCTGCGATCTTCGTGCACGACCTCTCCGAGCCGAAGCGGCGCGTGGCGGCGCTCCGGCAGACCGAGCGGCGGCTGGCGCTCCTGCTCGAGGCGTCGCACGGCGCCCTCCTCTCGGTGGCGAGCGACCGCACGCTCACCTTCAGCTCGGGCGGCGAGCTCGTCGGGCTGCGCGCCGGGGCCAGCGTCGGGGCCTCCATCGACGAGGTGCTGCGCGAGCGTCCCGCGCTCCTCGGACTGGTCGGCCGCGCGCTCGCCGGCGAGGCCTCCGACGCCCGCATCACCGAGGGAGGGCTGTCGCTCGACGTCAAGACTCGCCCGATCCCCCGGCAGCCCGACGCCGCGCCAGGCACGCCGGCCGAGGGCGTGGCAGTGGCCGTCATCAACGTCACCGAGCTGGTCAGGGCCAACGAGGAGCGCACGCGGCGCGAGCGGCACTTCGGCCAGCTCCAGCGGCTCGAGAGCGTGGGCCTGCTCGCGGGCGGCCTCGCCTTCGAGTTCAACAACCTGCTGGCGGGCGTGCTCGGGAACCTCTCGTCGGTGCTGCAGTCGGTGCCCGCGCACCCGCACGCCGACGCGCTGAAGGACGCGCTCGCCTCCGCGCAGCGGGCCTCCGACCTCACCCGGCAGCTGCTCTCGACCGCGCGGCAGAGCCAGGGAGAGGCGCGCAACGTCGACCTCTCCACCGTGGTCCGCGAGCTGCAGCCGCTGCTGGAGGCAGGCACGCCGCGCCGGGCCCGCATCGCCTTCGACCTGGTGGCTGCGCTGCCGGCCGTGCGCGCCCACCTCGACCCGCTCCGGCAGACCCTGCTCTCGCTGGTGGCGAGCGCCATCGACGCCACCGCCACCAAGGGCGGGCTGGTGCGCATCGCCACCGGCCTCGCCGAGGTGGGGCCGGGCGCGGGCGAGATGGCCGGGGGCGACCGCCTCGAGCCCGGCTGGTACGTGCAGCTGACCGTCGCCGACGACGGGCCTCCGCTCGACGCGGGCGCGCAGCAGCGCCTCTTCGAGCCGTTCTTCGACGGCCTCACCGGTGGCCGCACGCTCGGCCTCGCCGCGGTGCTCGGCCACGTGCGCGCGGTGCGCGGCGGCATGCGGCTGCGCAGCTCCGAGGAGGGCACCCGGGTCGAGGTGCTGCTCCCCTCCTCCGACGAGGCCGACCCGCAGCAGCCTGGCCTGAGCCCGCCGCCGCCTTCCGAGTCGCGCGCGGTCCTGGTGGTTGACGACGACGCGGTGGTGCGCCGGGCCGCGGTCCGCATCATCGAGGGGATGGGCCTGACGACGAGAGAGGCGAGGAACGGCGACGAGGCGGTGAAGATGCTCACCGACGACCCCGCTCCTGTGGGCCTCGTGCTGCTCGACTTCGCCATGCCCGGCATGAACGGCGAGCGGACCCTGCGCGCGCTGCGGGCGCTGCGTCCCGGCATCCGGGTGCTGCTCTGCTCGGGCTACGCCGAGGAGGACGCCACCTGGCGCGTGGAGAAGGGCGAGCTGACCGGGTTCGTCCCCAAGCCGTTCACCGCCAAGGACCTGCAGCGGGCGGTCCGGTTCGCGCTGGAGGGAGACCCCACCCTGACGCCGCCCATCGGCGTGAAGAAGCTGCGGCTGTGAGCGGCGCGGCGCCGACGCCCAGCCCTGAAGTTGACGGACCGCCGCCCTTCGGACTCTCCTAGCCCCATGCCCTCCGTCTCCACGCAGGACCTCGAGCAACGTGCGGAGCGCGCCGTGCGGCGCGGCGAGCTCTTGGTGGCGCTCGACCTCTACGAAGCGCTGCTCGAGCGCAGCCCCGACGACGAGCGCCTGCGGGGAAAGATCGAGTCGGTCCGCTCGCTCCTGCAGCCGAGCGAGCTGGTGCACCGGCGGCGGGCCGAGCCGGTCGCGGAGGACGACCCGCAGACCGCCCCGATGACCGACGCCGAGGAGGGTGAGCTGCACGCCTCGGCCGGGAAGTTCGCCGAGGCGGCGTTCGCATACCGGCGCGCGGTAGGGAGGCACCCTGGCAACGAGCTCTTGCGGGAGCGCCTCGAGGAGCTGGTGAAGCTGGCCCCGCCGGGCTCACGCGCGCTCGACGACGGCCTCGCGGGCGCCGAGCGCCTGGAGAAGGGCGCGGACCCGGCAGCCGCGGTCGGCGCGGGCCGCTCTGCCAAGGCCGCCGCCGCGGTGTTCCGGCCGCTGGAGGAGGCGCCCAAGCCGCTCCTCCCCGGGCCCCCGCCGCTGCCCATCGCCGCGACGCGCAGGCCGACGGCCATCGTGGCCACGCCCGAGCCAGACACCACGAAGGCGGCGCAAGCGCCGCTGCCCGCGGAGCCGGTCGCCCTGCTGCAAGCGCTGCTCGGGCGGCTGCGGCAAGCCGGGCGCCGCGCGCGTTGAGCAGCGGCCACGGGGCTTCGGAGCCACAGCAGCTACCCCGTCTGGAACTCCACGGCGGCAAAGGGGGTTGCGTCGGGCGCCGCGCCCCTGGAGCAGCGCTTGGAAATTTATATGCGACGGTCTGCCGCATGCGCCGGTCCTTACTGACAGCGACCCACCGCACCGCTGCCGCAACCCGGGAGCTGCAACCGCATGCCTGGCCGATCCGCAAGCCGCACCTCGCAGTCCGCTCGCGCACCGGCCTCGCGCCGCCGCGTGGAGCAGGCCGCGCGGCTGCTGGAGCAGGCCGAGGAGCGGGCGCGCCAGGAGGAGCGGCGCCGGCTGGGGCGCGAGCTGCACGACGGCACTGGGCAGCTGCTCTCGGTGGCCCTGCTCCAGCTGGGCCTCCTCGGGCAGCAGGGCGGCGACGAGCAGAAGCTGAGCCTCGGCGAGCTGCGCGCGCTGCTGGAGAACACCCTCAGCGGCGTGCGGCAGCTGTCGCGCGAGCTGCACCCCCCCAAGCTGGTCGAGCAGGGCCTCGGCGCCGCGCTCGGAGAGCTGGCGGCCGGCGTCTCGAGCGCAGGGCTGGAGGTCTCGCTGCTCGGCCCGCCCCACCCGGTGCGTCCGCTGCCTCCCGAGCTCGCCCACGCGCTGTACCGCATCGCCCAGACGGCGGTCGCCAACGTGGTCCGGCACGCGGGCGCGCGGCGCTGCACGCTGGTGCTGTGCGAGCGGCCGCGCAGCGTGCGCCTGGAGATCCTCGACGACGGGACCGGGTTCGACCCGCTCACGGAGCCAGAAGGGGTGGGCCTCGCCGGCATGCGCGAGCGGGTCGCGGAGGTGGGCGGCACCTGCTTCGTCGAGTCGGCGCCGGGGGAAGGAACGCGCGTGGTGGTCGAGGTCCCGCTCGGCTAGCTCGGCCGGCAGCGCGCCTCCGCGCACCGGGGAGGCGCTTTCGGCGTGGAGTCCTGAGCCCGCCGCGCCCCTGCCCACAAGTAGGCTTCGCTCGCACCTAGAAACAGAGGGAGGCCGTAGTAGAATTGTGCAGTGTCTATTTCCGTAGAGGCCGTCTGCCCTGACGAGGAAGTCCTCGCTGAGTTCGCCTCAGGCGCGTTGGCGGCTGCGCAGGTCACCCGCATCGAGGCCCACCTCGACCACTGCGTCGACTGCGCGTGGCTCGCAGGCGAGCTGATCGGCGGTCGCGAGCCCAAGGCCGGCGAGCAGGCCGCGGCCGGTCCGCCGCAAGTGCGGGCCGGCAAGTTCGCCCGCTACCGCCTGCGCGAGGTGATCGGCAAGGGCGGCATGGGCACCGTCTACGACGCCGAGGATGAGAACCTCGGCCGCCGCGTCGCCCTCAAGCTCCAACGCGAGGACGAGCAGAAGGCCGGCGGCGAGGGGCGCGCCGCGCGGTTCCTGCGCGAGGCCCGCATCACCGCGATGCTCGAGCACCCCAACATCGTCCCCGTGCTGGAGGTGGGCACGCTGGAGGATGGCGTCCCGTACTACACGCAGCGGCTGGTGAGCGGCCGCACGCTGGCGAAGGCGCTGGCCTCGGCGCCCGACCTGCGCGCGCGCCTCGCGCTCCTGCCGCACTTCCTCGACCTCTGCCACGCCGTCGCCTACGCGCACGGCCGCGGCGTCATCCACCGCGACATCAAGCCCGGCAACGTGATGGTCGGCCCCTTCGGCGAGACGGTGGTGGTCGACTGGGGCCTCGCCCGCCTGTGGCCCGGCCGCGAGGGCCCCGGCGGCGCGCCCGACTCGCCGGGCGCGAGCCTGCACCCCACGCCGGTCGAGGGGTCGAAGCCGGCGCCCACGCCGGGCCTGACGGTCGAGGGACAGGCCGTCGGCACGCCGGGCTACATGAGCCCCGAGCAGGCGGCAGGCAGGCTCGATCTGGTCGACGAGAAGAGCGACGTCTTCAGCCTCGGCGCCGTGCTCTTCGAGATCCTGGTGGGCCGGCCTCCGTTCACTGGCAAGAGCCACGAGGAGGTGCTCAAGCGCGCGCTCTCGGGGCCGCTGCCGGAGGCGCGGGGAGAAGGGGTCCCGCCCGACCTCGCGGCGGTGGCCGCCAAGGCGCTCTCCCTCGGCCGCGACGAGCGCTACGCCGACGCCAAGGAGATGGAGGCCGACGTCTCCCGCTGGAGCGAGGGCAAGCTGGTGAGCGTCTACCGCTACACCGCGTTCCAGCGGGTGCAGCGGCTCGCCAACCGGCACCGGATCACCACGCTGTCGCTCGTGCTCGCGCTGCTGGTGGGCGGCGCGTTCCTCGGCAGCGTCTGGGGCCGCACGGTGCAGGCGCGGGCGCAGCGGGCCGACGACCTGCTCGCCAACGCCCTCCGCTACGGCGGCGCAGGGCAGTGGGACCGGGGAGGCGCCTACTTCGCGGGCGCGCGGGTGGCGCGCGACACTCCGCAGGCCCGCTGGGGCCTCGCCACCGTGGGCCCGACCGGCCTCGTCCCGCTCTACAAGCTCAAGCGGCGCGGCTGGCAGGTGCTGGCGCTGGAGTTCGCGCCCGACGGCAGGACCTTCGCAGCCGCCGGCGACGACCGGGTGCTGCGCATCTACGAGACCGAGACGGGGCTGGAGCGGACGCGCCTGGAGGTGGAGAGCCCGGTGACCGCGCTCGCCTTCACGCCCGACGGCGCGCACCTGGTCGGCGCCGCTGGCCACTCGCTGGAGATCACCAGCCCCGCGCGCGGAGCCCGCGAGGCGCGCATCGACGCGGAGGGCAAGGTCACCGCGCTCGCGCTCTCGCTCGACGGAGCGCGGGTGGCCGCCGCCACCGGCGACAGCCTCAAGGTGTGGGACCTCGCCACCCGGCGTGAGCTCGGCCGCATGCAGGCGCCCGCGGCCATCGAGACGGTGGCGTTCCTCCCCTCGGGGGAGCTGGTCTTCGGCGGCGAAGCGCTCGAGGGCGTGCGCCGCTGGGACCCCGGCCAGCCCGGGGCGCAGCCGCAGCCCTACGGACCGCCAGACCTCAGGTCCCACGCCCTGGCCGGCTGCGCGGGCCCGCTGCTCGCCGCCAGCGACCCGATCGGCAACTCGTACCTGTGGTCGCTCCCGGGGCAGGCCGACGCCCCGCCCGAGCCCGCGCTGCTGCAGAGCGGCAACTGCAAGGACTTCACGCTCTCCAAGGACTGCCACACGCTGGTCTGCCTCGGCGTGGGAGGGGGGCTGGGCTTCTGGGACACCACCGCGCGGGTGATGTACGGCTCGCTGGCGGGCTCCCTCCTGCACGTCAACGACGGCGCGCTCTCGCCCGACGGAGAGCGGCTGGTGGTCTCGAACTCCGACCACGCGGTGCGCGTCTGGACCCACGGCAAGGCGCGGGCCCACTCCGGCCACCGCGGCACGGGCACGCGCGCCGCAGCGCTGGCCTGGTCGGGCGCGGGGATGCTCGCCTCGGCCGATCTCGGCGGGCTGGTGCAGCTGTGGAACTCCGCCACCGGCGAGCTCCTCCGCGAGGTGGCGGCCCACCAAGGGGGCGCGCGCGCGGTGGCCTTCCCGGCGGCCGCCAGCGCCGGTCGGCTCTGGGCGAGCGCTGGCCAGGACGGCGTGCGCCTCTGGAAGGGAGACGAGCCGCAGCCCGGCCGGGCGCTGCGCGAGCCCACCAGCGCGCTGGCGTTCGACCCCTCGGGGCTGGTGCTCGCGGCGGGCGGCCAGGACGGCGCGGTGCGCCTCCTGCTGGTGTCGCAGCAGGGCGCAGGGCCGCAAGCAGGAGGCCCGCCGATCACCCTGCCCGCTCACTCGCGCGAGGTGCACGCAGTGGCGTACTCGCCCGACGGCGCGCGGCTGGCGACCTCCAGCGCCGATGGGAGCGTGCTGCTGTGGGATCCGCGCTCGCGCCTCCTGGTCGCCCGGCTCGAAGGGCTGGAGGGCGAGCCGAAGGCGCTGGCGTTCTCACCCGACGGCAAGACCCTGGTGTCGGGCAGCCTCGACCAGAAGCTGCGGCTCTGGTCGCCGGAGACGGGCGCCGCGCTGGGGACGCTGCAGGCGCCCTTCAGCGGCGAGTGCTCGGCGCTGGCCTTCGCGCCGCTCGGCAAGGCGCCGGCCGCCGGCCTGCTCCTCGCCAGCAGCCAGCACGCGCTCCACCTGTGGGACGTGGAGGGGCGCTCGGTGCTGATGGAGCTGGGCGCCAACCAGCTGCTCAGGGGCCTCGCATTCTCGCCCGACGGCCGGACCGTGGCGCTGCTGCGCGCCGACGGGCTGCTGCAGCTGCAGCAGATGGACGCCGTCGAGCGGCTGGGCAGCCCCGAGCAGGAGCTTGCGAAGCTAATGAAGCTGTACAAGTACACGGCCGCCGACGGCGATCTGGTGCGCGACGAAGAGCAGCTCCGGCCGCCAGCCGAGCGATGACCTAGCCCGAAGCGGGCTGGTCGCTCGACGCCAGGAAGCCGGCGAGGCTGATCTCCAGCCTGCTGCGGGCCTGCGCGATCAGGCTGTCGATCTCGCCCGGCCCCAGGCGCAGGAGGGTGGCGAGCCGCGCCCGCGTCCGCTTGAGCAGCGAGCTGCGCGCCGAGGCCAGCCAGCGGGCCACGGTGGCGCGGTGGACCCCGTAGGCGGTCGCCAGCCCGTCGAGGGTGACGCCGTCGACGAGGTGGAGCCGCAGCACCGAGCGCGACCGCGACGGGAGGCTGGCCAGCGCCTCGGCGAAGCAGTGCTTGAACTCGCGCCGCAGCTGGGCGTGGATGAGGTCGTGCTCGGCCGACTCGCCCGCCGCCAGCGCTGCCAGCTTCTCGTCCACGAAGGTCCGCTCCGCGTGGGCGGTCCCGCGCAGGCCGGAGGCGACCCGCAGCGCGACCGCCCGGGTCCAGCTCTCCAGCGCGGCGCGGCCGCCGTAGCTGGCGATGCGCCGGGGCTCGCCGGGCCCTCCGGTGAAGAGGCGCCTGCGGACGGCCTGCGCCACCTCGTCGACGAAGTCGGCTGCGCCGCCGAGCTTGGCGGTGGCCCTCACCGCACCCGGGAGCACGCGGGCGTCAAACTCCGCGAGGGCAGCGGGGTCACCTCGAGCGCACGCTGCGGCGAGGTAGAGGTCGCCGATCTGCAGCGCGGCGAGCGCGGCCTCGGGCTCGGGCGCCTGCGCGACGAGCCCCTGCAGCGTCTCCTCGAACACACCCGGGGGCACCTGGAAGGCAGGCCGCTCGCTGCGGGCCGCTGCCGCCGCGGCGCTCACGGAGGGTGCTGGCACCCTCAGTGACCCAGGTCGGTGAGGCGGTGATTGAGCGCGTACTTCACCAGCCCCGCGATCGAGCGGATGCCCAGCTTGTCCATCAGCGCCGCCCGGTAGCTCTCCACGGTCTTGGTCGAGAGCCCCAGCGCGGCGGCGATCTCCTTGCTGCGCAGCCCTTCGGCGAGGTGGCGCAGCACCTCGCGCTCGCGCTGGGTGAGCGCGGTGGCCGGATCGGTGTCGCCCCGCTGGAGCGAGCGGACCAAGAGGCCGGTCAGCTTGGGCGAGACGTACATCTCGCCCCGCGCGGCCGAGCGGAGGGCATCGACCAGGTCGGAGGTGGCGTCGTCCTTGAGCACGTAGCCAGTCACGCCGGCATCCAGCGCGGCGGTGAGGTCGGCCTCCTCGCGGTGGAGCGTCAGCAGCACCAGCGCGGTCCTGGTCTTCTCGGCCACCAGCGTGCGGGCGACCTCGAGACCCGAGAGGCGCGGCATCTGGATGTCGAGCACCGCGACGTCTGGTTGGTGGGCGCGGATCGCGTCCAGCGCGGCCTGCCCGTCGCTCGCCTCGGCGAGGATGGCGATGTCCTTGTGGGCCGCGAGCACGCTGCGGAGCCCTGCCCGCATCAGGGGGTGGTCATCGGCGAGCACGACCTTCATGCGAGGAGTGACCGGGGTGGGGGTTTTTGCTGGCCGGGGTACAGAAATACACCGGTAACAGTCCGCAAGAGTCCTGTCTAGAGCTGCTCTAGCTTTAGCTAGAGGTGCCCAACATCCTTCTGGCTTCGCCTCACCTCTCGGCCGGCGGGCGGAGCCCGTCTTCGTCCCGGACCAGCTCGTCGGCTTCGGGTAGGTACTTGTAGAAGGAGAGCAGGGCGGCGAGGTCCTCTGCGGGGCTGCCGAGGCGCTCCACGCCGTCGAGCGGCTGCAGTTGGAGGAGCCCGTCCTGGCGCAGGAGCGCCAGCCGCCTGCCGTCGGGCGACGGGGCGAGCCCCGCCAGCGGGAGGCCGCCCCCGATCTCCATCACCAGCTCGCGCCTGCGCAGGTCCCACCCCTGCAGCGAGTAGGGCGTGTTGGCCGAGAGGAGCATCCCGGCGCCCGGAGCGGACCCCAGCGGCGCGAAGGCGAGCCCGGTGGACTCGCCGCTGAACCAAGCCTGCAGGACGCCCAGGGCGCGGCCATCGCTGGGGTCCCAGAGACGCAGGGTGCGGTCGAGGCTGCCCGTCACCAGCGCGCTGCCATCCGGAGAGAAGGCGAGCCCGCGGGTCTCGCCCTCGTGCCCTTCGAGGCGGGTCAGGAGGCGCTGCGCGCGCGGGTCCCAGAGCAGGACGCTGCCGTCCGCGCTCGACGAGGCCAGCCGGGCGCCGTCCGGAGAGTAGGCGACCGCGTGCACCGCGCGCGAGTGGGCTGGCAGCGTGACCGCCGCGCCGCCCGCGAGCGGGATCAGCCGGAGCGCGCCGTCTTCACCGCCGGCGGCCAGCGTGGCGCCGTTGGGGGAGAACGCCAGCGCGGTGGTCGCGTCGGCGAGCGCCGCGCCGGGCCGCGGAGTGCGACCGCTCCAGAGGCGCACGCCGTCGTGGCCCGCGGTGGCCCAGAGTCCGGGGAGTGGCGGAAACGCTACGGCCCGCGCGCCGCCCAGATGAATGGGCAGCTCGGCCTGCAGCGCGCCCGTGGAGGGGTCCCAGAAGAGCACGGCGCCGCCGCGGTCGGTGGAGACGAGCAGCGCGCCGTCGGCCGACCACGCGAGCCCGGTCGGCCTGACGCCCACCCCGCGGTGCCCGCTGTGGGCCCGCATCCCGGCGACCGACCAGAGGCGCACGGTGTGGTCGGAGCTGCCCACCACCAGCCGCTCGCCATCGAAGGTCAGCGCGCCCGTGACGGCGAGGCGCGAGTTGCCCGAGTGGCCGGCGAGCAGCACCCGGCTGGCGAGGTCCCAGAACATCAGCTCGCCGCCCTCGCCCAGGCAGGTGAGCGTGCGGCAGTCCTGGGAGAGCGCGAACCGGGAGCACCCGCGGCCCAGCGGCTCGGAGGAGGCGAGCGCGCCCTGGGCGCCGAGCCTCCACGAGAACGCGACGGCGCCATCGGAGACCGCCATCACCGGCCCGTCACAAGTGGCGAGCTGGGTGGCGTGGAGGGTGACCGGGCCGACCGCCTGCGGAGCCTTCCGAGCCTGCGCGGGGTCCCAACGGCGCACGCCGGGCAGCGCCGCGCCGCCGAAAGCCACCTCACCCGAGGGGAGGAAGCGAACCGTCTCGACCGGACCAGTGGCCACCAGCCGGGCGACCTCGGCGCGGCTGGCGAGGTCGAAGACGCGCACTTCGACTCCGGCGGCCACGGCGAGGCGCGCGCTCTCCGACGAGAACGCGAGCGCGCTCACCTGCGCCTCCAACTGCAGCGTGCCCCGCCGCGCGCCCTGCGACGGAGAGACCAGCACCACCGTCTGGTCCACCGCGGCGGCCAGCGCCTTGCCGTCGGGCGTGTAGGCGAGCGCGGTGACGGGGCCGGACAGCTCCAAGCGCACCCGCTCCAGGCCCGTGGAGGTCTCGACGATCCGCAGCCGCTTGTCGGCGCCGGCTGCCGCGAAGCTCCTGCCGTCGGGCGCGAAGGCCAGCGCGCGGACCTGCCAGGCCGGCCGCTTGAGCGAATAGAGCGGCTCCGGCCCGGTGACGCCCGCGATGGCCTGCCCCCAGCGCGCCACGGGCGTGTCGCGCGCGACCCGGGCCTCGGCGAAGTGGATGGCAGCGTGATCCCACTTCGCCACCACCGAGTCGCGCATCCCCAGCATGGTGCGCTGGGCGTTGCGCTGCCGGCGCGCCTCCAACGCCCGGCCCCCGACGCTGCCGAGCCACGCGCCCGCGACCAGCAGCGTGACCACCGCCGAGAGCGTCGCGATCCGGTGCCGGTTGGCTAGGCGCTGCACCCGCTGGAACGCCGAGTAGCGATAGGCCCCCACCAGCTTGCCCTCGCTCCAGCGCGAGACGTCGGCCTCCATCTGGGCCGCGTCGGCGTAGCGCTGGTCGCGGCCGGGCGAGAGCGCCTTCGCCGCCACCGCCGCCAGGTCGGGGGGGATGCCCTCGCCGCGCGCCTCCGGGATGGGCCCGGCGAGCGCGCGCCGCAGCACCTCCTCGTGGCTCTTGCCCGGGAGCGGCGGATGACCGACCAGGATCTCGAAGAGCACCGCGCCGAGGGAGAAGACGTCGCTCTTCTCGTCGACGAGGTCGAGCTTCCCGGCGGCCTGCTCGGGGCTCATGTAGCCCGGCGTGCCCACCGCCTGGCCCTCCAGCGTGAGGCCGGGCCTGGGGAGCTGCTTCACCTCGGGCGGCGAGGGGAGGAGCGGGGCCAGCGCGGGGGCCTGCGGGGTGTCGTCCTCGCCGCCGATCTCGGCGTTCGGCTTGCGCAGGCGGGCGAGACCCCAGTCGACCACCACCGTCTCGCCGAAGGGGCCGACCATCACGTTGCCGGGCTTGACGTCGCGGTGGATGACGCCCCGGCCGTGGGCGTAAGCGATGGCGTGGCAGAGGTCGAGGAAGTGCGGCAGGAGGGCGAGGCGCGCGGCCAGGTCGGGCGCCGCGGCCAGCGCCTTCGCGAGCGTCATGCCGCTGACGAGGCGCTGCGTGTAGTAGGGGACGCCGTCTTCCAGCTCGCCGACCTCGAGCACGGGGACGATGTTGGGGTGCTCGAGCATCGCGGTGATGCGGGCCTCGCGGAGGAACCGCTCGGCGCGGGCCTTCGAGGTGGCCTCGGGGCCGTCCTCGCGCTGCAGCTTGAGCGCGACCCGGCGGCCGAGGCTCTCGTCCTCCGCCTCGTAGACGGTGCCCATGCCGCCGGTGCCGATCACCTCCCGCAGGCGGTAGCGGGCGAGGAGACCCGACCGGATCAGGGGCGGTGGATCGGCGGGAGGGGGCACTGGAAGATTCTACACGGGATCGCTCGATGTCGAGCGGAGGGAACGTGGCCGGGGGCGTTGACGTCGAGGTTGCCGTAGGTTTGAGCGCCGCCTCGTCTACCGTTCGCGCCCCTTGCCGGGCACCTGCAAGGGCGCCACCGGGGTCGGCGCCACCCAGGCCGCCGCGGACTCCACCGCCACCCGCTGCGCGGCGCCCTCCCCCGCCCGCACCTGCTCCCGCAGCCGCTCCAGCCCTGCCTGCGCCGCGGCCTGCGCGCGCCCCTGCGCCTGCGCGCCCACGGTGGCCAGCGCGTCGTCGAGCGAGGCGGCGATCTCCAGCAGACGGTCGAGCGCGCGGTCGCGGCCCGCCTCCAGCCCGTGCGGCAGCGTCGGCGCCTCGGTCCCCGCCTGCTCGCTGGACCCGAGCGCGGGGTCACCGAGCGCCGCGGCCCGCGTGGCGAGGGCCTGTGCGTGCCGCCCGAGCTCCTGCGCGGCTATAGCGAGCCCTTCGAGCACCATCCGCTCCGACGCCGGCGCCGCCGCCAGCCGTTCGCGCAAGAGCGTGAGCCGCCGCTCGATGCCCGCGGCGAGCCGGCGCACCGCGGGGTCCCCCTCTTCGAGCAGCCGCGTGGCGGCGTCGGGAGAGCCGAGGATGGCCGCCGCGGCCGTCGCCCAGCCGAAGCTCCAGAGGAGGAACGAGGGGAAGAAGCCCTCCTTGATCGAGGTCCAGAATAGCGGCCAGGAGAAGTGGACCGGCGGCGCGTGCGGCCCGGCGTCGCCCAGGCGGAACAAGAGCAACAGGCCGGTCAGGGCGGACGAGGCGGCCACCGCCCAAGCGAGGCCCACCAAGAGCGAGCGCTTCCGCCGCGCCGCCCGCAGCCAGCGCCGGAGACGGCCGACCGCGGGGGCCGGCGTCACCTCGCTCGAGAGCGGCGCGGGCCGCGCCGTGCCCTGCACCATCCCCGCGAGCGACATCGCCATCGCGCCCAGGACCG
Source organism: Deltaproteobacteria bacterium (assembly GCA_043782365.1). GTDB lineage: Bacteria > Myxococcota > Myxococcia > Myxococcales > 40CM-4-68-19 > CAIWCD01. The sequence continues at coordinate 15,419 of JAYWAO010000036.1, forward strand.
GGCCGAGGAAGCCCGCGCCCGCCAGCCCCAACAGGAGGGTGGAGTCGTGCGGGCGCCCGAGCCCCGCCAGCCCCCACAGCAGGAACGACGACGCCGGCAGCGCCCCGGCGGCGGGCACCAGCCAGCGCTGCGCCCCGAGCCAGCGCGTGACCTTGCCCTGCGGCGCGTGCGGCACCACCTGCGCGCCGACCCCCTCGGCCTGCAGCGCGGCCACCAGCGCATCGGCCGTGCTGCGGCTGGCGCCCGAGGCGAGGACGGCCTCACCCGCGACGCTCAGCTTCACGCTCCACGAGAAGCCGGGCCACTCGAGCCCCAGCCGCGCCAGCGCCTTCTTGAGGCGGCCGCGAGCGCCGAAGCCGATGCCGCGGCGGACCACCACGTCGTGCGGCCCGCTGGTGAGCGCGGGCGGGCTGGGCGGCGCGTCGGGCACCGCGGCCCCGTCCAGGGCGCGCAGGAGCTGGCCGGCATCGAGGAAGCGGCGCTCCGGGTCGGGCTCGAGGCAGCGGGCGACCAGGCGCTCGTCGCCGTCCGTGACCGCGGTGGCGCCTTCGCAGAGCGGCCGCAGCAGGGGAGGGGCGCGCTTCTTCTGCTCCAGCACCGCCCACGCGTCCACCGAGGCGAAGGCCCGCTTGCCCGTGAAGAGCTCGAAGAGCACGGCGCCGAGCGCGTAGAGGTCGGCGCGGCCGTCGGCGGGCGCGCCCTCGAGCACCTCGGGCGCGATGTAGCCCGGGGTGCCGAGCACGGTGCTGGCGGCGGTCATCCGGGCCTGGCCGGCGGCGCGGGCGAGGCCGAAGTCGAGCAGCTTCACCCGCAGTGAACCCGACTCCACGGAGGGCGGAGCGGCTCCGGGCGCGCCGCCGGCCGGCCCCTCGAGGAAGACGTTCTGCGGCTTGAGATCGCGGTGGACCACGCCGGCCCGGTGCGCGGCCTGCAGCGCGCTCGCCACCTCGCGGGCCACCGCGCGGGCTTCGGCGGGCGGGAGGGGACCGCGGCGCAGGCGCTCGGAGAGAGCCTCCCCGCGCAGCAGCTCCATCGAGAAGAACGGGCGGCCGCCGTGGTCGAACAAGTCATACACTTTGACGATGCCCGCGTGGTCGAGCCCGCGGGTCACCGCCAGCTCGCGCCGGAACCGCTCGCAGAGGGGCTGGTCGCGCGCGAGGTGGGCATGCAGGGCCTTGATCGCCACCTCGGCGCCGAGCGTGCGGTCTTGGGCGAGCCACACCTCGGCGAGGCCGCCCGAGCCGAGCGGGCGCACCAGCTCGAAGCGGCCGGCGAGCACCAGCCCCTTGGCGAGCGGAGGAGGCCGACCGGCCACGGTTGCGCCGGCGGCGGTGGGCGCCGGTGTCTCGAGCACCAACTGCTGGCTGACGGGCGAATCGGGCAAGCGCGCCTCCCCTGGTGCACTCATGCCCGCAGGCGGCGGAGCGGGTCAACGGGGGTGTGGGCGGCGGACTCCGCGGGCGCGGACTGCGCCAGCTCCGCCTGCAGCCTGCGCAGCGGAGCGCTGGCGTCGCGCCTCGCCGCGTCGGCGCCGGGCGCGGCGAGCGCGTCGTCGAGACCGGCGGCGATCTGCAGCAGGTGGTCCACCGCCACGTCGCGCCGCTGCTCGCTGGCGGCGTCGCCGGGCTTCGAACCCGGTCCCGACGCAGGGGACCCATCCCCGACCCCGCCCGGCCCTGGCGCGCAACCCGGGCGCCCGGGTGTTGCACCCCGCGTTGCACCTGCCTGCAACCGGTGCTTTGCAACGCCACTCCCCCGGCATATTGTCCGCGCGCCATGGCCATCCCCGCAGACGCCCCTCCGACCCAAGCAGGCTCCACCTACCGCGACGCAGGGGTGGACATCGAGGAGGGCGACCTCCTCGTCGAGAAGATCAAGCCCCTCGCGCGGCGCACCATGCGCAAGGAGGTCCTCGGGGGTATCGGCGGGTTCGGCGGCCTCTTCCAGATCCCCAAGGGCTACACCGAGCCCGTGATGGTGGTCGGCACCGACGGCGTCGGCACCAAGCTCAAGCTCGCGTTCCTGACCGGCAAGCACGACACGGTGGGCATCGACCTCGTCGCCATGAGCGTCAACGACGTGGTCGTCTGCGGCGCCGAGCCGCTGGTGTTCCTCGACTACTTCGCCACCTCACGGCTCCGGTCGGCCGACGCCGAGCGGGTGATCGCCGGCATCGCCGAGGGCTGCGTCCGCGCGGGCTGCGCGCTGATCGGCGGCGAGACCGCGGAGCTGCCGGGCTTCTACACCGACGGCGAGTACGACCTCGCGGGCTTCTGCGTGGGCGTGGTCGAGAAGGACCTCATCCTCGACGGCTCGCGCATCAAGCCGGGCGACGTCATCCTCGGCATGGCCTCGACGGGGCTCCACTCCAACGGCTACTCGCTCGCGCGCAAGGTGCTGCTCGAGAAGGCCGGGCTCCCGCTCACGCCCGCGCTGGCCGACGAGCTCTTGACGCCCACGCGCATCTACGTGAAGGAGTGCCTCGAGCTGCGCAAGAACCTCGACGTGCACGCCTTCGCGCACATCACGGGCGGCGGGCTGCCTGGCAACCTGCCGCGCGTCTTCCCGGCGGAGACCCGCGCGCGCATCGACCCTGCGTCCTGGCCGCGGCCGGCCATCTTCGGGCGCATCCAGGAGCTGGGGGGCGTGGCGCCGGACGAGATGCTGCGCACCTTCAACTGCGGCATCGGGATGTGCGCGGTGCTCTCGGCGCGCGACGTCCCGGCGGCGCAGGCGCTGCTGGAGAAGAGCGGCGTCGCCTCCTGGCCGATCGGCGTGGTCGAGGCGGCGCCCGGTCTCGGCGAGCCCGACGTGGTCTTCACCCCCGCGGGCCAGTAGCGAAGATGAGCGCGCTCGGCACTGCAGCGCGGCCCGCCCGGCTGGGCGTGCTCGCCTCGGGCTCCGGCTCCAACTTGCAGGCGCTGCTCGACGCCTGCGCCGCTGGTGCGCTGCAGGCGCAGGTCGCGGTGGTGATCTGCAACGTGGCCGGCGCGAGGTGCCTCGAGCGCGCGCGCGACGCGGGCGTGCCGGCGGTGCTGCTGCCCCACCAAGGGCTCAAGCGCGAAGAGTATGACACCAAGCTGGTGGCCGTCCTCCAGGCGCACGGCGTCGAGCTGGTCTGCCTCGCGGGCTTCATGCGGATCATCACCGCGGTGCTGCTGCGCGCGTTCCCGGACCGGGTGCTGAACATCCACCCGGCGCTGCTCCCGTCGTTCCCGGGCATGCACGGCGCGCGGCAGGCGCTGCAGGCCGGCGTGCGGGTGGCGGGCTGCACGGTGCACTTCGTCGACGAGGGCACCGACACCGGCCCCATCCTGGTGCAGGCGGCGGTGCCGGTGCTGCCGGACGACACCGAGGAGTCGCTGCAGGCCCGCATCCACGCGCAGGAGCACACCTCCTACGTGCGGGCGGTGCGCCTCGTGATCTTGGGCGCGGTCGAGCTGGTGGACGAGGGCGGCAAGCGGCGCGCGCGCGTCACCGGCTTCGAGGGCGGCGGCGGCGGCGCCGAGGCGATCGTCTCGCCCGGCGAGCCCTTCGCGGCGGCGTCCGCGTCCGCGGTGGAGCCATCGGGAGCAGAGACCGCGCAGGACCCGCAGGGGGGAGCGGCCAGGTGGTGATGGGGTTCGGCAGCAAGGCGCCGCCCGCGCTCCCGGCAGGGGCCCGCCGCGTCTACGACGTGGTGGTGCTCGGGTCCGACGTCGGCGGCGCGGCAGCAGGCGCGCTCCTGGCGAGGCGCGGGCTTAGAGTATTACTCGCCCCGCTGAGCAGCGCAGGGGCCGCGCGCGAGAGCGACGGGTGGCTGCTCCCAGCCTCGCACCCGATGATCCCGCCGCTGCGCCAGCTGCCGGCGGCGAGCGCGGCGATCGACGAGCTGGGCCTCGGCCAGGACCTGGTCCGGCAGGCCGCACCGACAGCGGGCGCGTTCCAGCTGCTCGGCGAGAAGCTGCGGCTCTCGCTGCCCGCCGACTCCGAGCGCCGCCGCGGGGAGCTGCGCCGCGAGCTGGGCGACGACGGCGCGCTGCGGGCAGAGGCCGGGCTCGACGCGCTGGAGCGGCTCGGGCGCCCGTGGGATCCGTTCCTCATCGAGCCGC
>JAYWAO010000037.1:0-7254 GCA_043782365.1 Deltaproteobacteria bacterium
GACGACGCCCAGATGGTGCCGTGGTGGTAGTCGGGGTTCGCGCTGCCGCCGAAGAGGTGGGCGCTGCCATCGGTGACGGGCACCAGCACGGTCTGGCCCTTGGGGTCGGCCTGGTCGGCCGCGAGCACCATCACGAAATTGTAATACACGTCGAGGGCGGTGCACTGGTCGGTGGGATCTGCCGGCGTCGTCGAGCTCCGGCTCGGACAGGCTGTGCCCATCTGGCTCTTGCAGATGCGGGAGTTGACGGGGAGCGTGGTGTCGAGCGTGCCGCCGACGAAGCAGCTCCCGTCCGTCTCGTTGCAGCAGTTCGACAGGTTGAAGCTCGCCCCGCCGTCGGTCGAGCGGTTGATCTGCGCCACATAAGAGGCGAGGAGCAGCGAGCCCATGGTGGCGCTGCCGGTGGCGCAGCCCATCGCCACGCCGAAGCCGTCGCCGCCGGTGACAGCGTTGAAGGTGGAAGGCGTGGGCCCGCTGAGCGCGCGGAGGCGGGTGCCGTTGTCCTGCAGGCCGCCAAAGACGAGGTCGCCGTTGGCGCCCGGCGCGCAGGCGCCGCCGGCCGTCTTCTGCGCGCCGGTCGCCACGCTATAGGCGAGGTGGGTGACGAGGCCGTGGTTGGGCGCGTCGTCGAAGGTCGCCTGCCCCGCCGCGGCGCTGAGGACGTCGGTGGAGCGGAAGAGGCCGCCGTCGGTGCCGGCCCAGAAGGTGAGCGACCCGCCGGCATACGAGAGCGCCATCGCGTGCCAGTCGGCGTGCACGTACATCTTGGTGGGCAGCAGGTTCCCGTTCGGCGCGGCGCGCGGGTCGGGGAGCCAGAAGGACATCAGGTCCCAGGTCTTGCCCGCGTCCTTGCTGCGGAGCATCGCCAGGTTTCCGCCGACCAGGAGGTTGTCGACGTTGTTCGGGTCCACCGCGAGCGCCTGGTTGTAGTCGGCTTGGTAGTGCACCACGTCGAGGTCGTCCTGGAGCCCGAAGCTCGCGTTGGTGAACGCATTGGTGGGCTTCTTCCCCGAGCCCGCGTAGGCGCCCAGGCTGGCCCATGCCTCGCCCCCGTCGGTGCTGACGAAGATGTCCTTCTGCTGCTGGCCGAAGCCCGACTTGGAGGCCTGGTAGAGGTTGGTCGCCGCCAGCGCGTAGACGCGCGTCTTGGTCGCGGTGGTGATGGTCTTGGCCGGCGCGGCCGCGAGCGTCATCCGGCCCAGCCCGATCAGGCCCGGTTGCGACGCGACGCTGGGATCGCCCGGGAGCCGCGAGGTGTACTCGGCCCAGGTGGCGCCGCCGTCGAGGCTCTTCACCAGGCGGCCCGCGCCGTAGCCGTTGACGACCGAGGTGGCGCCGAAGTTCTGGCAGGTGGCTAGCCACGTCTGCGGCCCCGCCCAGGCGAGGCTCCAGCAGGCGTTCACCTCGCCCTTGTTCCCGGTCACGCTGTTGGCGCTCACATCGGTGAGCGTCCACCCCGAGGAGGTGACCTGCCCGAAGCTGCCCGCGCGGAAGATGCCCACGTCGGTGGCAACGAGGACCGTGCCATTACCGGTCGGATCGAACTGAATATCCCGCACAGAGGTGGCGGTATAGGTCGTGCCATTGAGGGTGTATTTGCCCGAAAGCACCACCACCGGGCTCGGACCCCAGGTCTGGCCGCCGTCCTCCGAGTGGACGAGGCCCGGCGTCTTGACGTCGTGGAAGTCGCCCAAGCCCAAGAGGAGCGACTCCGGGTCGTTCGGGTTCATCGCCAAGGAGCCGATCGAGAGCGAGCCGATGGCGTCGCCGATCGGCAGCCACGAGGGCCCGCCCTGCCCGATCGGCCGCGAGGCGTTGAAGGTCTTCCAGACGCCGCCGCCGCTCACCGCGAAGTACACGGTGTCGGGGTTGGTCGGGTGCACCAGGATGCGCTTGGCCCGGCCCGAATCGATCTTCGCGAGCGAAGAAGAGCCGTTCTGCGCGAAGGCCGCGTTGTCGGGGCCCAGGCTCACCCAGGCGTTGCCCTTCACCGCGGCCTGCGCGCTGAAGCCCGCCCAGCGCAGCCCTGCCCGCCTTGCCTCCTCGGCGGCGGCCTGGAGGATCTCTACCTGGGCGGCAGGATCGCGCTCGGCCTGCAGAACTTCGCGCGCCGCGGCGCGCCCCACCGGGTCGTCGCGCTCGTGAGCCCCGCCGTCACGCGCGGCGCGCAGGCGCTCCTTCACGCGCTCGCGGAGGTGCGCGGTCATCGCCTCGCGCCGGCTGGCGAGCTCTCCAGTCTGCAGCCTCGGCTCCGCTCGTCCGGCCGGCGCCGCGACCAGGAGACCCAAGAGCAGGAAGCACAACCCCCCCCGCGTCCGCGTCATGGCCTTCCCCCGAGACGCGCCACCAGCGCGTCCACGTCGCTGCCGTCGATCAGGTTGTTGGTCCCGACCAGGTTGCCCTGCGCGTCGTAGAGCGGGTCGGCGGTGGTCGAGAAGAGCTCCGCCGCCTGCAGCAGCAGGTCGAAGGCGTCGAGGACCTGGTTGCGGTCCAGGTCGCCGTTGCCGAGCGGGCCCGCGGGCACGTCGGTGCGCGGGTTGATCTCCCAGAAGCCGCGGCCGAACGTCGAGATGCGCAAGAAGGTCGAGGCGGCCCCGACGCTGATCTCGGTGACCGAGACCAGCGGCAGCCCGCGCCCGTAGCGGCTCCAGGAGCCGCCGCCGTCCTGCGAGCGGTAGAGGCCGATCTCGGTGCCGAGGTAGACGGTCTTGGAGTCGCTCGGGTCGACCTTCACCGCGTTGGCTGGCACATCGGGGAGCGCGCCGGCGCCGCTGCCGGGCTTCGCGGTCCACGAGCCCCCGCCATCGGTGCTGACGAAGACGTGCGCGCCGAGGCCCAGCGTGGTGCTGCGGCTGGTGGCCCAGATGGTCTTGCGGGTGGAGTCGCCCGGATCGAACGCCGCCGAGGTGAGCCGCGAGCGCGGCGGCGCTGTGCTCTCGGTCCAGTTGGCGCCGCCGTCCAATGTTACATAAACAAACTTGTTGCTGACGGCCAGATAGCTCAAGGCCGTCCGCGGGTGGGCACCGACGTAATACAGCTGTCCGGGGAAGGTGGCGACGCTGGCGCCGCCGCCCAGCTTGATGGCGCCGTTGATCTTCACCCAGGTGGCCGCGCTGTCCTGCGTGCGGTAGATGTCGCCCGCGCCGCCGCCCGCGTTGATCAGCGTGAGGAAGGTCTTGCCGGTGGAGTCGCTCCAGTCGGTGGCCATCTTCATGAAGAAGTTGCTGCCGAAGTCGAGCTGGCAGGGGTTGCCGCCCGTGAGGCCGAGGTCGATCGCGGTGGGGTTCTTGGTGCAGGCGCCGATGCCCTTCACCGCCGGGCCGAAGTTGGAGCCGCAATCAGTCGACCGCCAGATCATCGTGTAGACGGTGCCGATCAAGAGCGACCCGGTCTTGCCGTAGCACGGCATCGCCGAGGTGGTGTCCACCGAGCGGCCGAGCGCCACGCCGAACCCGTCGCCGCCGATCACCTGGTTGAAGACGGTGGGGGTGGTGTCGCCCGCCAGCTGCGCGCGCAGGCGGGTGCCGTTGTCCTGCAGGCCGCCCATCAGCACCTGGCTCGTCGGGTCGGCCTCGTCGGCGGCGATGCTGTAGGCGAGGTGGCTGACGACGCCGCGGTTCATCTTCGAGGTGAACGACGGCGAGGGTATGCCAGTCTTTGCGCTGCCCGGCGGCACCGTGGTGCCGGAGTAGCCCGCTGGCCCGGTGAAGGCGCTGCAGTAGAGGTAGAAGCCCTGCGAGTTGGGGCACGACGTCGCGAGCGGCTGGTCGTCGCTCGCGAAGAGGCCGCCGTCGGTGCCGACGTAGAGCCTCGCCTGCACGCCCGCCGTCGCCACCGCCATCGCGTGGAAGTCGGCGTGGATGTAGGGCAGGTTGTACTGGTTCGAGATGGTCGGCGAGCGGGGCAGCCAATTGGAGATGATATCCCAGTTGATACCGCCGTCCTTGGTGCGGATGAGCGAGAGGTTGCCGCCGATGAAGACGCGGTCGCCGTCGCGCGGGTCCACCTGGATGGCCTGATTGTACCAGGCCTGGTCGTGGAGCACGTCGCAGTCGGACTGATCGGCGTTGGGGTTGCGGGGCTTGTTCACCGCTGAGCCGAGCGGGGCCGCCGCTTCGTCGTACATCGCGAGGCTGCTCCAGGTCGCCCCGCCGCTGGTCGACTTGTAGACGTCCTTCTGGTCCCAGTACGTGCCGATCGACGGGTGCGCCTGGTTGTACCCGGCGGCCAGCAGGTAGACGCGCGCGTTGTTCGGGTTGGAGGCGTCGCCTGCCGCGGCGGCGAGCGTCATCCGGCCGCGGCCGGGCATCTTCGCGCCGTTCGGGTCGGGGAGAGAGGTGATCTCCGCCCAACCGTGGCCGCCGTCGGTCGCGCGGAAGAGTCGCCCGCTGCCCCCGCTGTCCTGGCAGGTGGCGAGCCACACGCCCCCGCCGACCCAGGCGACGCTCCAGCACGACATCGCGCTGTGGGTCGGTGTCAGGTCCACCAGCGTCCAACCTGCGCCGATGCCGCCGACCGGGCCGCGGAAGAGGCCGACGTCGGTGGCGGCGAAGATGGTGCCCGTGCCGCCGTCGAAGGCGAGGTCGCGCACCGAGGTGGCGGTCTGCACGCTGCCGCTGCCGTAGGCGCCCTGCAGCGAGACCGGCGCGCTCCAGTGCGCCCCGCCGTCATCCGAGGTGACGAGCCCCGGCGTCTGCACGTCGAATGGGTCGCCCAGGCCGAGCACCAGGGTCTCGGGGCTGCGCGGGTCGAGCGCGAGCGCGCCGATCGACAGCGAGCCGATCGACTCGGTGATCGGCGTCCAGTGCGGGCCGGTGGTCGAGGTGACGGGCTTGAGCGCGTCGAAGCTCTTCCAGACGCCGCCGCCCGCGGTGGCGAGATAGACGATGTTCGCGTCGAGCGGGTGCGGCACGATCTTGCGCACGCGGCCCGAGTCCACCTCGCTGTACTGCACGCCGTTGCTCTCGTAGGCCGCCGAGGTGGGCCCCAGGTTGATCCACACCTGGCCCGTGACCGCGGCGTCCGCCCTGAAGGCGCGGGCGCTCTCCAGCCTCGCCGCCTCGCGGACAGCCTCCCGGTGGGCCTCCCCCAATAAGTGTAAGCGCTCCTCGGGCGTGCGGTCGCCGTTCAGGCGGCGCAGCGCTTCGGCGCGGCGGTTCGGGTCATCCCGCCGGGCCAGGCCACCCTCGTCTTCGTCGAGGCCGCCGAGCGCGCGCGAGGGAGCACCGGCCACGAACGCGGCGGTGCAGAGGAGCAGACCGAGGAGCTTGGAACGGAGCATGCGCGAGGCCCGCTGCCGCAGGAGGAGTTTCAGTGTAACCCACCTCCCGATCCGGGGAAGTGACCCGCGTCACCGAGTCGGTCGGCTCGCTCGTCACCGAGACGAGCAGCGCACTCGCAAACCGCCACCAAGCAGGAGACCCCGCCGAACCGCTGCGAGCGGCGGGCGAGGTCCCCGGTACGGCTTCAAGCTGTCCTTCAAGGTATCGATGAGCGGTTACTTCTGGTCGGGCCCCGACTCGGGCCACTGCTCGTCCATCAGCTTGGTGATGCGCTTGCGCTGGTAGGTGAACTCGCGGTCGAACGCTTGGTAGACCTGCGTCACCTCGTAGAACATGCGCGCGGTGTCGGTGTCGACGATGTGGAACCGTTGCGTCAGGTCTTCGCGCTCCGGGATGATGAGCTGCCGGCCCGCCTTGAAGTCCTTGATCGAGAGCGACAGCGTCGGGTTCACCGCGAGGAGCTGCTTGAGCACCAGCACGTCGCGCAGCTGCTCCATCGGGTTGTTCTTGCCGAGCTTGCCGTCCGCGACCACGAGGCCCCACTGCCGCGGGGTGCCGTCGGCGGCGCGCTTGTTGAGCTCGCTGAGCTTCTGGCCGTATTCGTCATCGCCGACGTTGGTGGGCACCGCGATCGCCTTCGGCTGCACGAACGGGTGATCCGGCGAGGGCTTGGGCGAGGCCTCGTAGTTGAGGGCCAAGGCGTTGCTGCCCGAGGGGAGCTTGCCCGCGCGCGCCAGGAGCCGCTGCGGCTTGACCGAGCCATCCTTGGCGTCGTCCTCGAAGAAGAGGATCTTGTCCATCTGGACGCCCTGCAGGTACTTGATCTTGCCGATGATCTCCCAGAGCTGCCGCTTGACCAGGATGTCCTCGCCCGGGATGTAGCCGTTGAGGAGCGACGCGTAGGGCTCCTTGCGCCGCATCTCCGGGTACAGCTCCGCGCGCTTCTTGATGATGGCCACGAACTTCGCCAGCTCCTCGGAGTTGGTGACGAAGCGCAGGTCGAAGATGTCGGTGCCGCGGACGCGGTAGGCGTTGCGGAAGAGCACCGAGCCGAAGTTGTTGAAGATGTCGGAGGCGCGCGGCAGCAGGTAGCTGAAGGTGGGCTCGGTGGGGATCGGCACCACGTGCGGGGTGATGACGATGATCACCTCGCGCTTGCTGCCGGTGTAGAAGCCGTTGCGGAAGAACCAGCCGAGGATCGGCACGCGCTGCAGGAACGGCACGCCGTAGCGCTGCTCCTGGCTGTTGTCGCTCATCAGGCCGCCGATGATGAACGGGGTGTTGTCGGCGACGCGCACGAACGACTGCACCTGCCGGTTGTTGAGGCTGGGCGCCGAGCCCACCGTGGCGCCCGAGGCGGTGTCGGAGACGATGGTCTCGACCTGCATGGTGATGAAGCGGCCGTCGTCACCGACCCGGGGCCGGATGTTGAGCACGATGCCGACCGGGATGTAGGTCGTGCTGGTCAACGACGAGGTGGTCGTCTGGAAGGACGACGTCAAGGGCACCTGCTTGCCGACCTGGATGCGCGCCTGCCGTCCGTCGAGCACGAGCACGGACGGGCTGGAGAGCGCCGAGGCCTCGCCCGACGACTCGAGCGCCTTGATCTTGACCGAGAAGTTCGCGATGACGTCCGACAACGCCGAGCCGTAGCCGATGCTGAGCGCGTCCTGACCCGAGCTGCCCTGGTCGATGCTGCCCGAGAGCTTGCCGGTGCCGCCGAACCACTCGATGCCCACGTTGGTGGTCCAGCCATCGTTGATCTCGATCACCTGCGCGTCGATCACGACCTGGCGCGCGGGCACGTCGAGCTTCTCGTGGATCAGGTTGACCAGCCGCTCGAGGGCCTCGGGCTGCCGGGTGTCGTAGACGATCATCAGGCGCTGCTGCGGGTCGCCCGAAGTGGTGGAGTGGAGGTAGGTGCCGCCGAGGTCGGTGGTGGCCGAGGGGCCGCCGCCGCCGCCGCCGCCGC
>JAYWAO010000038.1:0-7249 GCA_043782365.1 Deltaproteobacteria bacterium
GGCCCGGAGAGCACCCGCTGCCGGGCGGCGTCGTAGGCGCGCAGGAAGGCGGGCGGGTAGTCGCCCCCAGACGGCGCCTTGTCGGGCGCGCGGCGCACCAGGTCGGCGAGCGCTTCGTCGCCGCCCTCGTCGTTGCCGCTGATCATCCGGGCCACCGCCATCTGCGCGGTCGCGTCGGAGAGCAGGAGGCCGCCGGCCTCGTCTACCGAGAGCGGCCTCGCGAGCAGGCTGGAGATGGCGCGCAGGAAGCCAGCCGCGGCCTGGACCGCCTTTCCCTTCCTGGCGAGGTCCTGCGCTTTTCCCACCTGCACGCGCGCATCGGCAGCGACCTTGTCGGCCTCGGCGGCGCCCCGGTTGGCCGAGAGCGCCAGATCGCTCCCCTTGTCGGTCACCTCGGTGAGCGCGACCTCGGGACGCGTCTTCAGCTCGGTCAAGACCTGCGCCCAGAGCTTCTCGGCGGCGGCCTGCGGAGCGCCCGGGAGCGCCACCAGCGGCACCGCCAGCACGGGCACGGGCGCCCGCTTCTTGGCCGGGGCCGCCAGCGCCGGGGCTGCAGGCCCGGCCGCGAGCAGCGCGCAGAGGAGGGCCGCGAGCGCCCGTGCGGCGGGGGCGTGCGGGCGGGCCTGTGGCGTAGCGGCGGCGCTGGTCGTTTCGATGGTCGTCTCGTCGGGCGGAGAGGCCGTTGTCTCCCACAGCCCGGTCCCCGATCAACATCGGGCGTTCGCGCGACGTTCCTGGCGATCGACCTTGACACGGCCGGGGCCATTCGCTACTACCGCCGCCCGCTGAGCAGCCAGCAGTGGTTAGCAAATGGCGTCCTGCCGAAGTGGTGGAATTGGCAGACACGCCAGATTCAGGGTCTGGTGGGGGCAACCCCGTGGAGGTTCGAGTCCTCTCTTCGGCACCATGACGCCGCCTGGGTCCGACCCCTGAGTGCGCTACCACAGGCACCGGAAGCAGGACGAGGAAGCCCCGCCCAAAGCGGGGCTTTTTTGTTTCTGCAGCCCGCTCGCGGTTGCCGCCTCTTCTCCGGCGTGACAGCCTGCTGCCCTGGGATGCTGAGCGACCAAAGCCGCCACTCGGAAGCGATGGGCCAGGCCGTGATGCGCCTCGGCTCCGAGGTCGTGTTCCTGGCGGACCGGGCCACCCTCCGGCTGCTGGAGGCCAACCGGGCCTTCCTCGAGGTCTTCGGCTACACGCAGGAGGAGGTGGCGGGCCTCTCGCTCCCGGACCTCTCCGCGGTCGACCCACACGTCCTCCGCCAGACGATCGCCGCGCTGGAGCAGCAGGGCGAGCAGCGGCTGGGAGTGCAGCCGCACCGCCGCAAGGACGGCGGCCTGCTCGACCTCGACGTGAGCATCGGCGCGATCGAGTCGGGCGGCCGCGCGCTCCTCTGCGTGGTGGCCCGCGATCTCACCGAGCGGCTGCGCACCCAGGCCAGCCTGCGGGAGAGCGAGGAGCGGTTCCGGGTCGCCTTCCAGACCGTGCCCGACGCGCTCACCATCAGCGGGGACGACGACGGTGTCTACGTCGCGGCCAACGAGGGGTTCGCGCGCGTCTCGGGCTGGTCGGTGGAGGAGGGCCTCGGCAAGACTGCGCTCGCGCTCGACCTCTGGGCCGATCCCCACGACCGCGAGGTGGTGCAGGCGAAGCTGCGCACCGAGGGCTCGCTGCGCGAGGTCGAGGCGCGCTTCAAGCGCAAGGACGGCACGCCGTTCACCGGGGCCATCTCGGGCCGCTTCATGGAAGTGGGCGGCAAGCGCTACTACCTCTCGGTCACCCGCGACATCACCGAGCGCAAGGCGGCCGAGGCCGAGCGGGAGAAGCTCGGCCAGGCGCTCCGGCAGAGCGAGAAGCTGAGCGCGATCGGCCAGCTCGCCGGCGGCGTGGCGCACGACTTCAACAACCAGCTCACCACCGTGCTCGGGGCCTCCGAGGAGCTGCTCGGGTCGTTGAGCAGCGCGTACCAGCGCGAGCTCGCGCGCGACATCCTGGTGGCCGCGAACCGATCTGCCGAGCTCACCCGCAAGCTGCTCTCCTTCGCACGGCGCGGGCAGGCGCAGCGGGTCCCGGTCGATCTGCACGCGCTGGTGGCCGAGGTGTGCGCGGTGCTCCGGCGCAGCCTCGGCCGCAACCTCGCCATCGAGACCCGGCTCGAGGCGGCGGGCGCGCTGGTGCTCGGCGACTCCACCGAGCTGCAGAACGCGCTCCTCAACCTGGCGCTCAACGCCCGCGACGCGATGAGCCCCGAAGGGGACCCGGGCAAGGGCCAAGGCCAGGGGGGCAAGCTCATCCTCGAGACCCAGCACGCCTGGGTCACCGCCGAGGACGCCGGCCCGCTCCACGGCCTCGCCCCGGGACGCTACCTGCGCCTCTCGGTGAGCGACACCGGCGCGGGCATGTCGCGCGAGGTGCAGGCGCGCCTCTTCGAGCCGTTCTTCACCACCAAGCCGCCCGGCCGGGGCACGGGGATGGGGCTCGCATCGGTCTACGGCACCGCGCGGGCGCACGGGGGCGGCGTCAGCGTCGCGAGCGAGGAGGGCAAGGGGAGCACCTTCTGCGTCTACCTCCCGCTCGCCCCCGACGGGGAGGCGCCTCGCCAGCCGAGCTTCGAGTGCCTGCCCGCGCTGACGCCCCAGCACGTGCTGGTGATCGACGACGAGGCGCTGGTGCGCGAGCAGTTCAGCCGCGCGTTGCGCAGCCTGGGCAACACGGTGGAGCTCGCCGAGAGCGGCGAGCAGGGGCTGCTCCGCTACCGCACCACCGCGCGGCCTTTCGACCTGGTGGTGCTCGACGTGGTGATGCCCGGCCTGAGCGGGCGCGAGACCTTCGCCGCCCTGCGCATACTCGATCCCGCCGTGCGCGTCGTCGTCTCCTCGGGGTACGCGCTCGACGCCGACATCCAGGCCATCGTGGACGCGGGCGCGCGCGCCTTCTTGCAGAAGCCGTTCCTGAGAGCCTCGCTGGTCCGGGCGCTGCACGCGGCCTCGGCCACGCTACCCTGAGCGCCCCATGACCGCTCCCGCCGCGCCCGTGCCTTCGTCGTCGCCCTCGCTGGTGGCCGCGGAGAACTTCGTCGCGGTGCCGCTGCGGCCGCGGTTCTTCGAGGCGTCGGCGTTCTTCCCGATGCCGATCGTGCTGCTGGCGACCCACGGCCCCGACGGCGCGGTGAACCTCGCGCCCTACAGCCTCTGCTTTCCGCACCTCTCGCCCGACGGCCACCAGATGGAGCTGGTGGCGAAGGCCAGCTCGAAGACGGCGGCGAACCTCCAGCGCACGGGCCGGGTGAGCATCAACTTCATCCCCGACAAGCCCGAGTACCTCGCCTGCTGCAGGGCGCTCGCCGCGCCGTTGCCCACGCAGGAGAAGATGGCCCGGTCGATCTTCACCTTCATCAGCTCGGACCTTCCCGCTGGGAAGGACGGCGGGCTGCCGCCGCTGGTGGCCGAGTCGGTGCAGGCGTTCGAGTGCAAGCTCTTGCGGGTCGCGCCCTGGGGAGAGGGCGCGGAGGACCAGCGCTTCCTCCTCGAAGTAGAGGGCGTGCGGATGCAGCGCTACTGGGCGCGCAGCCTGGAGAGCGGGCGGAGCGGGCCGCGGCTGCCCGTGGACTACGGGTTCCGCAAGGGGGCCTCCAGCTGGATGTCGCGGCCCGAGGTGGTGGCCCTCGGGCCCAGGCTGCGGCCGCAGTTCGTCATCGAGGTGGCGCGGCCGCCCGAGGACGTCATCGACGACCTGCGCGCGGCGCTGCAGCGGCCCGACGCGACCGTCACCGGGAAGATCCGGGGAAATGTGCTGCAGCTGAACATCCCGGAGCACGAGCTGACCACCTGGTCGCCGTCGATGGAGCTCTCGGTGGAGCCCGGGCCTTCCGGGGCCGCGCCAGGAGCGGCCGGCAGCGATCCGGCGGGCGCGGCGACGAGCACCATCTACGCGCGGATCGGGCCGCTGCCCCAGGTGTGGACCACCTTCATGTTCACCCACCTGCTGATCGCGATGGTCGGCCTCGGCGGGCTGGTGTGGGGCGCGACGCAGCTCTTCCTGGACGGGCCGCTCTGGGCGCTCTGGGTGCCGGTCGGCGCGCTCTTCCTCCACGCCTTCGTGGCAGGGGCGGCGTTCATCGGGCAGGGGCTGTCGGCGGAGCAGATCTACCGGCTGCGGACGTTCCTCAGCGACGCGGTGGGGCGGTAGGCCAGGGAGCGCAGCTACGCCTTCGCCTTGCGCCCCTTCCACACCGCCACCCCCGCGTACGCCACCGCCAGCACCACCACCGCGGCGACGAACCAGGACAGCTTCGCCTTGATCACCCCCACCATCTGCTCCGGCGAGTCGAGCAGCTGCGGCTGGTCGCCCAGCACCTTCACGCCGAACCACGAGAGCACCGAGCACCAGAGCCCCGCCCCCAGCGCGGTGACGGCGGAAAACCGCCCGAACGGCATCTTGAGGATGCCCGCCGGGATCGAGATGAGGTGCCGCACCACGGGCAGGAGGCGCGCCGCGAAGATGCCGCCGACGCCGTACTCGCTCACCCAGCGCTCGCCGACCGCGAGCTGCTCGGGGCCGACCAGCACGTACTTGCCGAACCGCTCCAGCACGGGCAGGCCCACCCAGCGGGCGGTCCAGTAGCTCACCGCCGAGCCGAACCAGCTCCCGGCGGTGCCAGCGAGGATGACGCCCGCGAGGCTCATCCGCCCCTGCGCGGCCCAGAAGGCGGCGGGGGGCATGACGACCTCAGAGGGCACCGGGACGATCGAGCTCTCGAGCGCCATCAGCAGGAAGACGCCGAGATAACCCCAAGCCTCGAGCCAGTGGAACCAGGTGGTGATCAGCGCATGCAGCATAGGGGCCGGGGGATAGACCGCTTGGGGCCTGGGCCGCAAGCGTAAACGGGCTGGCACACGCCCGACCTCGGGCTGCGCGGGCAAGCTGCGCCGGGTCCGCGCAGGGCTCCATCGGCGCGAGGCGGGACCTGGAGGTAACACGGCAGGGCTCCATCGCCGCTTGACCCTCGCACGCCCTCGGGTACGGTGCCTACCAATGCTCGTGCTCGCGGGGGACATCGGCGGGACCAAGACCCGGCTCTGCGTGGCCAGGGTGCAGCCCGGTGCACCGGGGGTCGCGCCGCGCGTCACCTTCGGACGCTCGCAGCGCTATGACAGCCGCGCCCACGCCGGGTTCGACGTCGTGCTGCGCGACTTCCTCGCGGGCCTCCCCGCCGGGGAGCAGCCGCGGCTCGCGGGCCTGGGGATCGCCGGGCCGGTCAAGGACCGCCGCTGCCGCACCACCAACCTGCCCTGGGTGGTGGACGCGCGCCTGCTGGAGCGCGACCTGGGCCTTTCGCACGTGGCCCTCGCCAACGACTTCGTCGCGCTGGCCCGGGGCATCCCGGCGGTCGAGCCCGCGCTGCTGGCCACCCTGCACGCGGGCCCGCGCGAGCCGCTCGGACCCTGCGCCATCCTCGGCGCCGGCACGGGCCTGGGTGAAGCGATCCTGGTGCCGGTGGCCGGCCGCGAGCCGCTGGTGCTGGCCACCGAGGGCGGCCACGCGACCTTCGCGCCCCGCGACGAGCTGGAGGGCGAGGTGCAGCGGTTCCTCGCCGCGCGCCACGGACACGTCTCGTGGGAGCGGCTGGTCTGCGGCGAGGGGCTGGTCAACCTGGTGGAGGCGCTCTCGGCCGCGCTCGACCTGCCCATCCCGGAGCGGATCGGGTCGCTCCTGGTGCGAGACCGCGCCGCGGCCCCTCCGCAGATCACCGCCGCCGCCCGCGCCGGTGAGCCGCTCTGCGCGCGGGCCCTGCAGCTCTTCTGCTCGCTCTACGGCGCCGAGGCCGGCAACCTCGCGCTCAAGTGCCTGCCCACGGGCGGCGTCTTCGTGGCGGGCGGTATCGCGCCCAAGCTCTTGCCCGAGCTGCAGGACGGCCTCTTCGCCGAGGGCTACCTCGCCAAGGGCCGCATGCGCGCGGTGCTCGAGGGCTTCAGCGTGCAGGTGGTCCTCGACGAGGAGGTGGCCCTGCGCGGGGCCGCGCTGCTCGCCGCCGGCGCTGCCACCGCCGGCGCTGCTATCGAATCGGTTACCGGATCGCCTCTCCCAGCCTGACCCAGGAGTCTCCGCATGAGCACGCTCTCTCCCGAACTCCACAAGAAGTGCGTCGACACCATCCGCTTCCTCGCGGTCGACGCGGTCGAGAAGGCCAACTCGGGCCACCCGGGCATGCCGATGGGCGCGGCCACCATGGCGTTCGTCCTGTGGAACCGCTTCCTCAAGTACGACCCGCGGGCCCCGCGCTGGGCCAACCGCGACCGGTTCGTGCTCTCGGCCGGGCACGGCTCGATGCTGCTCTACTCGCTCCTGCACCTCGCGGGCTTCGACGTGCAGATGGAGGACCTCAAGCAGTTCCGCCAGCTGCACAGCCGCACGCCGGGCCACCCCGAGTTCGGCGAGACCCCAGGCGTCGAGTGCACCACCGGGCCGCTCGGCCAGGGCATCTCCAACGCGGTCGGCTTCGCGCTCTCGGCCAAGCTGCTGGCGGCCCGGGTGAACAAGCCGTCCTCCACGGGGTGGGTGCCCGTCGACCACTACGTCTACGGCATCGCTGGCGACGGCTGCTTGATGGAGGGCGTCGGCGCCGAGTCGGCCTCCTTCGCCGGCCACCACGCGCTGGGCAACCTGATCTTCTTCTACGACGATAACCAAATTACCATCGAGGGCGCGACCAACATCACCTTCACCGAAGACCGGCTCGCCCGCTACGCCGCGCTCGGCTGGCACGTGCAGCAGGTGGACAGCGGCAACGACGCGGTCGCCATCGAGGCCGCCATCCTCGCCGCCCAGGCCGAGAAGAAGAAGCCGTCGCTGATCGCGGTCCGCAGCGTCATCGGCTACGGCGCGCCCCACAAGGCCGGCACCCGCCACGCCCACGGCGAGCCGCTCGGCAAGGAGGAGCTGAAGGCCACCAAGGAGGCGCTCGGCTGGCCCCTCGAGCCCACCTTCCTGGTCCCCGAGGACGTGCGCGCGGTCTGGGCTGCCCGCAACGCCGAGAACCAGGCCGCCGCGGACCAGTGGCGCGAGGAGTTCGCCCGCTGGTCGAGCGAGCACCCCGACCTGGCCGCGCTCTTCCGCAAGCTGGAGACCCGCGAGGCCCCGGCCGACCTGGGGCAGCAGCTGGCGGCCTCGGTGGCGTCGATCACCGCGCCGGAGAGCACGCGGAAGATCTCGCAGGCGGTGATCCAGAAGGCCGCCGAGCTGGTGCCGT
>JAYWAO010000039.1:0-7245 GCA_043782365.1 Deltaproteobacteria bacterium
GGGCCTTCAGCGCGGTGGCGCGCGGCGTCCGCAGCAAGGGTAACACTCTTGCCTCGGGCGGTCCCGCCGCTGCCGGCCTGCGCGGGCTCCTCTCGAGCCGCACTCCACCCGATCCGGAGCGCGATCTGCCGGCCTCGTTCGTCGGCGCGGGCATCGCCTTCGTGGTGCTCTGCGCCGCCTTCGTGCCCGGGCTCTTCGGCACGCTCACGCTTACCCAGCGGCTGGTCTGCGCCGGAGGCGTGGGTCTCTTCGGCGTCCTCTTCGTGGCGGTGGCGGCGCGGATCGTCGGCATCGTCGGCGTCTCCTCGCAGCCCACCTCGGGTATTACACTAGTGACGCTGATCGGCCTCGCCAGCGTCTTCGCGGCGATGGGCTGGACCTCCACCGGCGAGCGGGCCGCGGTGCTGATGGTGGGCACCATCGTGGCCGTCGCCGCCTCAAAGGCCGGGGACATCTCGCAGGACCTCAAGACCGGCTTCCTGGTGGGCGCGACCCCCGCGCGCCAGCAGTTGGGGCAGCTCCTCGGCGCGGCGGCGGCCTGCTTCGCGGTGGCCGCCACCGTGCAGCTCCTCGGCCGCGCTTACACTTTTGGCAGCCCCGAGCTCCCGGCGCCGCAGGCCACCTTGATGAAGACCATCGTCGAGGGCGTGCTGAGCGGGAAGCTGCCGTGGGGCCTCGTGCTCTCGGGCGCGGGGCTCTCGATCGGCGCGATCCTCTGCGGCGTCTCGGGCCTGGCGTTCGCCATCGGCGTCTACCTGCCGCTCGCCTCGATGGCGCCGATCTACCTGGGCGGCCTGGTGCGGGCGCTCTGCGAGCGGGGGCTGGCCGCTGGCGCGAAGAAGTCGGAGGCCGACCCGGGCATCCTGGCCGCGAGCGGGCTGGTGGCCGGCGAGGGCCTGGCGGGCGTGCTGGTGGCCGCGCTGGTGGCGGGCGGGGTGGCGAGCAAGTCGATGGCGCCGAGGCTGGGCGGGGCAGTGGGCACCGCTGCGACGGTCGCGCTGATCGCGGCGGTGGCGGGGTTCCTCTGGCTCGCGGGGAGCAAGAAGTCTACTTAGTATCGGTTGTTCAATATCGTCGTCTAAAGCGATTACACTGATTATCTTCAATCGCGCAGAGGTGCTGGTGGGGACGGACCGACAGACGCCTCGGCTCGCCTGGCTTCCCTGGGTGCTCTTCGCCGTGCTCGCCGTGCGACTCTGCCTGCGCACCAGCGCGCACGCAGTCGACCTGCCGTACTGGGACCAGTGGGACTTCCAGCGGCCGCTCTTCGATGGTGCGGCGCTGCCGACGTTCTTCCACTGGCAGCACGGCCCGCAACGGGAGGGGGTGGGCGGGCTCGTGCTGTGGGCCTCAGCGCACCTGACGCAGTTCGACCTGCGCGCCGAGGTGCTCGCCGCCTGCGCGATCATGGTGGTGGGCGCGCTGGCGGGCATGGTCCTCGCGCAGCGCCTGCGCGGCCGGCTCGACGGGCTCGACTGCGCGGCGCCGCTGCTCCTCTTGAGCGGCCTCCACGCCGACGTGCTGACCACCGTGCCCAATCCGGCGCACGGCCCGGTGCCGTTCGCGCTGCTGCTCTGCGCTGCGCTGGCGGCGACCGCCGAGGCCGCGGTGACGCGGGCCACGCTGCTCGCGCTCCTGGCGCCGCTGACGATGTACACGGGCTTCGGCCTCGTCTTCGCGCCGTTCATGCTGCTCCTGCTCGCGCTCGAAGCGCTCCGGGCCCGCGGAGAATCGCGCTCACCGCTCCCCGCGCTGCTCGGCCTCGCCGCCGCCCTGCCCGCTTGCGCGAGCTTCTTCTATCGCTACCGGCACGACCCCGCGCTCGGCTGCTACCGGTTTCCGGACCCGCACCCGCAGAAGTACCTTCCGTTCTCCGCGCTGGTGCTGACGCGGCCGCTCGGCGCCGACTCGCTGCACGGCCCGCACGCCGCGCTGGTGACGGCGCTGGTGCTGCCCGTGCTCGCCGCGCTCGGCTGGGGCTGCGCGCGGGCGCTCCGGACGCGGGGCGCGGATCCGGTGGCGCGCACCATGCTGCTGCTCGGCGGAGGCGCTGCTGCCTTTGCGTTGGCCACTGCCGTAGGCCGCGTCTGCCTCGGCCTCGGCGCCGGCGCTGCGCCCCGCTACACGCCCTATGTGGTGCCGGGCCTCCTCGCCTGCTGGCTCTGGCTGCGCGAGCGGGTGCCCGAGGGGCGCTGGAAGCCGGCCGCGCTGGCCATCGCGCTCCTGGTTTGCGTGGGGAAGGAGGTGTTGCTCGAGGTGTCGCCCGACCCCGAGCTCGCACGGACCAGCGCCGGCAAGCGCGCGGTGCGCGCCTGCCTGCGCGAGGGAGCGTCGCTACATACCTGTACGGAGCGCGCCCGCTTCCTCGTCTATCCAGAGCCGGTGCCGGCGCACCTCGAGGACGAGCTGCGCTTCCTGCGCGAGCACCGGCTGGGGCTCTTCCGCACCGACCAGTAGCCCCCCCAAGGCTCGCCTGGTGCCGCCGGCCCTTGGCCCCTGGCATTGCTCCGCCCTCTTCGTTACCGTTGGCGCGGGGTGATCCGATTTGTGCTGCTGCTCTCCGAGCCCCATTACCCAATCGAACCTGGAGGCTCCATGCCGCGCTCTGCGAACGCCGGCGACTGCTGGCTGAGCGGCACCGTCTGGCAGGGGAAGGCCGCGGTGCGCATCTCCGTCTTCAGCTGGCGGACCACGCTGGACGAGGCTGAACGGTCGGTGGCGGCGATCCTGGCGGCCCACCAGGGCTGACGAAGGATCATCTCTTCCCCGTGCATTGCTCTCAAGCTCCCTCGCTGGCGAGCTCAACGGCTCACCCCCCTGCCCCAGCCGAGGCAGCGGCCCGCGCGCGCACCACCGTCACCGTGCACGGCGCGTTCGACGCCACCTCGGCCGAGACGCTGCCGAGCAGCGCCCGCTTCGCCGAGTTCGCCCGCGCGCCCATCACCACGTGGTCGACCTGGTTGGCGCGCAGGTAGCCGAGGATCGCCTCCGCGGCCTGCGCCGCCTCGATGACGTGGCAGGTGACGCGGCCCTCCTCGAGCTTGAGCGGCTCGGCCCAGTGGCGCAGCTCGACGAGTCGCTGCAGGTAGCGGTTGCGGACCTGGTCGGCCGAGCCCAGCGCCTCCTCGGAGCCCGCGCTCCAGCCCAGCACGTTGAGGCACGCCAGCCGGGCGCCGGGCAGCGTGCGGAGGATCTGCGCGACGTTGACTCGCAGCGCCTCCGCGAGGGCGTCCGCCGTCTCGCTGAGGTCGATGGCCACCGCCACGATGGGAGCGCTCGCGCCCTGGCTGGAGGTGGTGGCGCTGGCGACCTCGCGGGCCGTCTCCTCGCTGAACCGGCGGCGCAGCGCGGTGGTGAAGGGATCGCGCCGCAGCTTCTCCGAGCGCCCGGTGAGCTTCACCTGGTCCTGGTTGCGCAGGTCGAAGGCGAGCTGGCTCGCCGAGGGATACCGCCAGGCCGGGTTCACCTCCAGGCAGCGGAGGATCACCTCCTGCAGCCAGGGCGGCAGGTCCCGGCGCAGCGCGCGCGGCGGCTCGGGATCGCGCCAGAGCCGGCGCTTGAGCCCCGAGAGCCGCTGCGGCTCGCCGAAAGGCCGGGTCCCGGTGGCGAAGAAATAGAGTAATACTCCGAGCGCGAAGAGGTCGCTGCGCGGGTCGGTCCGGTGGCCGAGGATCTGCTCGGGGGCCATGTAGGGACCGGTGCCGTAGGGGAGCCGGAAGTCCTCCGCCATCAGATCCGGCAGGTCGGCGTGCCGCGAGAGGCCGAAGTCGATCAGCACCGCCTCGCCCGTGGTCCGCACCATCACGTTGGACGGCTTGACGTCGAGGTGGACGACGTGCTGCCGGTGCAGGTCGTCGAGCGCCAAAGCGACCTTGGCGCCGATCTCCGCCACCTCGGCGATCGGCAGCGGCAAGTGGGCCAGCTTCTGCAAGAGCGAGGTGCCCTCGATCCGCTCGAGCACCAGGTACGGCTGCACCGAGAAGTCGCCGGCGGCCACGAAGCGCGGCACGTGCGGCCCGGAGAGCCGCGGAAGGATCATCTGCTCCATCTCGAAGCCGACGATCGCCGCCGGGTCCTCGCCCTCGTCGAGCTTCGGCACCTTCATCAGGAGCGGGAGCGGCGCGCCCGGGCGCGAGCACTCCCAGACCTCGGCCATGGTGCCCTGGTGGATGCGCTCCCCGAGCAGGAAGCCGTCGATCGTCTCGCCTTTGCGGAGCCGTTGCCGGGCCACGGCTCAGCGCCCCTTCCGCAGCCGGTCGGCGAGGCCCTGCGGCAGGAAGCTCTGCTCGATCTTCTTCGCCGCTCCCTCTACGTCGTAGGGCACGCGGAGCCAGGTGACCTCGTTGTCGACGGTGTCGAGGATCGAGTAGCTGGCGGCGGGGTTGCCGTCGCGGGGCTGCCCCACCGAGCCGAGCACCCCCAGCCAGCGGCGGTGGCGCGGCAGCGGCACGGGCGCGCCGGTGACCGGCCTGAAGGAGATCATCTTGTCGGTGGCGGTGACGCCATAGAGCAGCGGGACGTGGACGTGGCCGCAGAAGACCACCTGCGCGCCGCCCTCGTCGATCGCCCGGCGCGCCCGCGGGGCGCCGTCCACGTAGAGCCAGTCGATGTTGGCCTGCACGTTGGCGTGCACGAAGAGCCGGCCGTCCTCTTCGAACCGCATCGGCAGGCCGCCGAGGAACGCGCGCGCCTTCGGGCCCAGCTGGTTGCGGGTCCAGAGCATCGCCACCTCGGCGTCAGCGGTCATCGTCTCGCGCAGGTCGGAGACGCCGTTGTCGTGGTTGCCGAGCACGGCGCGCGCCCCGCCGTCCACCAACTCCATCACCTTGTCCACCACCCACTCGGGGTCGGCGCCATAGCCGACGTAGTCACCGAGCAGGACGAGCTGATCGACGTCGCGGCCCTCCACGTCGCGCAGGCAGGCCTCGAAGGCC
The DNA here is from genome assembly GCA_043782365.1 of Deltaproteobacteria bacterium. Classification (GTDB taxonomy): domain Bacteria; phylum Myxococcota; class Myxococcia; order Myxococcales; family 40CM-4-68-19; genus CAIWCD01. The sequence continues at coordinate 4,935 of JAYWAO010000039.1, forward strand.
TCCCGGTTGGCGTGGATGTCGGCGAGCATCGCGATCCGCACTTGCGCACCTCGGGTCCCCGGTCACCAGAAACAGCAGGGCCCGGCGGGAACGCTCCCCCGCCGGGCCTGCACATCGTAACCCCTCTGCTGCTGCCGCGGGTCAGTGCTGCCCGTGCTCGTAGGTCATGATGTCGCGGTCCTTGGTCTCCTTGAGGAAGAGCCCGCCGACCACCACCGTGATGATCGCCACGACCACCGGATACCAGAGGCCATAGTAGATATCGCCCTTGAGCGCGACGATCGCCGTCGCTGTCAGAGGAAGCATGCCGCCGAACCAGCCGTTGCCGATATGGTACGGCAGCGACATCGACGTATACCGGATCCGGGTGGGGAACAGCTCCACCAGGAAGGCGGCGATCGGCCCGTACACCATCGTCACGTAGATGAGGAAGATGAAGAGGATGAGCAGCGTCATCGGGTAGTTCACCTTGTCCGGATCGGCGAAGGCCGGGTAGCCGTTGGCCTTGAGGGCCTCGCCGATCGCCTTGGCGTCGTTGCCCTCGACCACCGTGGCGCCGATGGAGGTGACCACCTTCTTGCCCGGGATCGCCGGCAGCTTCTTGAAGCTGAGCCCCGACTTGGTGAGGAGATCGTTGACCCGGTCCACGTCGGAGAACTTGGTCCAGGGGCCGACGAAGAGGTTGAAGGTCTCGTCCGCCGGATCGGCCGCCACCGTGATGATGGTCTTCTCCTGGAACGCCTCCAGCGCCGGGTTGACGTAGTGGGTGAGCCCCTTGAAGAGCGGGAAGAAGGTGAGCGCCGCGATCAGGCAGCCCGCCAGGATGATCTTGAGCCGGCCGATGCGGTCGGAGAGCCAGCCGAAGACGATGAAGAACGGGGTGCCCAAGAGGAGCGAGGCGGCGATCAACAGGTAGGTGATCTTGAAGTCGAGCTTGAGGGTGATCTGGAGGAAGAAGAGGGCGTAGAACTGCCCCGTGTACCAGACCACGCCCTGGCCGGCGGTGGCCCCGAGCAGCGCGAGCAGCGTGTACTTGTTGTTCGGGTACTTGAGGAACGAGTCGGAGAGCGGGGCCTTCGAGCCCTTGCCCTCCTCCTTCATCTTCTTGAAGACCGGCGACTCGTTCAGCTTGAGGCGGATGTAGACCGAGACCACCAGCAGGCCGGCCGAGACCCAGAACGGGATGCGCCAGCCCCACTCGCTGAAGGCGGCGGGGGTCATCTTCCAGCGGCAGAGCAGGATGATCGCCAGCGCGAGGAAGAAGCCCACCGTCGCGGTGGTCTGGATCCAGGCGGTGTTCTGCCCGCGCTTGCTGGCAGAGGAGTGCTCGGCCACGTAGGTGGCGGCGCCGCCATACTCGCCGCCGAGCGCGAGGCCCTGCATCAGGCGCAGCAACACCAACAAGGTGGGCGCGGCCCAGCCGATGGTGGCGAACGAGGGCAGCAGGCCGACCGCGAAGGTCGAGATGCCCATGATGAGGATGGTGACGAGGAAGGTGTACTTGCGGCCGATCAGGTCGCCGATGCGCCCGAACACCAGCGCGCCGAACGGCCGGACGAGGAAGCCGGCGGCGTAGGCGGCGAACGAGGAGAGCAGCGCCGCTGTGTCGTTGCCCTTGGGGAAGAAGAGCGCGGCGAAGAACGGCGCCAGCGTCGCGTAAAGGTAGAAGTCGTACCACTCGAAGACGGTGCCCACCGATGAGGCGATGATCACCAGCTTCTGTTCTTGGGTGATCTCCTCTTTTGCCTCGACCTTCTCTGTGACTAGAAGCGCCATCCGAAGCCTCCTTGAAGCGGTTGTGCCTGCGTTGGCCTGCGGTTCGTCAGGTTCGTCAGAAAGGTGCCCTGCTACTTGCCGGTGCTGCTGGTCGCGACCAGGACGATCTCGTCCACCACGCCGGGGTCGGCGAGCGTGGTGACGTCGCCGAGGCTGTCGAACTCGCCCGCCGCCACCTTGCGGAGGATGCGGCGCATCACCTTGCCCGAGCGGGTCTTGGGCAGGCCCGAGACGATGACGATGCGGTCGGGCGTGGCGATCGGCCCGATGGCGTGGCGCACCTGCTCCTTGAGCGCGCCGGCCATCTGGTCCTTGTTCCAGTCCTTGAACTGGGTGTTGGGCTTCATCACCACGTAGGCGCAGATGCCGGTGCCCTTGAGGTCGTGCGGGAAGCCCACCACCGCGCTCTCGGCGACCGCCTCGTGGCCGGCCAGCGCGCTCTCCAGCTCGGCGGTGCCGATGCGGTGGCCGGAGACGTTGAGCACGTCGTCGACGCGGCCGGTGATCCAGTAGTACCCGTCAGCGTCGCGGGTGC
>JAYWAO010000040.1:0-7213 GCA_043782365.1 Deltaproteobacteria bacterium
CCCTTGCCCTGCGCGCTGACGTCGATCACCGCGGCGATCTTGCCCTCGGCCATCACCGCCGCGCGGTTGGCCACGCGCTCCACCTCGTCGAGCAGGTGGCTGGAGACGAGCACGGCCGTGCCGCCGCGCGCCAGGCCCGCCAGCAGGTCGCTGAGCTCGCGGATGCCGCCGGGGTCGAGGCCGTTCATCGGCTCGTCGAGCACCAGCAGCCTGGGCTCGCGCAGGAGCGCCGCGCCGATGCCGAGCCGCTGCTTCATGCCCAGGGAGAGCTCACGGACCCGCTTGTGGCCCGCGCCGGCGAGGCCCACCTGCGCCAGCACCGCGTCGAGGCGCGCCTCCTCGACGCCGCCGCCGAGCAGCCCGGCCCAGCGCAGCGCCGCACGCGCAGCAAGCTCCAGAGGGAGCGTCGGTCCCTCGACGAGAAAGCCCGCGCAGGAGAGCGCTGCCACCCGCTCGCGCTGCACGTCATGTCCGCAGAGGCGGACATTGCCCTGGTCGGGCGCGACCAGGCCCGCGAGCAGGCGCAGCAGCGTGGACTTGCCGGCGCCGTTCTGCCCGAGCAGGCCGAAGACCTCGCCGGGCCGCACCTCCAGGCTGACGCCGCGCACGGCCTCCACCGGACCGAACCGTTTGAAGAGCCCTTCCGCCACCAGCGGTGCCGTCACGAACACGCCCCTTGCCTGGATCACGCGGGCCCGAACTGCGCAGGCCGCGCGCCCACCATACGACGGGGCGCGCGGGCACGGGACGAGCGCGACGCGAGGGCCGGACTGCTCGGCGCCTCGTCGCGGCTGCAGACCCTCGGCCAGTGGGCCGCGCTGCTCGAGGGGACGCTGGCGACGGTGGACGTCGTGCAGCCCCCAGCCGACACCGTGTCGCCGGCCTTCGACGAACGCCCGCCGGAAAGTTGTCTCTCCAGCCCCCCGGGCTACGGTGGTCGGCGTGACCGTCCGCAAGGAGATCTACCGCCTCCAGCGGCGCCTCTACGCTCGCCAGAAGCGGCTGATCGCCGCCTCCGTGCACGGGCTCAACAAGGACTTCGTCGCCTACGAGGCCGCGGCGGCGCGGCGCGTGCGGACCTTCTCGCGCGAGGCCACCTACGGTGAGCTGCTGCACGCGGTCTCGACCGCGGACCTCGTCTACGTGGGCGACTACCACACGCTCAAGCAGGCGCAGCGCAGCTTCCTCAAGCTGGTGCAGCGCCGCTGGCCGCGCCGCCCGCTGCGGCTGGCGCTCGAGTTCGTCCAGGGCCGCCACCAGAAGCACCTCGACGACTTCCTCGCGGGCCGCTCTTCGGAAGAGCGCTTCCTCGAGCGGATCGAGGCGCAGCGGCACCACGCGTTCGGGATCTGGCCCCACTTCCGGCCCATCCTGGAAGAGGCGCGCAAGCAGCGGCTGCCCGTGCTCGGGATCGACCTGCTCGCCACGCGCGGCAACACGCTGGCGCAGCGCGACGCCTTCGCTGCCCGTCGCATCGCCGAGGCCTCGATGCAGACGCCCGGCGGACAGGTCTTCGTGCTCGCGGGGCAGCTGCACGTGGCGCCGCCGCACCTGCCGGCCGCGGTCGATCAAGTGTTGCACGCGCGTGGGCTGCGGGCTCCTGCGCTCACCGTCTACCAGAACGCCGAGTCGATCTGGTTCGAGCTGCAGCGGCAGGGCCGCGAGCACGAGGTGGAGGCGGTGCTGGTGAGGCCTGGCGAGTGGTGCCTGCTGGGGACTCCGCCGGTGATCGTCCAGCAGAGCTTCCTCGACTGGATCGAGGACGGCGCCGCCGCCGACGACAGCGAGACCGAGCGGCCCGAGCAGCGCTTCAAGGAGCTGGCGCGGCTGGTGGCGCGCTTCCTCGACCTCGACGGCAAGCCGCTGCGCGAAGCGCTCGACCAGGTGCAGGTCTACACGGCTGGCGACCTCTCGTTCTTGGAGCGGCTGCCTGCGAGGGGGTTCAAGGCGAAGGAGATCAAGCAGATCGAGCGGCAGATCCTCTCGCGAGAGAGCTACTTCATCCCCAGCGCGCACCTCGCTTATCTCGCGAACCTCTCGGTCAACCACGCTGCCGAGGAGGCGACCCACTTCCTGCGCCACGTGACGAGCGGCGCCGGCACCGAGGCGCGCCCGCTGGTCGATGGCTTCTACGCGCGCGCCCTCGAGGAGGCGCTCGCCTTCTTCGGCTCGAAGATCGTCAACCCGCGCCGCAAGTGCGCCCGCGAGAACGAGTGGGTCCGCCTCTTGCACCGCGCGCCCGAGCCGTTCACCCGCGACGTCGCGCGCACGGTGCTGCGGCACCTCAAGATCGAGCGAGGTGAGGCGAGGCCGGCGGCGCTCAAGGCGATCACGGGCAGCTCCGGCCCGGAGCTGTTCAACGCCGTCACCCACGCGCTCGGGTACATGCTCGGCGAGAAGCTGTATTACGCGCTTCGCGACGGGCTCTTGCACAAGCGCGAGCTGCGGGAGCTGTTCCGCGACCCGTTCGCCGACGAGGGGGCGCCGTTTCTCGTCTACCTCGACCTGGTGACGCGGACCCGCGGGGTGGCGCTGCCCGAGCGCAGCTGAGCGGGCGCGCCTCGGCCGGGGGCCTGCGCCTGGCGCGGCTTACTGCTCTCGGCCCGCGAGCTTCTCCAGCAAGATCTCCCGCCAGTCGGAGCCGAGCTCCGGCAGCGCCGCCAGCGCGCGCGCCTCCTCGGGTGCCTTGGAGAGCCGCAGCCGCGCCGCCATCGCCCGCGCCACCGTCCACGCGGGCTGCGGCCGGCGCACCAGGCGGACCTCCTGCCCTGCCTCCAGCAGGCCCTCGCGCAGCACCCGCAGGTACCAGCCGTAGCGGGCGGTGTCGATCACCTGCCGCAGCAGCGCCTTGCGGTGGTGGAAGCGGGAGATGTTGTTGCACGGCTTGCGAGGCTCGGAGACCTGCAGCAGGGCCTCGCCGAGCGCCCAGACGTCGCCGATGCAGACCGACTCCTCGTCGGCCCCCCCGACGGTGAGGTTCTCGGCGAACGCGCCCGGGCCGAGGCCGTCGCCGCCGGCCTCCGCGTTCCACCGCGCGTAGTGGTCGGCCGAGTACGCGAGCACGGCCATCTCCGGGCCGCCGTGCCAGCGCTGGTCGTGCTGCCCGTCGCCAGCGAGGTTGAGGCGGCCACATTGCACGGGCCCGCGCACGGGCTCTTTTCGATAACCCGTGGTCCAAGGATGATCGAACGGGTCCGCCGCGCCGGGCGCGCCGAGCTTGGCCGGCTTGCCGACCTGGATCGAGACGAGCCGCATGCGCGCCGGCCTGCTACGGGGTGACCGTGAAGGCGAACCCCTGCTCCGCACCCGAGACGCCTCCCGTGCGCGCGAGGTCGTTGGGCAGCGTCCAGAGGAGGCCCGTGGGCTCGACCAGCGTGAGCGCGTAGTGCCCCTGGGGCAGCGGCACTCCGGCGGGCAGCTTGGTGGCGGGGTCGATGGCGACGTTGAGCACCGCGGCCACCAGGGGGCCCGCGAACGGGAGCGGCCCGGCGGGCGGCGTGAGCGGCGCAGCCGAGCAGTCGGCCGTGCCTGTGAGCGACGGACAGAACTGGCACTGGTCGACCTTGACGTAGGCGACGTACTTCTGCCCCGTGTCGATCGGGCTCGCGTAGAGCTGCGACGAGACCCACGGCCTGGTGGCGGTGCCATTGCACCCTGCCGAGGTGGCGTCGCGGTAGGGCGCGCCGCTCGAGTCCTTGGCGAGGATCGGGTGGAACGCGGTGGAGACCGGCGCGTAGGGCAGGCCGTCGGGGAGGACCGGGACGAGCCGCAGCACCGCGGCCGTGCCCGACGTGGCGCTCGCGGAGACCGACACCGCCGAGGTGGAGGTGTCGACCTTGAACGCGGGCCGGTCGAACGGGAGCGCGGGGGTGGCGGTCTTGTCGAGCGTGACGTCGACCGAGGCCACCAACGCGCCGCCGACGATCACCGGCGCTGGCGAGGCCCCCCCGCCCGTGTAGAAGCTGAGCTGCGCGCCGCGCGGCGGAGTGGCGAGGAAGCCCAGCGAGGTCGAGAGCTGCCCGAGCGGGTCGAGGAGCGCTGCCACCAAATACGCGCCCGCCGGCAGGTTGCCGACGAAGTACGCCTGCTGCCCGCCCGCCGCGAGCTGCACATAGGGCTTGGGGACGAGCTGCACCGCGACCGGCCTGCCGAGCCCGAGCGGCGGCGGGGGCGCGAGCGCGGAGTAGACGGCGATGATCAGGTTGCCGACGTCGGCCGCCGAGTAGTTCTGCAGCTTCACCGCGCCGGTCACGCCACCCGCGAGCGGCGCGGGGACCTGCGACGCGACCCGGATCGCCACGCCCTGCGGTGCGAGCTGCTGGCCCGCGCTGGTGGCGGCCGCGCGCGGGTCGAGCGACGCGGGGCCCAGCTCGTTGGGCAGGCGCCAGACCTGCCCGGTCTTGGCCATCAGCACGATGCCGAAGCGGCCCGCCGGGATGGGGAGCTGCTTGAGGGTGCCGTTCGCCTGCGGCTGCACCGCCACCGGAGAGAGCAGCACGTCGACCTCGGTCGTGTTCACGCTCGCGGGCGTGGTCGCGTTGCAGGCGCCGAGCGCGGTGAGGAACCGCGTCGGGTCGACCGCCGCCGGGACGAGCGTGGTGACCGGGTCCTGCGTGAGCCCCGTGGCGTCGGAGTCCGCCAGCTTGACCACCAGCACCCGCGGCCAGAGGTCGGGCAGGTTGTCGAAGTCGGTGTCGCCGCCCTGCGTGGGGATGGCCGCGTTGCAAGCGCCGCGGTACGAGACGTTGAGCGACGACGCGCCCGACTCGGGCTTGAAGGGATCGGCGTTGGCGTCCATCACCGGGCCCCACGCTCCGTCGAGCTTGCCGCCCGCGTGGAGCGTGATCCGCTGCGGCGTCACCGCGTCGGGGAAGAGCGTGGTGAGATCGCTCGCGACGGGCAGTCCGCCCGAGGAGACGGCGAACGAGGGTCGCGCCGGGAGCGGGCGATCGGCCGAGGCGACGGCCGCGACGCCCGCGACCGCGCTGGTGCCGACCGTGATCCGGTTGAGCGCACCGGTCTGCGTGATCGCGCCGCCTCCCAGTGCGCCCGGCCCCGGTGCAGCGCCCCAGAGCTGCGGGTCGAGCGCGAGGTCGCCGCGCGTGTCGATGATGGTGGTGACGAAGTAGTCGCCCGCTGCGAGCCCGCGCAGCGCGAAGTTGACCGTCCTGGAGCCCGCGCCACCCGAGGTGCTCGCAGGGAACTCGGCGGCCGAGTGCAGGTCCGCGGAGGCCGGCTTGCTGCTGGTGCCGAACGGCGGGGGCGGATCCTCGGCGTGCCAGGCGAAGACCACCGCGCTGGCGATCGAGGGCGGAGCGCTGGACCAGGCGATGGTGAGCGTGCCGTCGATCTCCCCCGTGGGAAGCGGCGCAGCGGGCGGGATGACGCTGAAGTAGCGGCCCTGGGAGGCGGTGTTCACCTGGCCCGGTCCGCACGAGGTGGTGCACTGCACGACGCGCGGGTCGAGCGCGGCCGGCCCGGCCTCGTTGGGGAGCTGCCAGAGCTGGCCGGTCTTGTTGAGCAGCACCAGCTTGTACTTGCCAGCGGGCATCGCGGGCAGGCGCTTGGGCGAGGAGGGATCGGTCGCGTCCACCGCGGCCGGGCGCACGATCAGGGACAGCTTCGTCGCCGGCAGCACCAGCTCCTTGTTGCTCGAGGAAAGCAGCGCGGGCAGGAAGGGCGTCGGATCCACCGCGACGGGGATGGCCGTGGTGGGGAGGTCCTGCGTGAGGTTTCCGGGGTCGCCGTCGGCGAGCTTGACCAGGAGCGCGCGCGGCCACACGTCGGGCAGGCCGTCGCCATCGGAGTCCACCAGGTTGCCGCCGGAGTCGCGCACCAGGCCCACGGTGAAGAACGTGGTCTGCGCGGAGGTGGCCCCCGAGGTGATGCCGATGGGGAACGCCACGGGCTTGGCGCGCACGTTGAGCCGCACGGTGCCGCGCGCGTCCTGCGCGATCTGCGCGGGGCCCGCGGTCTCGTCGAGCTCGAAGGCGGGCGGGTCGAGCGGCGTGCCGTTGCCCTGCCCATCCTGGCCCGGCGCGCCCACCAGCGTGACGTCCTGGCCGCTGACGGGGCCCTGCACGTCGATCACCTTGAGGTGGCCCGTGCTGCTGTCGAGCACGCCGCCGATCAGGTCGCCCTTGGTGGGCGTCTGCAGCAGGTTGAGGCTGTTGAAGTTGCCGTCTTCGTCGTCGAGCGCCTCCACCACGTAGGTGCCCGGCGGGAGCGCGTCGAGCGTGTAGGTGTAGGTCCGGTCGCTGGAGAGGTTGAGGAACTGCGCAGGGACGATCTTCACCCGCGACGGCGGCAGCGCGGCCAGCGGAGGCGCGAACGCCGCGCCGCCCCTGTACGCCTGCAGGATCAGGTTCCCGGGCGTGCGGCCGGCCGGGTACCGGACCTTGCCGGAGATCGAGCCGCCGGGGCTCACCGGCGCCGCGAAGGTGATCCGCCGACCCTGCGAGGGCACGTAGTACTTGCCCGTGGGGTCGAGCGGGTCCTGGGTGCCGAGCGAGTTGGGCACAAACCACGCCTGCCCGCTCTTGCCGAAGACCACCACCTGGTAGTGGCCCGGCGGGATCGACGGCAGCGGCGTCGCCGCGCCGCTCGAAGAGAGCTTCACCGCCAGCGGCTGGATCAGCGCGGTGATCTTGTCGACGCCGAACGGCACCTGCCCGGCCGTGGAGGCGAGGAGGAGCGGCAGGAGCCCGGTCGCTTGCGCTTTGCACGGCACGATCGCCGCATCGGCGCTGGCCACCAGCTTGGTCGAGCCGTCTGGCTGGAAGGCGTCGAGCTGCTTCAAGATGATCTGGGGAAAGACATCGACGAGGCCGTCGCCGTCGGAGACCGCGGCCTTGCCGTCCGCGTCGCGCTTGAGCTCGATGGCGAACTTCGGATTCGCAAACGTCGCCCGCGGCACGTTGGGGTTGAGCGACACCAGCGAAAGCGGCGCAGCGCGGTCGAGGTTGGCCGGGAACGTGGTCGAGGCGGTGTCGTCGAGCTTGAACGCGGGCGGGTCGAAGGGCACCTCGAGCCCGAGGACGACGTTGACCTTCACCGCCGTGTTCGCGGGCACGTTGAAGCTGCGCAGCGACGCGTTCCCGCTCGCGTCGAGCTGGATCGAGCCGCCGGTGGGCGCGCCCGCGCGGGGAGAGACGGTGAAGTCGGCGAACGGGTCGAAGTCGCCCGTGACGTCGAGGAACCCACGGAGCTGGTA
>JAYWAO010000041.1:0-2591 GCA_043782365.1 Deltaproteobacteria bacterium
TCGCGGAGCAACTTGCCCATGTGCTCGGCGTTGGCGAGCAGGTTCTCGTCCTCGATCACCTTGATGGTCGCGCTCGCCGCCACCATGCTCACCGGGCTGCCGCCGAACGTCGAGATGCCGCCGAGCCCGGCCAGCTTGTCGGCGAGGTCCGCGCGCGCGAGCGTGACGCCGATCGGCTGCCCGTTGGCCATGCCCTTGGCCGAGGTGACGATGTCAGGTGTAACACCATATTGCTCGACGCCCCACCAGTGCGTCCCGGTGCGGCCCCACGCGGTCTGCACCTCGTCGGCGATGAAGAGGCCACCCGCCTCACGGATGATCGGCAGCGCCACCTTGAAGTACTCCTTGGGCGGCGTGACGAACCCGCCGACGCCCTGGATCGGCTCGGCCATGAAGGCGGCGATCTCGCCCCGGGTCTCGGTGGCGATCAGCGTCTTGATGTCGGTGGCGCAGGCGATGTCGCAGTTCGGGTAGGTGAGCTTGAGATCGCAGCGGTAGCAGTAGGGCGCGTGCGCGTGCTTGACGCCGGCGATCTCGCTGTCGATGTTGCGGTAGTTCTTGTTGCCCATCATCGACATCGCCAGCGTGCCGCGGCCGCCGTAGCTGTGGCGCAGGACGATGAAGTCGCGCCGGCCCGTGGCGATCTTCGCGAGGTTCACCGCGGTCTCGTTCGCCTCGGTGCCGCTGTTGGTGAAGAACACCTTGGTCTTGGGCCGGATCGGCGAGATCTGCACCAGCTTCTCGGCCAGATCGAGCTGCGGCTTGGTGATGTAAAGCGTGCTCGAGTGCACCAGCGTCTTCTGCTGCTGCACCACCGCCTCGGTGACGGCGGGGTGGCAGTGGCCCACCGAGACGGTGAGGATGCCGCCGAAGAAGTCCATGTACTCGCGCCCGTCGGCCTTGACTTGCATGCCCGACCCCGACTCGACCACCATCGCTTCCTGGTAGAAGGTCGCGACGTTGGGGAAGAGCAGGTCCTTCTGCTTCTGGCGCAGCTCGGCGAAGTTCACGTGAGCCTCGGGTGCTTCAAAGAGTGGGCCCCTCCGGTCTACTGCGAAGGGGCGGGTTGGGGAAGAGCGGCGACGGGGCCGCGGTTCGGCGAGAGTCTCGTCGTTGGCGCGTTGGTGTGTCGGCCTCGACTACGCGAGCGTCAGGCCGCGCTTCAAGAACTGGCCCGCGCCCTTCTTGCCCAGGAACTTGCCGTGCTCGATGACGACCTTGCCGCGCGAGAGCACCTGCGTGGGCGCGCCGTAGACTTCGCGGCCCTCGTAAGGGTTGTAGTCCGCGCGCGAGTGGTGCTGCTGGTGCCCGAGCGTGTGCTTGACGTCGGGGTCCCAGACCACCACGTCGGCGTCGGCGCCCGGGATGAGCGTGCCCTTCTTGCCGAAGAGGCCGAAGATCTTCGCCGGCGCCGCCGAGTTGAGCTGCACCCAGCGGTTGAGGCTGATATTGCCCGCGCGGACTCCCTGATAGGTCAGATAGAGCCGCGTCTCGACGCCCGGCGCGCCGTTGGGGATCTTCGAGAAGTCGTCCTTGCCCAGCTCCTTCTCCTTCATGCAGAACGGGCAGTGGTCGGTCGAGATGCACTGGAGATCGTCCATCCGCAGGCCCTGCCAGAGCGCCTCGTTGTTCCCCGGGGCCCGCAGCGGGGGGCTCATCACGTACTTCGAGCCTGCGAAGCCAGGCTCCTGGTAGTTGCGGTGGTCGAGGAAGAGGTACTGCGGGCAGGTCTCTGCATACGCCCGCACGCCGCGGTCGCGGGCCAGGCGCACCTGCTCGAGCGCCTCGGCGGCCGAGAGGTGGACGATGTAGATCGGCACCTTCGCCACCTCGGCGAGCGCGAGCACGCGGTGGCTCGCCTCGCCCTCGAGCCGGGGCGGCCGGGTCAGCGCGTGCCACTCGGGGGCCTTCTCACCGCGGGCCTTGGCCTCCTCGATGAGCACGTCGATCACCGGGCCGTTCTCGGCGTGCATGCAGATGAGGCCGCCGTTGTCGCCGGTCTTGCGGAGGGCGCGGAAGATCTGCGCGTCGTCCACGTAGAAGACACCGGGATAGGCGGTGAAGAGCTTGAAGCTGGTGACGCCCTCGCTCTTGGTGAGGTGGTCCATGTCGGCGAGCGACGTCTTGTCGATGTTGCGCACGATCATGTGGAAGCCGTAGTCGATCACCGCCTTCCCGTCGGCCTTCTGGTGCCAGTTGGCGAGGCCCTCGCGCAAGCTACCGAACTGCCCCGGGCCGCTCTGCGGCTGGATGGCGAAGTCGATCAGCGTGGTGGTCCCGCCGAAGGCCGCCGACAGGGTGCCCGATTCGAAGTCGTCGGCCGAGGTGGTGCCGCCGAAGGGCATATCGAGGTGGGTATGGGCGTCGATACCACCAGGTATCACCAGCTTGCCCGTGGCGTCGATGCGGCGATCGTATTGGCCACCGTATTGGGCGGAGAGGTTCTTGCCGACGGCGGCGATGGTCTCGTTCTCGATGACGAGGTCGGCCTGGAACGTATCGGTGGGGGTGACGATGGTGCCGTGTTCGATGAGGGTGCGCATGTGGGCCTCGGGCGGGACTGCTTGGGACTAGGGCGACTTGAAGTTGAA
>JAYWAO010000042.1:0-19337 GCA_043782365.1 Deltaproteobacteria bacterium
GGCATTTGCCGGGGCTCCCGGAGTGCGGCCCATAGTAGCGAGGTAGCTGCAGACCGAGCAGATGGGGGAGACTCTTTCGGCGCGAGGTACTAGCGCAGCGCCATCCCGAGGCGCACCAGCCTGCAGGCCCGCGCCGCGCCCCCTTCGACCAGCGCCGCGCCGCGGTCCATCGCCTCGCCGAGCGAGATCGGCTCGGGAGTGGTGCTCGCCAGGGCCGCGATGCCGAGAGAGAGCACCTCGTCGGCGCCCGGCCCGAGGCCGCCGGACAGGCAGATCACCGGCACGCCGCGCCGCCGCGCCGCCGCCGCCACACCCACCGGGGCCTTGCCCCCGGCGGTCTGCGCGTCGGTGCGGCCCTCGCCGGTGAGCACCAGGTCGGCGCCGGCGAGGAGCGCGTCGAAGCCCACCGCCTCCAGCACCAGCGCGACGCCGGGGAGGAGCTTCGCCGGGGTGAAGAGCAGGAGGCCCGCGCCCAGGCCGCCCGACGCGCCCGCGCCCGGGAGGTGGGACACCGCGCGCCCCGTGGTCGCCTCGGAGACTTGCGCAAAGCGCAAGAGGGCCGCGTCGAGCGCGGGGATCATCGAAGGGGTCGCGCCCTTCTGCGGTCCGTACACCGCCGCGGCGCCCCGCGGTCCGTTGAGCGGGTTGTCGACATCGCAGGCCACCAGCAGCGTCAGGCTTGCCAGGCGCGGGTCGAGGTCCGCCAGCTCGACCCGCGAGAGCCCGGCCAGCGCGGCCCCGCCCTCCGCGAGGTCGTTCTCCTGCGCATCGAGGAACCGCACGCCGAGCGCTCGCAGGAGGCCCGACCCGCCGTCGGTGGTGGCGCTCCCGCCGAGGCCGAGGACGACCTTGCGCAGCCCCAGGTCGAGCGCGGCCCGCAGCACCTCGCCGGTGCCGCGCGTGGTGGTGAAGCGGGGGTCGCGCTTGCTCGGCGGCACCAGCGGCAGGCCCGACGCCGCCGCCGTCTCGATCACCGCGGTGACGCCGTCGCCGAGCACGCCCCACCTCGCCGTGACGGGGTCGCCGAGCGGGCCCATGGCGCGGACCTCCTCGAAGCGGCCGCCCGTGGCGGTGACCATCGCCTCGACCGTGCCCTCGCCGCCGTCGGCGATCGGCACCTGGACGACCTCCGCGTCCGGCCACACCGCCAGCACGCCGCGCGCCATCGCCGCGGCCGCCTCCACCGCGGACAGGCTGCCTTTGAACGAATCGGGTGCGATCACCACGCGCATTGAACGCTCCGCGGCCATCCTCGCACGAGCAGGCCGCGCCCGGGAGAGCGGCCCGCCGCGCACGCAGCAGCGAAGCTCACCAGGCGCGCGCGGGAGGAAGCTCGTCGCGCGGGAGCAGGTGACCACCCGCGGCGGCGCGTGGGTCCGGAGGAAGAGCCCGCGCGCGGAGAGGTCGTGGGTGAGGAGCACCTCCTCGTGCCCCACTTGACCGTAGACGGCAGGCTTTCGCCGCGTAGGAATTTGCCGCGGGGGCGGCCCTGGGCGCAGCTCTAGAGCGCTGTTGAGGCCTGCCAGTCATGGCCGCCCGGCCTGCGACCCCTTCCTTGTACGCGGCGGCCTGGTCAAGGCACCGCAGCGGCTCCCGGCCCAGGGAGGACCAGACCCGCCACTTCGAACGCGTCAAAAGACCTCGGTCCTCGATTTCGTGGGATCCGAGAAAGACCAGTGCTTGCGGGAAGTGGAGTGGAGCCGACAATCGGATTTGAACCGATGACCTGCTGATTACGAATCAGCTGCTCTGCCAGCTGAGCTATGTCGGCAACCGGCGCGCGGGTGTAGCAGCGGGGCCCGGTGAGGTCAAGGGCAGAACCACCCCAGGGGTGCAGATCCCGCGAGTCGGTCTGCACACTCGGAGGTGGCACCCACCTTGGTCGGCCAGTCATCTGGGACGCGGGCCTGCGGCCCTGCTAGTACAGGGGCTCCGCCCCCGTACCACCCCCGGCGCAGGTACTGCGGGTGACGAGGGATTCGCTGCGCTCGACAACTTCGACCAAGACACCAAGACAGCGTCCGCGCGGATCCAACCCCGGCAAATGCCGGGGCTGGAAGGGCCAACGCCCCTCCGGGGCTGCTTCCTCGCCTCGCTAGCGACCGCGAGCGAGCGAACGGCCGGCTTACAGCCCCGCAGGGGTGGCCGCAGTTCCAGCCCCGGCATCTGCCGGGGTTGGATCCGCGTGCCCGCCCATGTCGGCGATGCCAGTCACTTGGCGAATCGGTAGCCCGCGCCGGGGGTGGTACGGGGGCGGAGCCCCTGTACAAGCGAGGGCCGACAGGCCCAGCTCCCAATTCAGGAGCACAACCGATTTGGCGGTCTCGGCCACGATGACGCTGCCCCGGCCCCCGGCGAAGAGGTGACCGACCCTGGTGCTGCCGCCCCCCGCCGCCCCCTGTCCAGCAGGCCCCCAACAGCGAGCTCCCTCGCCTACCAGGCCCGCGTACCCCGCCCGAACCTCGCTAGAACGCGTTCGTCCGCTTCAGCACCACCAGCGCGGTCCGCGCGACGATCTCCAGGTCCCACAGCACGCCCCAGTCGTCGATGTAGTCGAGGTCGTGGGCGATGCGCCGCTCCATCTTCTCCAGGGTGTCGGTCTCTCCGCGCCAGCCGTTCACCTGCGCCCAGCCGGTGATCCCGGGCTTCACCTTGTGGCGCTGCATGTAGCCCTGGATGCGCGAGCGGTAGAGCTCGTTGTGCTCGACCGCGTGCGGCCGCGGACCCACCACGCTCATCTCGCCGGTGAGCACCTGGAGGAACTGCGGCAGCTCGTCGAGCGACGACCGGCGCAGGAACGCGCCCAGCCGGGTCACCCGCGGATCGTTCGCGGTGGCCTGGCGCACGGGCGCGTCGGGCGCGGCCACCTGCATGGTGCGGAACTTCAGCACCCAGATCACCTTGCCGCCCAGCCCGTAGCGGCGCTGCCGGAAGAGCACCGGTCCCGGCGAGGTGGCCTTGATCGCGGCGGCGATCACCAGCATCGGCACCGCCGAGACCGCCAGCAGCGCCGCGCCGAGCGCGAGGTCCTCGGCCCGCTTCAGCCAGCCGTCCACGCCGTGGAACGGGGTGTCGAGGAGGTCCACCGAGGAGAGCTCCCCGACGTGGCCCCAGTGCGCGTGCTGCAGGTCGAAGACGAGGAAGTCGGCGACCACGCTCACCTTGGCGGTGCTGTCCGAGAGCGCCTCGGCGATGGCCCGGATGCGCGCCGAGGCCTGCAGCGGCAGCGCGATGAAGACCTCGTCGAAGCGGCCCGCCCGCACCTCCCGCAGGAGCTGGCCGAGGTCGCCGCAGAGCTTGCCCACCGGCGGCAGTGGGTCCGGCTCGCCCTGCCGCCGGCCGTGCTGGCGGTCGTCGAAGAACGACAGCTCCGCCGAGGGGTCCGACAGCCCGTCAGAGGAGAGCGCCTCGACCAGCCGCCCGGCGATGTGCGTGAGGCCCACGATCGCCACCCGGTGCTCCGCCCGCGCGATCCGGCGGTACCACGCCTGCAGCGAGCGCAGCAGGCCGCGCCAGAGGGCAAGCAAGGCCGCGGTCGCGCCGAACCAGAGCGCCGGCACCGGCGGTGGGAAGGCCTCCTCCCCGAGGACGACGTCGGCGCCCACCACCACCACCAGGCTGGCGGCACCCCAGGTGAGCAGGGTGCGCGCGAGCTCGGCGCGGTACGCCCGCGCGGGCTGGTAGAGCCGGTGCAGCACCGCAAAGCCGCGGTAGGCGATGGACCCGAGCAGCGCGGCGATCACGGTCTCGTGCGACCAGGCGTTGCCCGTCAAGAGCAGCGCCGCCGCCAGGCCGGACGGCACGGTGCAGGGGTCGCCGAACTGCCGCAGGAAGTCGGCGGTGGAGGGGCGGCGGTCGTGGAGGCCTTGCAGCGCGCGCGCTTCGCGGCGACCGGCCCTGCCGCCTGCATGGTCGCGGACACCGGCCTCGTGGAGGTGCGCGGAGCTGAGCGGGTTGGTCATCCGGACCTCCGGAGGACGGCGCGCGGCTGGCGCCCGGCTGGCTCCGGCGCTTCCACCCGCAAGGGGGCCCTCGGGAGCGCGGCCACCACCCGCAGGCCCGGCTCGCGCTCGAGCAAGGCGCGGAGGCCGTCGCGCATCATCTGCTGGTGATCGGCGAGGACGATGTTCACGACCTGCCCCTGCTTCTGCCGGCCGCACCAGGACACCGCGCCAGACCCCTTGGTCTACCCTTTCCAGAAGAGCGCGCCCCGAAATCAGCTCGCGGCGATCAGCCGCACTGGCGCGGCGGAGGGTCGGGCTGTGAGCGCGATGAGTGGGAGAGTAGTGGGTCTCACGAAGCTGCAGCGGCACGACCCAGCGGCACGGCCCTGTTGACACGCCTCGGCCCGCGGACAAACTGCGCGCCATGGAACTCCCGAGCGCAGAGACGTCCCGGCGCAGCCAGCCTCCGCAGGCTCGAGACGCAGCCCTCCGTCGCCGGGCCCTGGGTCCGCTCGGAGCGCCGGTGCTCTCGCTCCCCACGCTGGCGCTCGGCGCGCTGCTGTTCGCGCTCGCCGCCTGCAAGGACGCGCCGCCGCTCCCGGCCGAGTGCAAGCTCTCCACCGACCTGCCCGCGGCCACCGTGGACATCATCCTGCGCGGCGCGGCGGGCGCGGGCCTGCCGCGCGCGGAGCGGGTGCCCGGGCTCGGGCTGGGCGCAGGCGCGCTGGCGTCGGCTCCGGAGGCGGGATCCGGAGCTGCAGCGGCCTTCGCGACGTCCACCGCTCCCCTCGACGCCGACCTGCGCTGGGACCTCGAGCCCTACGGCGCCATCGCCGCCGCGGCCCGCGGAGAGCTGGAGTTCCTCCCGGCGGCCGGCGCCGACGTGCCCGACCTCTGGCGCGACCCCGGCGGCACCTGGATCGCCATCGGCGGCCGCGCGCAGGTGCTGCTGGTGGGGCGCGACGCGCTCGCCCTGGCCAGCGCGCAGGCCAAGGCGGCGGCGCTGGAGGGCCGCTTCGAGACGCCGAGCCGCTACACCGCGCTGACCGAGCCCTGGCTCAAGGGGAAGGTCGCCCTCGCTGAGCCGACCGGGGGCGCGGCGCTCGCCCACTTCTCGGCGCTCTACCGGGCGTGGGGCGAGGCCCGGATGCGCGGCTGGCTCGCGGGCCTCAAGGCCAACGGCGCGCAGGTGCTCGCCACCGACGAAGGCGTGCGCCTCGCCGTGGTGCAGGGCCGCGCGGTGGTGGGCCTGCTCGGCAGCGACGAAGCCGCCAAGGCCGCGGCCAGCGCGGCCCGCGTGGAGGTGGTCTACCCGAACCAGCGGTCGATCGGCACCTTCGTCTGGCCCACCGCGCTCTCCAGGCTCAAGGGCGCGAAGAACGAAGGCGCCGCCGCGAAGCTGGCCGAGCGCCTCGCCGACCGGGCCACCGAGCAGCTGCTGGTGGCCCGCGAGCCGGGCTTCCTGCCGCTGCGTCCCGGCATCCCCGTGCCCCCCGGCGTGCGGGGCGCCGCGTCGCTGGTGGTGGTGTCGGTGGACCCCGGGCAGATCGTGCTCGAGATCGGCAAGCGGCGCGCCGAGCTAGCCGAGTGGACGAAGGGGATGCAGGGCAAGTGAGCGCGGTCGTGCGCGGCAGCGGCGACGGGCTCGCTTGCCCGCCCTGCGGGGGACTCCCTCGACCAGCCCGCGCCGTGCGTCCGGAAGACGCGCCGGCTTGCGCTCGGGACCGGTCGGCGTGAGAACACTGCCCATGTCCGAGCCCGCACCCCGCCGCCGCCCCGCCCTGCGCCACGCCCTGGCGCTCGCCTGCTCCCTTGCAGCGACGTCGTCCGCCTGCAAGCCCGCGCCCGCACCGCCCGCGGTGAACAAGGGTCCGCTCCCCGAGCGCACCGTCGCGATCCGGGCCGATCAGGAGGGGTTCGTACCCTCACACATCGAGGCGCAGCCCGGCGAGCCGCTGCTCCTGCGCTTCACCCGCACGGCCGAGGTCACCTGCGCCGACCAGATCGTCCTCGGCACCGACCCGAAGAGGATCCCGCTGCCGCTGCGCCAGCCCGTCGATCTGCACGTGGTGGCGCCCCAGAGCGGTGCGCTCGCGTTCGCGTGCGGCATGCACATGTTCAAGGGCTCGGTGGTGGTGAAGTAGCCCGGGCCAACGAGCTGCTCCGCGGGGCCGCTCTAGAACGTCGCGCCGAGCGAGCCCGTGAAGTAGACCGCCGAGTAGTCGGCGGTGGTGAACCCGGCCGGGAGCACCGTGGGCGCGTCGAGCTGCGCGGCGACGCCCACGCCCAGCTCGAACCGTCCCAGCCTCTGCTGCAGCCTCGCGCCGAGCAGGTGCGCGTTCGCCCACTCCGCGCCCGCGTAGCCGAGGTAGCCGTAGGAGAGCTGCGCGCGCAGGCCGAGGGTGAAGTCATAGCTCGCCTTCGCCTGCAGCTGCAGCCCCTGCGGACCCGAGGCGAGGCCGCCGAACTCGTCGTCCATGAAGACGCCGCGCAGCGGGACGCCGGTGGTCTTCTCCGGCGCGTCGCCGAGGTAGGCGTTGCCCGCGCCCGTCACGCGCAGCTCGAAGGCGCCCTTGAGCAGCGAGAGGCCGCCGCGGATCTTCAGCTGCTGCAGGGCGGCGTCCACCCGGTCGGGGTTGGCGGTGTTGGCGTTGCGACGGAAGCTGAGCGAGACGCTCTGCAGCTGCACGTCGAGCGAGCCGCCGAAGCCGCCGGCGCTGCGGGCGTTGCCGCCGACCGCGCCCGAGACGCTCGACCAGCCGAGGCTGTCGGCCATCGAGCGGAGCTGGCCCGAGATCTTGCGCTGCACGCCGTAGGTGTTGGTGGCCGTGGGGCTGAAGCCGCCCGTCGCGTAGAGGCGGGGGCCGCAGGCGCCGCCCTGGGGATCGAACGGGGCTCCCTCGACGGAGAGGAAGAAGCCGTGGTGGAGGGCGTTCGCGTCGTCCGAGAGCGCCCGGTAGGTGAAGGCGGCCACCACCGACTCGGGCACCACCTCGGCCGAGGCGCGCAGCCCGTTGCTCCAGAGGCCCTGGGGGCCGACCAGCACGTCGTCGCTGACGCGGAGGTGGCGCGCGCGGCGGGCGCCGCCCTCGTCGCGGGGGACCACCACTTCGGGGGCGCCGGCGGCGGCGGGGCGGCCCGAGCGGGCGTCGAAGGCCGGCATCGCCACGGGGCTGGAGGCGGCCACGCGCACCCCGGGGGCGCGCTCCTCGCGGACGGTGGCGCTGGCGGCGGTCTCGGCGGCGGGCGTAGCGGCGGGCGTGGCGGCCGGCGCCGAAGCGACAGGGGCCGCGACCATCACCGGGCGGCGATCCGCCAGCGGCGCTGACGAGAGGTCTTCGGCGCGGGACGCGGGGGCCTTCGCTTCCGATGCTGCGGGCGCGGCGGCCAGCTCGCCGAGTGAGAGGTCGGCGACGCAGCCCGTGCCCGCGGGCCTGGCGCTCTTCTTCTTCTTCGCGCCCTTCTTGGCCGGCTTCTCGGGGATGCAGTCGGGCTTGGTGGCCGACGCGAGCGGGAGCGCCGCGGCGTCCTTCTGGGCCATCTGCTTCTCGACCTCGGCGCGGACGCGGGCCTCCATCTCGGCCTTCATCTGCGCCTCCACCTGGGCGCGGACCTTCGCCTCGATCGCGGCGCGGTCGTCGGCGGGCGCTGCGCCGGGAGCAGGGGCGGCGGCGACCGAGGGAGCACCGACCGCAGCGGCCGGCGCAGGGGCTGCGCCCGGCACGATCACGCGCGACGTCGAGGGCAGGGGCAGCGAGGGAGCAGCCGCGCCAGGCGCGATCACGCGGCGGACGAGCGCCTCTCCAGACGCGGGAGCAGCAGCGACCGGCGCGGCGGCGGGGGGGATCACGCGGCGCGCGGGGGCTTCTTCAGAAGCGGCAGCGGTGACGGCGGCAGCGGCGGCCTGCTTGGCGGCTGCAGCGGCGGCGACCTCGGCCTCGACCTTGGCCCGGGCCGACAGCGCCGCCTCGGCCTGGGCCTTCGCCTCGGCGTCCGCCCTGGCCTTCGCCTCCGCTTCGGCCTTCTGCTTCGCCTCGAGCGCGACCTTGGCCTTCGCCTCCGCCTCGGCCTTGGCGAGCGCTTCTGCCTCGGCTTTGGCGAGCGCTTCTGCCGCCGCCTTCGCCTTGGCAGCTGCCTCGACCTTGGCCTTCGCCTCGGCCTCGGCGCGCAGCTTCGCCTCGAGCTCCGCCTTGGCCTTGGCCTCCACCTCGGCGCGGGCCTTCGCTTCGGCCTCCGCCTTCGCCTTGGTCTCGGCCTCGGCCTTGAGCCGCGCCTCGAGCTCAGCCTTCAGCTTCGCCTCCGCCTCGGCCCGCACTTTCGCCTCTGCGTCGGCCTTGGCCTTCGCCTCGGTCTCCTGCCGGGCCTTCTCGGCGCGCGCCTTCTGCTTGTCGGTGGGGCCGACCAGGTCGAGCGACTCCTCTGGCACCGCGGCGGCGCTCTGCGCGCGGGCAGGCGCGGTGAGCGAGCAGGCGAAGACGAAGAGGACGGCGGCGCAGCACGAGCGGAAGGACAGCGACATGACGGCTCCTAGCGCGCACCAAAGCCGACTTTGGCCAGGGCGCATCGGAGCAGGTTACGATCTGCGACGCACAAGGCAAACGGCCGATCGACCGATGAGGGGCCCTGTGGCTATCCGGTGGCTATCCGGTGGCTATTCGGTGGCTATCCGGTGGCTATGCGGCGGCTATCAGGCGGCTGTCCCTGGCTGCCCACTGGCTGCCGGGGCGGGCCACTGCGCGTTCCTGGAGCGGCCCGATGAGGTGCGAGCCCTGCTGCTGGGCCATCTGCGCGGGTGAGGAGATCAGCGGGCCGGGCGCAGCCACCCGCTCCCGCAGCGGCCTAGTCGCAGCCGTTCTGGTGGCACTGCGCGCACCACCCCGAGCCCCGGCTCCCCAGGTTTTGGTCGGGGTGGAACGAGCGCCACTTGGTCTGCACCGCGCTGGCGGTGGCGCCGCCGGTGACCACCCCCGTCGGGGCGGTGTGGCAGAGCTTGCAGTCGGCCGGATAGAAGTGGTTGCCACCCCTCCAGGTGCAGCCCGTCCGGCTGTAGACGGTCGCGGCGAGCGTATAGGGCCGCGTGTCTCCCAGGCCGCCCGACATCGAGACCGAGCCGTTCCACACCGGCGAGAGGTCGTTGCTCCCCGCTTCGTGGCAAGTGCTGCACGACGCCACCGTGGACGAGTGGTCGTAGCCGATGGCGTTCTTCGCCCCCGCGCCGCCCGTGTGGCAGGCGGTGCAGGTGGTGTTCGTCGAGTGCGGCGCGCTGTTGACCACGGGCTGCGTGGCACCGGCGCCGGGCGGAATGGTGTACCCGCCAAGGCTCATCAGCGCAGGCGCGGCGCCCGTCGCGCCGAGCCAGTTGGGGGCCGCGTTGGTGCCCGTGCCGACGTACTTGTGGCACGAGGCGCAGTCCTGCACCGAGGTGGTGGTGAACCCGGAGTGGCTGGGCGTGAACGCCGCCGCGGTGGGCTTCTCGCCGACGTGGCAGGACGAGCACCGGCCCGTGGTCCCGTTCACCACCAGCGGGGTCCCGATGAAGTGGCTGTGGAAGGAGGCCTGCGCCCACTCCGTGCCTGCGGGCGTGGTGGCCGTCGGCGCCGAGTGGCAGGCGATGCAGTCCCTGGTGGAGACGTTGACGTCGGTGTGGGCGAACTGCGCCAGCGTGGCCGCCGGGACGCCGGTGGTGCCGCCCGCGGTGGTCTTGGTGGCGGACGCCGAGACGCCCGACGGCAGGTTGTTCTTGGCGCCCTGCACCGCGCCGTTGCCGTTGGTGAGGCCGTGGCACTGCTGGCACGAAGCGGGCGCGGGCACGGGAGTGTGGAACTTGTCCGAAGTGCTCCAGACCGCGCCAGAGGCCTTCGCGTCGGCGAGGTGGCAGACCGTGCAGTCCTTGCTCACCGCGTCGCCGGCCGCGTGGTTCATCCGCTGGGCCGTGTTGCTGCTGCTGCCGCCGCCGTTCGCGAAGTTGTAGACGGTCGCGCTGGCGGTGCTGGCCGCGGGCGCCGCGCTCGCGTGGCACTCGCCGCAGCTCTTGGGTTGCACAGCGCCCATGCCCGCGTGCAGCTTGCCTCCCTGCCAGAGGGTGGGAGCGGCGGCGAGCGCGCCCGCGGTGGTGCTGGGAGCGGCAGCGAGCGCGCCCGTATGACACTTTTGACAGTCCTGGAACGCCAGCTGCGGCGAGCCGTGGGACATCTTCGCCTTGGTCGCGCCCATCAAGTCGCACCGCGCGGCGTCGGCCATCAGCGTGTAGTGGCAGGCGGTGCAGTCGGCGGGCTGGGCCGCGCCGATGCTGGGGTGGAAGACGCCGTCGCTGTAGCGCACCTGGGTCTGGGCGGTGGCCGGCGGCTTGTGGCAGAGGCCGCAGTCCATCCCGGCGACGCCGGTCACCGAGACGCCGCCGAGCACGATGGGCGCGGCGAAGAGGGCCGCGTGGTCCATCGGCCGCAGGACCGAACCGAGCGGCTCGACGATGTTCTGCGGCCGCATCGGCGCGTGGCACTCGAGGCACTTGACAGGCTCGGCGAGCGGCGTGACCGCGCCGCCCGGCGCCGCCTGGTAGCCCGCCAGCGCGCCGTGGAAGTTGCCCTCGCCGTACGAGGTCACGGTGGTCGAGTTGAGCGCGTGCGTGTGGCAGTGCCAGCACGAAGAGTTGATGGGCGCGCTCTCGGGCCCTGGGCTCACCTGCGCCGGGATGGCGCTCGAGGTGTGGACCATGTTGAGGAAGTATTTCGCCGGCGACACCGAGGTGCCCGTGACGAGGCCGCCCGCGCGGAGCAGCGAGGTCTCGCTCACCGTCAGCCCGCCCGAGGGGGCGCCCACCGGCGTGGTGCCCGGGTAGGCCTTCCCGCCTTGCCAATCGGTCGCGTACGAGGCGTAGCCGCCCGCCGTGACCGAGGCCTGGTGGCAGCCGTAGCAGTCGCCGTTGCCGTTGACCGAGTGGTCGAAGCCCGTCAGCCGCGTCACCTGCGCGGGGGTCAGCGCCGAGGCGTTGAGGTCGGGCCGCTGCGTGGAGTGGCAGGCGATGCAGCCCTGCTTCGCCACCGGGCTGCCCGCGTGGTTGAAGTGGCCCGCCTCCCAGTTCTGCTTGGGCGCGCCGCCCCAGGTGCCCGTGCCCGGACCGGCGTGGCAGGAGACGCAGTCCTGGCCGGTGCCGTGGGTGAGGCCCTGCGTGTTGGTGACATAGTCGAAGGGCGCGCTGGCGTAGGCGCCGGTCCAGCCCGCGGTGGAGGTGGGCCGCTCGCCCGCGTGGCAGGGCAGGCAGCTGCTCGGGGCCACCGCGCCGGGCAGGTGGTAGGTGCCGCCGCCGCTCCACTTGAAGAAGCCCGCCGCGGTGGCGGTCGTCAGGTGGCAGGCCGCGCACTCCACCAGCGCCGCCGCCTGCGAGTGGTCGAACGCGATGGCGCCGCCGCCGAGCGCGCCCGGCGTGGAGACGATCCCCTTGGGCCGCGAGTTGGCGTGGCAGTCGAGGCAGGAGGCGGGCTGCTGCGCCGGGGACAGCGAGGCGTGGAAGGCGGCCGGAGCGGCGCCCTTGAGCGAGGTGCTCCAGGCCGCGGGAGTGGAGGCCGTGGGCGCGACGTGGCAGCCCGCACACTCGGCCGGCGAGGCCAGCGCGGTGCCCGGCTGGCTGCCGGTCCAGACCACGGCGGCGTGCTTCATCTCTCCGGAGGACGGGGTGCGCACGGGGTTGGCGGCGTCCGGCCCGACGAACCCCTTCGGCTCGGCGGAGCCCGGCAGCGCGCCGCCGTGGCACTCCGTGCAGGTGGCGGGCTGCGGCTGGCCGAGCGCCGCGAGCGAGGCGTGGAGCACGCCCGGGATGTAGGTGCCCGCCCCCGCGTTGGCGTGGCAGGCGCCGCAGGTCGCCATGATCGACGAGTCGAGCACCTTGGCGGCGTGGCTCATCGACATCGGCAGCTTCACCACCTCAGCGGCGAAGCTGGTGATGGTGGTGGCCGCCCAGGTCGGGTGCTTCACGGTCACGGTCACGTCGTTGGCCGGGTCGGCGATCAGCCCCGAGGGCACGGCGCCGCTGGCCACCCCGCGAGAGTGGCAAAAGTAACACTTTTCGCTGGTGTAGGCGTAGGTGGTCATCCCCCGGTGGGCGAGCGCCAGCGGGGCCGGGTCCTGGTGCGCGTGGCAGGAGAGGCAGTCGAACTTCTTGAAGGTGTCGAACTGGCCGTGGCACGAGTCGCAGCTGATCGCTGGAGTGCCGGTGCCGAGGGTGTGCGGCAGGCCCTGGCCCGCGGCGTCGGTCCCGATGGGGAAGTGGACGTCGTGCGAGACCGCGTCGGGAGTGGTGTTCGCAGGGGCGCCGCTGCCCTGGCAGGCCGAAGCGAGCACGACGAGCAGGCAGGCGCAGAGCTTTCGCATGTTGGGAACACTCCTCCTGCAGTGCCATCTCCCGGCGGCCGGCTGACCTTCACGCGATCTGCTGGGGCGGGCAAGCGACGCAGGGACGCGGCTGGCTGACGGCTGACCGTGCGACCGCAGCCTACCCCCGCTCGCGCGCTGGCTCCAGTGGGCGCCGGTCGAGCGCCACCGCAAGGCCTCCAGCGCAGATGAGCAGCCCGCCGAAGGCCCCGCTCGGCCCCAGCCGCTCGCCCCAAACGAACACGCCCACCGCCGAGGCCACCAGCGGCTCGAGGTACGCCAGCACCGCCGCCTCCTGCGCCGGGATCCTGCGCAGGCCCACATAGAAGAGCTGCGCGCCGACCACGCCGAGCAGCACCGCGCCGAGCAGCGGACGCCCGAGGAGGGCGGACACCTCGGGCAGCCCGCCGGCGGAGCCCGGCACGCCCGCGGGCGCGAGCGCGAGGGCGCCCAAGAGCAGGGCCGAGACCGCGCAGTGCCACAGCAGGAGCTCCGCGCCGCTGAAGTCGGCGAGCAGCCGCTTCGAGAGCAGCAGGTTGCCGCCGTAGAAGAACGCGCTCGCCCCGCCCAGCAGCGCCGTCGGGAGCGCCGCGCTGGAGAGCCCGCCGCCGCCCAGCACGAGCAGGCCCAGGCCCGCGAGCGCGCCCGCCAGCGCCCAGGGTGTGGATCGGCCGAGCGGCTCCTGCAGCAGCGCGGGCGCGAGCGCGGCCACCAGCACGGGCGCGAGGTAGTGCGTCAGCACCGCCACGCCCACGGGCCCGCGGTCCACCGCGCTGAAGTAGAGGACGTAGTTGCCCGCGTCGAGCAGGCCGAGCAGCGCCACCAGCGCCCAGAGCCCCGCGCCGCGCGGCCGGTCGTGCGGCGGCTTCCCGAGGAGCACCGACGGCAGGCTCCCCAGAGTGACCACCACCAGGATGAGCACCGACTGCCACGATGGGTGCAGCCCCGAGCCGCGAAGGAAGAGCGACCAGCAGCCCCAGCCCGCTGCGGCCAGGGCGCAGAGCACCGCGCCGAGCAGGTCGCGGCGGTGCCCCAGCGCAGCGCCTGGGGCGGGGGCCTGCGCGCGGTCTGAGGTCGGGCCAGCCATGGGCTGCGGGGTCTAGCACGCAATGCCGCGCGGTTGGCGCGGAGTGCGTCGCCAAGATTGGTCGCCAAGATTGGAAGAGCGGTTCGGCCAGCGCCAGCCCACCTGTTGCGCGCGCGGTGAACTTCTCCACGCTTGACCGGAGCCGTCCGGACCAGTACGACCATCCGACTCAAGTTGGCGTCCCGGGAGGGCACTTTGGCCGCGTCGATCGAGATCCTCTACCTGCGCTTCCCCGTGCACCCGAACATCACCGTCATCCAGATCGGCCCCGGCATCGCCCGCATCGACAAGGAAGGCTCGAGCTACTTCGTGATCGGCACCGAAGACGGTCCGCTCGCGGGCAAGAAGGTCGAGATCCCCTCCGACAACGTCTCCGCAATCCAGTGGACGCTCGAGGAGGACGCTCCGGCTGCCGCCCCGGCGGCCCCGGCCGCGTAGGGTCTTTGGCTCGCGCCGCCAACGGACACGACCGCCAGCACGAGCCGCGGCCGATGGAACGCACCGAGCGGCTCCTCGATCTGGTCGCGCTCTTGCTCGACGCGACCGACCTCGTGTCGTTCGCCGACCTGCGCGAGCACTTCCCGCTCGACTACGGCGGCGACGTCACGCGCGAAGCGGCCGAGCGAAAGCTCGAGCGCGACAAGGCGGAGCTGCTCGCGCTCGGCATCCCCGTCGAGTACGTCAAGCAGGCGGCCGACGGCGAGCCCGGCGGGTACCGGATCGAGCGGGCGGCGTACTTCCTCGAGGACCCGCGCCTCACTCCCGAAGAAGCGGCAGCCCTCTACGCCGCGGGCGCGGCTGCGCTCGACGGGCGTGACTTCCCCTTTGCGCAAGACCTCGGCCACGCCCTGCGGAAGATCGCGCTCGCCGGCTCTGGGAGCGGGCCGCAGCCCGCCTTGCCGGGCGCGACCGACCTCGGCGCGGGCGCGACGGCGGCCCGCCGCCTGCTGATCGTGCGCCCCGGCGACCCGGCCCGCGGGGGCAAGCTGCGCGCGCTCGGCGACGCGGTGGCGCGGCGCAAGAAGGTGGACCTCGTCTACCAGGCGGTGCCCAGCATCGGCGCCGAGGCGCTGCCGGCCAAGACCGAGCGGCAGGTGGAGCCCTACGGCCTCGCTTTCCGCGGCGGGGCGTGGCGGCTGGTCGCGTTCTGCCACCTGCGGCAGGCGCTGCGGGTCTTCGTGGTGGACCGCGTCGAGAGCCTGCGCGTCTCCGATGTCCGGCCCAACCAGCCCGACTTCGAGATCCCCGCGGGCTTCGACGCGGGTGCGGTCGCGGGGACCCGGCCGTGGCGCTGGCTGGGCACCGCGGCCATCCAGGTGGAGCTGCGCTTCGCCCCGGGCAGCGAGCTCCTGGCAGAGCGTTCGTTCGACACCAAGGCCGAGCCGCTCAGCGACGTGGGCGCGCGCGCCTTCCTCGACGTCACCTGGATCGAGGGCCTGCTGCCCCAGGTGCTGTCGTTCGGGGACCGGGTCTGGGTGGAGGGCCCGCCCCAGGCCCGCGGCCGCGTCGTCTCCGCGCTCGAGGAGCTCTCGCGCCGCCTCGCGAGCGCGCCCTCGCCAGCGCAGTACGAGAGCGAGCCGCCGCCCCCCGCGCCCGCGCCGCCGCCGCAGCCGTCTTCGGGGTCCTCGCAGCCGCCGCCCGCACATTCGCGGCCGCCGAGCCGCAGGCCCAAGAGCGTCGCGCCCGCCGACGACGTGGTCGGCCCCGACAAGCGCGAGCGCCTGCGCCGCCTGCTGCTGATCGTGCCGGCCGCGCGCAAGAAGCCCGGCATCAAGGTGGACGACCTCGCGCGCGAGCTGGGCCTCGACTCGAGCAGCCTGCTGGCCGACATCGACCTGCTCTCGGTGGTCGGCCGCCCGCCGTTCAACCCGGACGACCTGATCGAGATCTTCGTCGACGAGCAGCAGCGCGTCTTCGTCTACCTCGACGGGTCGTTTGGCCGGCCGCCGCAGCTGACCGTGCTGGAGTCGCTCGCGCTCACCGCCGCCGCGCAGGAGGCGGCCCCGGCCGACCCCGCGGTGGTCTCCGCGCTCGACAAGCTCACCGGCAAGCTGCCCCCGCAGGCGCGGGAGCTCTACTCGGCGCTCGCCCGCCGGGTGGACACCGCCACCCCGCCCGCCGCCGGGACGCCCGCGCTGCTGGCGGCGCTCCGCCAGGCCGCCGAGTCGCGCCGCGAAGTCGTCCTCACCTACGACCGCGACGGCACCCCCGAGGAGCGCCCGCTGCAGCCGTGGACGGTGCTCGAGCACGGCGGGCACTGGTACGTCTCGGGCTTCGACCTCACGCGCCAGGCCGAGCGGAACTTCCGCATCGACCGGCTCCATTCGGTTACCGAAACGGGGCAGACGTTCGCCGACCCGGGCCCGCTCGACCTCTCGCGCTTCCAGCGGGCGGAGCTGTTCTTCCCCTCGGGCCAGGAGCAGCCGATCACGCTGCGGTTCCTCCCGGGCGCGGCGGCGTGGGCGCTGTCGAGGTGGGGCCGCAAGGCGAAGAAGCTGCTGGGCGGCGGGGTGGAGATCGCCATCGAGTCGGCCGGGCCGCAGTACGCGGTGGCGCTCGCGCTGGGGTGCGCCGGGGAGGCGGAGATCGTCGAGCCGCCGGCGGCGCGGGCGGCGATGCGGGAGGAAGTGGAGCGGACGCTGCAGAGGTATCGGTAGAAGTCAGTCATGAGGAAGCTCTGCTGTGCCCCGCAAGCTCGTGCGCACCCCTCCAGCGCCCGCGACATCGCTAGGGGATGCCCGAAGGCCACACCATCCACCGGCTCGCGCTCGACCACGCGCGGGACCTCGCCGGACGCCGCGTCCGCGTCACCAGCCCGCAGGGCCGCATGGAGGCGCCCGAGCTGATCGACGGCGACCGCTTCGTCTCCGCCGACGCCTGGGGCAAGCACCTCTTCCACCGCTGGGACAGCGGCCACGTGGTCCACGTACACCTGGGCCTGTTCGGCCGCTTTTATCGATTCGTCAAGTCGCGGCCGGTGCCGCGCGAGACGGTGCGGATGCGGCTCTCGCGGCTCGAGCCCGAGGGCGACACCCTCACCCTCGACTTGGTGGGCCCCACCGCCTGCGCGCTGCTCTCGCAGAAGGAGCTCCACGCGCTCACGGCCCGGCTCGGACCCGATCCGCTGCGCGACGACGCCGACCCCGAGCAGGCCTGGGAGAAGCTGCGGCGCAGGCGGGGCCCGATCGGCCCGCTCCTGATGGACCAGGCGGTGCTCTCGGGCGTCGGCAACGTCTACCGGGCCGAGGCGCTCTTCGTGCACCGCATCCACCCCGAGCGGCCCGCGCCCGGCCTAACGCGCGCCGAGTTCGACGCGCTCTGGGAGTGGCTGGTGCAGGCGCTGCGGCGGGGCGTGCGCGAGAAGCGGATCGTCACGGTGGCCGAGGAGGGCGCGCACGGCAGCAAGGTGCGCTCGCGCAAGGCGCCGCGCGAGGAGCGGCTCTATATCTACAAAGCCCACCGCTGCCCGGAGTGCAAAGGTCCCGTGCGCCGCTGGGAGCTCGCCGGCCGCTGGGCGTATGCCTGCGAGCGCTGCCAGCGGTAGCTCGCCGCCAGCGCTCGTCTCCCCTGTGACGCACTGCCCTACTCGGCTTCGCTGGCCCCCGACTGCGAGTTGGGGTAGCTAGCGCCCGCATTCGCTACGTCGCCGGAACAACCGAGACGAACGAGGGCCTCCAACATGACCAACGACCAGCTCGCAGCCCGCGCCGCCGAGAACGAATCCTGGCTCCGCGCCAAGATGACGCCCTTCTTCTTCGACGGCATGGCCGACGAGCCCGAGGCGCTCGCCCTGCTCTGCCGCGAGCTGAGCTCGCTCGCGTTCAACGAGCACCTCATCCTCACCGACCGCGAGGAGGCGATGATCCTCGCCACCCACAACGTGCGCGGCTCGCTCTTGCGCACGCTGGCGCTGCGGCCCGGCATCCGTCCCATCTCGTACGCGATGTTCGCCCACTCCACCGAGACCATCCCGGGCACCGAGAAGTCGCTGGAGATCCAGCGCTACGAGTTCGACTGCAAGACCGACGCGGTCATCCAGAAGGGGTTCGCCGCGGGGGTGGAGGTGCCCGCGCAGATCCGCGAGGCGGTCGAGAAGGCGCTCAAGGCCGACTACCAGGACTACCATCGCGACGAGCTCGACCACCACCTCGCGGTGCTCTGGCTCAACAACGAGCGCTACGTGCGCGTGTCGCCCGCCCGGCGCGTGGCCAACACCGTGCGCCTCCTGCAGCGCTGCGAGCGGGCCGGCGGCCTCACCCTCGACGTCGAGGAGCACCGCGGCCCCGCCGACGAGACCCGCATCTCGTTCGCGGTGAAGAGCCCGCCCCACCGCGGCTTCCTGGCGCAGGTGCTCGAGGTGCTCAACCGGCTCGACCTCGGCGTCAACCGGGCCTACGTGCTCGACGTGCACGACGGCGCGGTGCCTTACGGGCTCCTCACCTTCTACGTGCGGCCGCGCGCGGGCCGGGCGGCGCTGCCGGGCTCGGCGCTGCACGCGCAGCTCGAGCGCGAGCTGTTCAACACGATGATCCTCTCGTCCGACTCGCCCGAGTACAAGGACCTGGTCGTCCAAGGCCACGTCTCGGGTGAGGACGCCTCGCTGGTGCGCGCGTTCGTCGCCTTCTGCCACACCAGCCTCGCCCACGCGCAGCCTGACCGCTTCGACTGGGAGGAGGTCCGCAACGCCTTCCACGCCAACCGCGAGCTGACCCAGCAACTGGCCCTGCTCTTCCGCACCCGCTTCGACCCCGCGCTCCGCGGCCGCGACAAGCTGTGGACGGCGCGGCTCGCCGACGCGGAGCGGTCCGTCCACTCGTACAACACGGGCCACAAGCACCTCGACGACGTGCGCCGCGACGTCTTCCGCTGCTGCCTCGCCTTCATCAAGAACACGCTGAAGACCAACTTCTTCGTCCAGGGGAAGACGGCCTTCGCCTTCCGGCTCTCGCCCGCGTACCTCGCCGAGCTGGGCCCGGGCTTCACCAGCGACCTGCCGTCGGCGACCCCGTTCCGCGTCACCTTCTTCTTCACCCGCGACGGGTTCGGCTACCACATCGGGTTCAGCGACATCGCGCGCGGCGGCTGGCGCACGGTCATCTGCAAGAGCGACGACGACTTCCTCACCAACGCGGCGACGCTCTTCCGCGAGAACTTCGTGCTGGCGCACACCCAGCACTTCAAGAACAAGGACATCTACGAGGGCGGCTCCAAGCTCGTCATGCTGATGGACGCCTCGATGCTGGCCCCCGAGGAGCGCGACCAGGTGACGCTGCGCCTGCACAAGCAGCAGCGCGGCGTCTTCAACGCGTTCTTGGATGTCTTCGACACCGTGGACGGCGTGGCCAGGCACCAGTCGGTTACCGATTACTACCGGGAGGACGAGCCGATCGAGCTCGGCCCCGACGAGAACATGCACGACTCGATGATCGAGGAGATCGCCCGGCTCTCGAAGCGGCGCGGCTACCTGCTCGGCATCGGCGTGATGTCGAGCAAGGAGGTCGGCATCAACCACAAGGAATATGGCGTCACCTCTACCGGTGTCGTGAAGTTCGCCGAGATCACCATGAAGGAGCTGGGGATCGACCTGCGCAAGCAGGCCTTCAGCGTCAAGTTCACCGGCGGGCCCAACGGCGACGTCGCGGGCAACGCGATGCAGATCATGATGGACCGCTGCCCGAAGATGCAGATCCGGATGATCCTCGACGGCACCGCGGCGCTCTTCGACCCGGCCGGCGCCGACCACGCGGCGCTGCGCGCGATCGTGCTGAAGGAGGACCTGCACGCCTTCAACCCGAAGGCGCTCCACCCGGGCGGCTTCCTGCTCTACCGCAGCGGGAGCAAGAAGGACGGGCTGCGCGAGCAGTTCAAGAAGGTCACCCGGCTCGCCGCCAACAAGCCGCTGCACGAGGAGTGGCTCTCGACCGACGACTTCTCGCGCC
>JAYWAO010000043.1:0-7161 GCA_043782365.1 Deltaproteobacteria bacterium
ATCGAGCCGCCGGTGGGCGCGCCCGCGCGGGGAGAGACGGTGAAGTCGGCGAACGGGTCGAAGTCGCCCGTGACGTCGAGGAACCCACGGAGCTGGTAGTTGCCGGGCTTGACGTTGGGGAACAAGAACGGCGCGCTGAACGGCCCCGCACCGACGCCGCCCGCGAACAGCCTGGCCGAGGGCAAACGCGCCACCGACAGCGCCGTGGTGGCGGTGCCGTCGGGCGGCGGCAGGTTGTTGGCGGCGAAGAGCAGCAGGATGACGTCGCCGCGGCGGACTCCGCTGTAGACCACGTCGCCCGAGATGACGCCGTTGGGCACTGCCAGCACGCAGGCGCCGCCGTCGAAGGAGACGCAGTTGTCGAGGCCTGGGGCCACCGTGGGCGCGTCGCAGGCGAGCGCGGCGGAGGCGAGCAGCGCGGCGGCGAGGGCTCTGTGGGTAGTGGAAGTCATCAGAAGCTCCCGCTGGCGGAGAAGGTGAACCGCCGGCCGATCTTGTTGCCGAACGGGTGCTCGCGGTGGTCGTCGCCCAGCAGGTTGTGGACGGCGAAGCCGAGGTCGAGCTTGTCCTTGAACAGTCGATAACCGATGCGGGTGTTGATCAAGGTGTAGGCGTCGAGCGGATAGGGGATGAAGTCGACGCCGCCCACCGTGTTCGGGTTGAACGAGGTCTCCACCCAGTTGACCGCGGAGACGTAGTGGGCGTCGGCGCCGAGGTCGAACCCTGTCCGGGTGCGCCAGGTGGCCATCAGATTCAGCTTGGTGGACGCGGTGCTGCCGAGCACCCGCGCCACCTGTCCACTGCCGGCATAGTCCCAGGTGCAGGAGGAGGTGCAATCGCCCATCTTCTCCAAGGACAGGTTGGCCCTCAGGTCCACGCCTTCGGTGGGTGTCCACCGGCCCCCGAGCTCGGCGCCGATGCCCACGTAGGTGTTGACGTCGGGCTGGAAGCCGGTGAAGCCGATCAGGTACGCGCCCGTGGTGGGATCGACCCGCTGGTCGAGCGACGGCTTGCGCAGCACGCTGTCGGAGATGAGGTTGGTCACCCGCTCTGCGTAGAGGACGATCTCAGGCTGGAAGCTCTGGCCGATCCGCCCGCGGTAGCCGAGCTCCGCCTGCACGATCTGCTCGGGCTGCAGCTTCTGGTCGCCGCGGAAGCGCACGCCCACCGACGGCTGGTCGGGCACCGGCGCGAAGACGTCGATGTAGCTCTCGAGGAACGTCGGCACGCGGAAGGCGGTGCCCACCGTGAAGCGCAGCACCTGCTCGGGCCTGACCTCCCAGAGCAGCGTGCCGCGCGGCGACTGCACGATGCCGCCAGCGGTGATCGAGTACTGGGCCAGCAGCGGGTGGCGGTCGATGCGGTAGCTGAGCACCAGGCTGAGCGCCTTGGAGAGGATCCACTCCTCTTGGAGGAAGACGTTGAAGTGGTGCTCGTTGTAGCGGTGCGAGCCGTCGTCCTTCGCCGCCAGGTAGCCCCAGTCGACGCTCTTGAAGCGCCAGCCGGCGCCGTAGTTGAAGTGGTGCTGGCCGCCGAGCTTGAAGTCGATGCCGGTCTGCGCGGAGACGTCGATGGAGTCGGCCCGGATGGAGCTGCGCAGCGACGCCAGCCCGGGCGGCGCGTACTCCGGGCCCGACGACATCCGCAGCGCGTTCCAGAAGGCGCGCACCTTGGTCTGGCCGGAGGTGACCTCGGTGCGCAGGAAGCCCGCCTGCCCTTCGTTGGCGAAGACGCGCAGCGCGCCGAGGGGAAAGACCTCGATCGCCAGGTTGTCGAAGCCGCCGCCGCTCGAGACCTGGAACTTGCCCGCGTCGTAGGCGGCGCTCACCGAGGCGCGCTGCACCTCGCGTGAGCGGCTCCGCTGGGGGAACTGCTCGACGTTGGAGGCCGAGCCGTCGCCGTCGCGGCTCCATTTGTCGGCGCGGTCGTAGCCGAGCGAGGTGCGGTAGGTGAGCTTGCCCGACTTGCCGCCGGCCGAGACGCCGCCCATGAAGGTGTTGTGGTTGCCGGCCTGGAGCCAGGCCCGCGCGCCGGCGGCGTCCTCGCCCGACTTGGTGATGATGTTGACCACGCCGGCGAAGGCGTTGGAGCCGTAGAGCGCCGAGCCGGGGCCGCGGATCACCTCGAT
Source organism: Deltaproteobacteria bacterium (assembly GCA_043782365.1). Classification (GTDB taxonomy): domain Bacteria; phylum Myxococcota; class Myxococcia; order Myxococcales; family 40CM-4-68-19; genus CAIWCD01. The sequence goes on from JAYWAO010000043.1 coordinate 2,129, forward strand.
GCGGGCCACCTCGGTGATGGCGACGTCGAGCAGCGGCCAGAGCGTGTCGCCGAGGAAGTCCTGGTAGACCGAGCGGCCGTCCACCAGCACCAGCACCTTGTTGGCGACGCGCTGGTTGAAGCCGCGCATCGAGATGTTGACGTCGGAGGGGTTCATCTCGGCCACGTCGATGCCGGGCACGCCGCGCAGCGCCTCGGGGACGGTGGTGGCCCCCAAGAGGCGGATGTCCTCCTCGGTGATGACGGTCAACGAAGCCGGCGCCTTGCTCTCGGCAGAAGCGCGGACGCCGGCGGTGACGACCTGCTCTTCGAAGAGGTCCTCGCCGCCGCGCTCCGCCTGCAGGCCCGAGGCGATCTCCTTGGCGGTGGCCTTGGTGGCGGCGGTGACGTCGGCGGCGGCGAACATGTCTTCTTCAGCCGGCGCCGCGGGCGTGGCCGTGCCGCCCGCAGGCTTCTCTTCACCGGCGGGAGCGCCCTGCACCTGCGTCTTGGCGAGGAGGGCCGCCAGCTGCGCCATCAGCTTCTGCACGTCGGTCTGCGGGCCATCGGAGGCCTGCTGCGCCTGCGTCTCCTGCCCGGGCTTCTTCTCCGCCGGCGGGGTCACCGCGGCCTGCAAGCGGGCCATGACCGCCTCGACGGTGGCCCTGTCCTCCGGGTCGGTGGCGACGTACTCGCGGAAGTAGCGGAGCGCCTCGGGGATCTTGCCGAGGTCCACGTACGCGCGCGCGATGTTGTAGAGCACGTCCGGGTGGGGCTTGATCGCGTACGCCTGCTTGAGCTCCTCGATGCCGCGCTCGAGCTGGCCCGCGGCGATGGCCGCCATGCCGTCGCGGTAGTGCTTCTTCGCGTCGTTGCGCGCGTCCGCGAGCGCGGGGTGCGCTGCGAGCGCGAGCGCGAGGACCCCGAGCAGCAGGCGGCGCACGAGGCGATGGCGGGAGGGAGCGGGCAGTCGGGGGATCTGTCGCGCCGAGCGGGGCGCGCCTGCGTTGTCGGTCATGTCCATTCCCTGCCTGACGGCTAGTAGGGGTCGTCTTTGTAGCCGACGGACCGCTTGCCACCGAGGAGCGCGTCGGCCTTTACGGCCTTCGGATCCTTCTTCAGCGTGCCGCTGAGCGCGAGACGCTCGCCTGCGACGACCTTCTGCTTGATGGGGAGCGGCTTGTAGCCGTCGGCCTTGAGCGTGAGTGCCAGCGGCTTGTTGCTCGGCACGCGCATCTCGAATGGGGTGAAGCCGAGCATGCGGTCGTCGACGTCGCGCACCTCGGCGCCCGTCGGCGTGCTGGTGAGCGTGAGCAGCGTGGTGTTGGCGAGCGCGCTCGGCGCCACGGGCTCGGGCGTGGCGGTGGCCGGCGCGACCGTCGGCGCAGGCACCACTGGCGCTGCGATCCGCTGGGGAGGGGCGATCGGCACGGCGACCACCTGCACCGCAGCGGGCCCGCGCAAGACGAAGAAGGCCAAGGCCCCGCCGGCCACCAGCACGCCCGCGCCGACGGGCAGGAAGCGCCGCAGCGGCGAGACGGGCGACACCTCGATCTCGCCGACCTGCGCGTTGCGGCCCGAGATGTCGGCGGGCGGCGGCGGCGGCATCGACGGCAGGTGCGCGGGAAGAGGGAAGGCGGAGGGCAGCGGCGTCTCGAGGCCCCCGCGCGCGGCGAGGTGGACCCCGTACTGCGGCGTCTGCAGCTCGGGCATCGGCCCCGAGGGCGTGCGCAGCGAGGGCGGCGTGTGGCCCGCGCCCGGCTGACCCGGTGAAGAGCTGCGGCCCGGGCGCACCGGGGCCATCCCCACGTTGGTGATCTCGCCGGGCGGCGGCATCGAGAGCGGACCCGAGATGCCCGTCAGCGCGGCGCGCACCCGCTTGAGCTGGCCGAGCAGCTCGTCCATCGACTGGAACCGCTGCTCGCGATCCTTGGCGAGGCACTTGAGGACCACGTCCTCCAGCGCAGGATCGAGGTTGAGGTCGGGCCGCAGCTTGGAGAGCGGCACCGGCGGGTCGTGCAGGTGCTTCAAGATGATGTCGACCGGGTTCTGGGCCGTGAACGGCACCCGCCCCGTGAGCATGTGGTAGAGCAGCACGCCCAGCGAATAAATGTCACACCGCTGGTCGGGGTTGTGGTTGCGCGCCTGCTCGGGCGCGATGTAATGCGGCGACCCCATGAAGGTGCCGGCGTTGGTGATGTCGCCCTCGGGGTTCTCGCCCGAGAAGAACTTCACCAGGCCGAAGTCGAGGACCTTGACGAAGTCGTGGTCGTCGTGCTGCCGCAGCAGCATGACGTTGGCCGGCTTCATGTCGCGGTGGATGATCCCCAGCGCGTGCGCTTCCCGCAGCGAGCGGCAGATCTGCTGCGCGATGTGGATCACCCGCTCCTGCGCCAGCGGCCCCTCGGCCTGCATCACCTGCGAGAGCGTGCGGCCGGTGAGGAACTCCATGGCGATGAAGAAGATGCCGTCTTCGGTGCGGCCGTAGTCGAAGAGCGTGATGGTGTTCGGGTGCGTCAGCTTGGCGGTGACCGAGGCTTCGAGGAAGAAGCGCTTGTAGAAGTTCGGGTCGCGGTCGTGCCCGGCCCCGAGGACCTTGAGGGCCACCACGCGGTCGAGCGGCGCCTGCAGCGCCTTGTAGACCTTGCCCATGCCGCCGTGACCGACCGCCTCGGTGATCTTGTAGCGATCGTTGATCACCCGGCCCAGGAGCGGATCGACCTCAGCGTCGAAGCTCTCCATGGTTGGTGCGGTGCGCATGCCGGCCATTCTGCGTTGCTCCCTTCGAAAGGGCAAAAATTAGCTCACTGATACGCTAGGGTCAAACGCAGAAGCTCCGTAGATGTGTGCGGGTTCACTCCCTCGTGTGGAACCTCCTGACCCCCGGGCGAACGACACCATGACCATGCGTGAGAAGGTGGAAGAGCTGCAGAAGCGTCGGGAGCAGGCGCTGAAGATGGGCGGCGAGCAGCGGCTCGCCAAGCAGCGGGAGCGTGGCAAGCTCGACGCGCGCAGCCGGGTGGCCCTGCTGGTGGACGAGGGAACCTTCTGCGAGATCGGCCTCTTGGCCAGCCACCTCGGGAGGCTCCCAGGCGACGAGGGGTACGATGAGACGAAGCCCTCGCCGGCCGACGGCGTCATCTGCGGCACGGGCCTCATCGACGGGCGGCCCGCCTGCGTCGCCGCCTACGACTTCACCGTCCACGGCGGCTCGATCGGGCCGGTCGGCGAGCGCAAGGTCTCGCGCCTGCGCGAGCTGGCGCTGCGCGAGCGCATCCCGATGGTGTGGCTGATTGACTCAGCCGGCGCGCGGCTCTCGGCGGACCCCGAATCGGCCAAGGCGCTCTCCGACTTCGCCGACTCGGGCTACCTCTTCCGCGAGCAGGTGGTGATGTCGGGCGTGGTCCCGCAGGTGGCCGCGATGGTGGGCCCGGGCGCCGCGGGCACGGCCTACATCCCGGGCCTCGCCGACTTCGTGCCGATGGTGAAGGGCACCTCCTCGATGGCGATCGGCGGACCCTATCTGGTGAAGAGCGTGGTCGGCGAGGAGATCACCGAGGAGGCGCTCGGCGGCAGCAAGGTGCACACCGAGATCTCGGGCGTGGCCGACCTCGAGGTCCCCGACGACGCCGCCTGCATCAAGGCGATCCGCGACTACTTGAGCTTCTTCCCGCTGCGCGCAGGCGAGAAGCCGCCGCGCCGCCAGCCGAAAGATCCGGCCAGCCGCAAGGACGACGCGCTCCTCGACATCATCCCCGACAACCCGCGGCAGGCGTACGACGTCAAAAAAGTAATCACCCGCATCGTCGATGACGGCCACGTCTTCGAGCTGAAGCCGAAGTGGGCGCGCAACCTCGTCACCGCGCTCGCCCGCATCGACGGGCGCCCGCTCGGGATCGTCGCCAACAACCCGATGTACTACGGCGGCATCCTCGACGTGAACTCAGCCGACAAGGCGGCGCGCTTCGTCAACCTCTGCGACGCCTTCGAGATCCCCCTGCTCTTCCTCCAGGACGTCCCGGGCTTCATGGTGGGCAGCAAGGTGGAGCAGGCGGGCATCATCCGCCACGGCGCGAAGATGCTCTACGCGGTGTCGAGCGCGACGGTGCCGAAGATCACCGTCATCCTCCGCAAGGCTTACGGCGCCGGGTACTACGTGATGAACGGCCGCGCCTACGAGACCGACGCGCTCTTGGCTTGGCCCGGCGCGGAGATCAGCGTGATGGGGGCCGAGGGCATGGTGTCGATCGCCGCCAGCAAGCTGCTCGCTGCCGCTGAGGACCCGAAGGCGCTCAAGGAGCAATTGGCGGGCGCGATTCGCCCCTATATCGACGTCTATCGGGTCGCCGCGCTGGCGACGCTGGACGACGTCATCGACCCGAGGGAGACGCGGCCATTGGTCGCGCATTACTTGAATATTACAGCAGGGAAGCAGGTACTGCGCCCCTATCGCAAGCGCGAGATCGCGCCGGTGTGAATCCAGCCGGAGCGGGGGGCGCAACAACTGTTGCCCCGCCCGGGCCTTTACAACAGCGCTGGTTGATGGGCAGCCTCCCTCTATGGATGCCGCGAACGGACCCGGTGGCCCTGGAGGGGGCCGGCCCTCCTCCGCGGCGCCTGTCGCGGAGCCCTCCCCGTCCTACCCCGACCGTCTCGCAGGCCTGGGCGTGCTGGCGGGCGGCGTGGTGCACGAGCTCGGCGGCGCGCTCGCGGTGCTGGTCACCAACCTGACCGTCGCCACCGAGCAGCTGCTGGCGGCCCAGGCGGCGCCGCTCGGGGCGCGCGAGCCGCCTTCCGAGCTGGGCAGCTCACTCGGGGAGGCGCTGGAGGCCGCGCAGCGGCTGCGCTCGCTGCTGGGCGACCTGAAGACCTTCGCGCGCGTCGAGCTGCCGGGTGGTCCTCCGTCCGACCTGGGCGCGGCCCTCAGCTCGGTGCTGAGGCTGCTGGAGTTCGAGCTCAAGCGCAAGGCCCGGTTGACCCTCGACATCGGTCCCGTCGCGCGGGTGGAGATCCACGAGGCGCGGCTGGCGGCGCTCTTGCTCCAGGTCTTCATGC
>JAYWAO010000044.1:0-7159 GCA_043782365.1 Deltaproteobacteria bacterium
GCGCCCTTGGGAAAGCCGGTGGTGCCGCTGGTGTATTGGATGTTGATCGCGTCGTCGAACTGCAGCGCCGGCTCGACCGCCCGCAGCGCCTCGAAGCCCGCCTGCGCCCCCGCCTTCTGCAGCGCCTCGAGCTGCGGCCCGAGGAAGATCACCTTCTCCAGCGCGGGCAGCGCCGGGTGCACCTCGGCGATCATCGCCGCGTAGTCGCTGGTCTTGAAGGCCGGCGCCGAGACGAGCACGCGCGCCCCCGACTGCTTGAGGACGAAGGCCAGCTCGCTGGTGCGATAGGCCGGATTGACGTTCACCAGCACCACGCCGGCGCGCGCGGTCGCGTACTGCAGCAACACCCACTCGGCGCAGTTCGGGCTCCAGAGGGCGAGGCGGTCGCCCGGCTTCAACCCCAGGCCCAAGAGCCCGGCGGCGACCTCGTCCACCGCGCGGTCGAGCTGCTCATAGGTGAAGCGCGCGCGCTGGTGGCGGACCACCAGCGCATCGGAGTGGGGGACACGCGAGGCGGTCCGGCGGAGGTTCGCGCCGATGGTCTCGCCGAGCAGCGGCACGCTGGAGGTGCCGTGAGCATAGGAAGGGGGCGCAGAGGTCATGCGCTGCAGGATTCTCCTTGCGCCCCAAGCTGGCAAGCCGCGCCGCGGCGCGTGCGCCGTTACGCCACACGCTAGAGCGCCGATCGGTTTGACGGACCGAGCCGGTCTGGCGACGGGAGTCAAACCATTCGGCGCTCTAGAGGGTCGCCTTGACGGCCAGCGCTCGCTGCTGTGGGCTCAAGCGAAGGGACTGGGTTCGGGGTACGTTCAATCACCATGGTTCCCCAGCCCCCGCAGCGGATCTCCGCCGACGCCCTGCTCGGGCAGATGCTCGGGTCGTACCGCCTCGACCGGGTGCTCGGCGAGGGCGGGATGGGGGCGGTGTACGAGGGGGTGCACCCGGTGATCGGCGCGCGCGTCGCCATCAAGGTGCTGCGGCCAGAGGTCGCGGCGAACCCGGCGGTGGTGGAGCGGTTCTTCAACGAGGCGCGGGCGGTCAACCTGATCGGCCACCGCAACGTGGTGCGCATCCTCGACCTCGCCAGCGAGCGCGGGTATTACTTTTGCGTGATGGAGCTGCTCGAAGGGGAGCCGCTCTCCGCGCGGCTCGCGGGCGGCAGGCGGATGCCGTTCTCGATGGCGGGGCCGATCCTGTTGCAGTGCGCATGGGCGCTCGAGGCGGCGCACCAGCGCAAGATCATCCACCGCGACATCAAGCCCGACAACGTCTTCCTGGTGCTCGAGAAGGGGCAGCGCGACCTCGTCAAGGTGGTCGACTTCGGCATCGCCAAGCTGACCGCCTCGGGCCTCGATGTGCAGCGCACCTCCGCGGGGGTGGTGATGGGCACGCCCGCGTACATGTCGCCCGAGCAGGCCGAGGGGGCCGCCGAGCTCGACGGGCGCAGCGACATCTACTCGCTCGGCGTGATGATGTTCCAGATGGCCACCGGCAGGCTGCCGTTCCTCGAGACGGCGCACGTGCAGGTGATGATGGCCCACCTGACCACGCAGCCGCCGCTGCCCACCGCGATCGCGCCGCAGACCCCCAAGCCGCTCGAGCGGCTGATCCTGCGCTGCCTCGCGAAGGCGCCTGCGGAGCGGTTCCAGTCGATGGCGGCGCTGCAAGACGCGCTCCACGCGGCGATGGCCGAGTGCGGGCTCGAGGCGGACGGCGACTCCTTGCAAGGCGCGACGGTGTCCTCGCTGGAGGCGGCGCAGGCGCGGCGTCCGCTCGAGCCGCCAGCGATCCCGCCGATGGGGAGCGGGCTGGAAGGGGAGCCGCTGCCCGGGGCCGAGATGTTCGAGGCGCTCGAAGCGGCAGCGCCCGCGCCGGTGGACGCCTTCGCGCGCGCGGCCGGTGAGGAGCCCTTCTCCAGGGCGGCGGGCACCGCCTCGGTGGTGGAGGGGACGCCAGGGCAGGGCAACCTCGAGCTGGCCATCGCGCCGCGCCCGGTCCAGCCGGTCCAGCCGCTCAAGCCCATGCCGCCGCTCTTGGCGCAGAGCGAGCCGCTCGAGCTCGATCTGCCGCCGCCCGGAGAGAAGAGCCCCTACGCCGCGCTGGAGCAGGAGGAGGTACAGCCGCTCGGGGCCGGCGTGGTGGGAGAGGTGCCGCAGCCCCGGAAGCGCTCCGCGGGCGGCGTGCTGCTGGCGCTCGGCCTGGTGGCCTGCGTGGGAGTGGTGGTGCTGGTGCTCGAAGGCAAGCCCGGCGCCCGAGCGCCTGGTCCCGCGCGCGAGCCCAAGGCGCAGCGGCCGCCGCCGCCGCCGCCCGTGTTGCAGCAGATGCAGCCCTCGGGGGCGGGCGCGCCGGCCGCTCGCGCCCAGGGTGCGCCGCAGGGCGCTGCCCCCACAGCCTCGCCGGCCCCGGCGGCAGCGGCGAAGCTTACGCCGCTCACCTGCCCGCCGAACTCGGCGCAGGGGGTGGGCGACGGCCCCGCGGTCACGCTGCAGATCCGCTCGGTGCCCGACGGCGCGGAGGTGCGGGCGCAGTGGCCCGGCCGCGGCTGCAAGCTGGGCGTGTCGCCGCTCCTGGTCGAGGTGCCCAAGGGCGCGCTCGTGCACCTCACGCTGCGGGCCGAGGGCCTCGCGACCCACGACTTCGACGTCCCCGCCGACAGCTCCCACCTGATCGTCGAGACGCTCGCCGAGTGACACCCGGGCTCCGCGTTGCTGCTCCGTTTCAATCGCGAGCGAGCCCGAGCAGCGCCGGATAGACATTGTCCAAGAGCCGCGGCTGGGCGCTGGCCACCGGGTGGATCTGGTCTGCCTGGAACAGCTCCCGCTGGTCGGCGACTCCCTCGAGCAGGAAGGGCGGTGCAGGAAGATGGTAGCGCCGTGCGAGCGTGCCGAAGAGCGCCTGGAACTGGCCCGTGTAGCGCTCGCCGAGGTTGGGCGGGAGCTGCAGCGAGACGAGCAGCACCTTCGCGCCTGCTCCCTGCGCGAGCTCGATCATCGCGCCGAGGTTACGCTCGGCGGCTTCGAGCGGCAGCCCGCGCAGGCCGTCGTTGCCTCCGAGCTCGAGGATGACGATGGCGGGGTGGTGCTCCGCGAGCGCCGCCGGGAGCCGCGTCAGGCCCCCCGCGGTGGTCTCGCCCGAGACGCTGGCGTTGACCACCTTGAAGCGCTCGCCGAGCCGCGCCTGCAGCAGCGTCGGCCACGCTTCGCTGACGCGAATGCCGTAGCCCGCCGCGAGGCTGTCGCCGAAGACCAGCAAGGCCTTGCGCAGCTCGGGCGCGGGGGCCGCAGCGGGCGCGGCGACCGGAGCCGTCCCGGCCTTGCGCTCGGGAGCGGCAACCTCCACCCTCCGAACGGGTTGCCCAGGCTCGACGCAGCGGGCGCACGCCGCTGCAGCCAGCAAGAGCGCCACCAGCCAAAGACGCATCGAACGCACCACTCCGAGAACGGCCGCCATGCACGCCACGCCTGACCTTCCTTCCACTGCCAGTGCCGACGCGAAGACGAGCGGCGCCAGCGCACCTCTTGTCTCACCAATCCTGCGAGCCGAGGGAGTCACCCGGCAAGTGCACCTCGGCGGCCAGACGCTGACCATCCTCGCCGACGTCTCGTTCGAGCTGGCGGCGGGGCGGTCGCTCGCCATCGTCGGCGAGTCGGGCTCGGGCAAGTCCACGCTGCTCGGCCTGCTCGCGGGGCTCGACCGGCCCACCCGCGGCGAGGTCACCCTGGCGGGCGAGCGGCTCACCTCGCTCGACGAGGACGGCCTCGCGCGCCTGCGGGCGCAGCAGGTGGGGTTCGTCTTCCAGTCGTTCCAGCTGCTCGGGACGCTCACCGCGCTCGACAACGTCGCGCTCCCGCTCGAGCTGACCGGGCAGCCCGAGGCGCAGGAGAAGGCGACGGCCATCCTCACCCGAGTGGGCCTCGGCGCGCGGCTCGGGCACCTCCCCTCTCAGCTCTCCGGCGGCGAGCAGCAGCGGGTGGCGATCGCGCGGGCCTTCGTGACGCGGCCCAAGCTGCTGCTGGCCGACGAGCCCACAGGCAACCTCGACACCGCCACCGGCGCCGCGGTGATCGACCTGCTCTTCGAGCTGAACGCCGAGAACGGCACTACCCTGGTGCTGGTGACGCACGACGAGCGGCTGGCGCAGCGCTGCGGGGCGCGGCTGCGGCTGTCGGGCGGCCTCGTCGTCTCGCGGGAGGGGGCGTGAACGGCTGGAGGCTCTCCCTGCGCTGGCTGCGGCGCGACCTGGCGGCGGGCGAGCTGAACGTGATGGCGGTGTCGCTCGTCGTCGCGGTAGCGGCGATGAGCAGCGTGGGCTTCTTCACCGAGCGCGTGCAGTCGGCGCTGGTGGGAGAGGCCGATCAGCTGCTGGCGGCCGACCTGGTGGTGAACGGCGACCTGCCGATCCCGAAGGAGTTCGAGGCAGAGGCTGCGCGGCTCGGCCTCGCGTGCGCAGCGACGGCCACCTTCCCGTCCATGGCGCAGACGGCGGCACAGTCCGTCGGCGCGGACGGCCGCGCGCAGCTCTCCACCATCAAGGCGGTCTCCAGCAGCTACCCGCTGCGCGGCGCGGTCCGCCTCGCCGAGGCGAGCGACCCCAGCGAGCGGGGCGCGCCCCACCCGGGCCACGCCTGGGCCGACCGCCGGCTGCTCGGCGCGCTCGGGCTCGAGGTGGGCGACCCGCTGCAGGTAGGAAAAGCAACCCTCAAAATCTCCGCGGTGGTGGCGCGCGAGCCCGACAGCGCGATGGACCTCGCGAACTTCCTGCCGCGCCTCCTGATCAACGACCAGGACCTCGCCGCCACCGGCCTGGTGCAGCAGGGCAGCCGCATCCGCTGGCGCCTGCTGGTGGCCGGCGAGCGGCCCGCGGTCGAGACCTTCCGCGACTGGGTCAAGGTGCACCGCGCGCGCGGGCAGCGGGTGGAGGACGTGCGCGAGGCCCGGCCCGAGGTGCGGGTGACGCTCGAGCGCAGCGAGCGGTTCCTCAAGCTCTCGGCGCTGCTCTCGGTGTTCCTCGCCGCGGCCGCGTTGGGGCTCGCCGCGCGCCGGTATGTGGAGCGGCACCTCGACACGGTGGCGCTCCTGCGCACGCTCTGCCTCTCGCAGGACGAGATCCTCGCGCTCTTCCTGCGCCAATACGCGCTGCTGGCCGCCTTCGCGGTGGCGGCGGGCCTCGCGCTCGGCTTCACCGTGCAGCTCGTCCTCGCCAAGGCGCTCGCCGGGATGTTCGCGGCCGCCCTGCCTGCGCCCGGCCTGCTCCCGGCGCTGCAGGGCGCGCTGGTCGGAATGGTGTTACTCTTTGGCTTCGGGTTGCCGCCGCTCCTGCGGCTCAGGGGCGTGGCGCCGCTGCGGGTGCTGCGCCGCGACCAGACGCCGCCGGGCAACGCGCCGGTCGCCTCGGCGCTCGGCGGCCTCGCCCTCTTGGGACTGCTCGCCTGGCAGGCCGGAGAGCCGAGGCTCGCGGCGCTGACGACGTTCGGCCTCATCTTCACCGTTGGCGTCGCCGCCCTCGCGGCGTGGGGCCTCGTCTGGGGAGTACCGAAACTACCGATGCCCCCTGGGGCAGGCCTGCGCTTCGGTCTGCGAAACGTGGCCCGCCGCCGCGGGCTCTCGGTGGCGCAGGTGGTGGCGCTCTCGCTCGGGATGATGGCGCTGATGCTGCTCACGGTGGTGCGCGGCGACCTCCTCTCGGCGTGGGAGCGGCAGCTCCCCAAGGACGCGCCCAACCGCTTCGTCATCAACATCCAGCCCGACCAGCGCGGGCCGATCGCCGCGTTCTTCGAGAAGCGCGGGCTGCAGGCGCCGCTGGTGGAGCCGATGGTGCGCGGCCGGCTGACGGCGATCAACGGAAAGCCTACCAAACCCGACAAGCTGGAGGACGAGCAGGCCCGCCGCCTCTCGGAGCGCGAGTTCAACCTCTCCTTCGCCGCCGAGGGAATCGCGAAGAAGGAGGGCTCGCGGCTCGCGTCTGGGACGCCGCTCGACGACTCCAAGAACGAGTTCTCGCTCGAGGAAGGGATCGCCAAGACGCTGAACGTGAAGCTCGGTGACGTGCTCACCTACGACCTCGCGGGCAGCGTCCGCGAGGGGAAGGTCACCAGCCTGCGCAAGGTGGACTGGGGCTCGTTCCGCGCCAACTTCTTCGTGGTGGGGAGCCGCGCGATGCTCGGCGATCAAGCCGCCAGCTACCTCACCAGCTTCCACCTGCCCGAGGCGCAGGCGGCGGCCGGGGACGCGCTCGCCAAGGAGTTCCCCAACCTCACCGTGGTCGACATCTCGACGCTGCTCGCCGAGGTGCAGGCGGTGCTCGCCAAGGCGCTGCGGGCGGTCGAGGCGGTCTTCGCCTTCAGCGTGCTGGCGGGCTTGGTGGTGCTCTACGCGGCCACGCTCTCGACCCACGACGAGCGGCGGCGCGAGGCGGCGCTCCTGCGCACGCTGGGCGCGAGCGGGAGCGTGATCCGGCAGGCGGCCAACGCGGAGCTTCTCCTCCTCGGCGGGCTCTCGGGGTTGCTCGCCGCAGCGATCGCGCTGGGCCTGGGCATGGCGGCGGCGCACTTCCTCTTCGACCTGCCGATCTCGCCCAGCTATTGGCTGCTCCCGGCGGGGCTGCTCTTCGGCGCGCTGGCGGCCCGCGTCGCTGCTGCGCCGCTGCTCCGCGAGGTGCTGGAGACGCCGCCGCTGCGGGTGCTGCGGTAGCGGGAGGGCTATCCTCGCACCCGGTGCGCGAAGTACCAGCGGTGCCCCTCGGGGTCCTCGCACTCATATCCGCGGTCCGTCCAGTGCTCCGGTCCGTAGTCGGAGGTGGCGGGCTCGCTGATGATCTTCGCGCCGGCCGACCGCGCCCGCGCGCAGTGGGCGTCGGCGTCGTCCACGTAGACGAAGAGGATCTGCGTGTTGGCGCCCTGCACGCTGCGCGGGGAGCGGTGGGGCGCAGCCTGGTGATTGGCGCCCGGCGCGGTGGAGTCGGTGGAGACCATCACCACCGCGCCGCCGTAGGTCAGCTCGGAGTGGATCACCACGCCAGGCGGCCCGTCGATGCGGATGCGCACCTCGAAGCCGAAGGCGGCGCAGAGGAAGTCGATCGCCTTCGCAGGCTCCAGGTAGAAGAGCGAGGAAGAGAGCCGTGGCCAGCCGTTCGGGGTCGGTTTCATGGTCGCCTCCACCT
>JAYWAO010000045.1:0-2579 GCA_043782365.1 Deltaproteobacteria bacterium
CCAGGTCAGCACCCACTTCAAGCCCGCGCCGGGAGCGCTCGGGCCCAACCCGCGCCGCCGGCCCGACGAGGGGCTGGAGAAGCGGCTGCTGCAGAAGACGGGGCAGGCGATCGCCCGGTTCAACCTGATCGAGGAGCGAGACCGGATCCTCGTCTGCCTCTCGGGCGGAAAGGATTCGTTCGCGATGCTGCACGCCCTGCAGCTCCTGCAACGTCGCGCGCCGGTGTCGTTCGAGCTGGTCGCGTGCAACCTCGACCCGCTCGACGACCTCGATCGGGAGGGAGGGCGCGAGGGCGGCGTGCGCGAGTCGCTCTTCGCGGCGATGGGCAACGTCATGCCGGCGCACCTGCTCGATGCGCGGCCCTACGCCGGTCTCGACGCCGGTCTCGACGCCGGTCTCGATGGAGGGCCGGTGGGCAAGGACCCGTGGCTCGACGAGGGTGACCCCGACGGCGCCTGCGCCACTCCCCGCGGCGCGCCCTTTGCCCCGCTCCAGCTGGGCCGTCTCCGCGAGGTCGCTCGATGAAATCCAGTCATACACTTGTCGTTGGAGCGCTGCTGCCGCTGCTCGCGCTCGCTTGCGGCGGCGGGCAGGCCGGGCCCACGCTCTACCCGAATGGCTTTCCAATCGACCACGTGATCGTCATCGTCAAGGAGAACCATACGTTTGACAACTACTTCGGCTCCTTCCCGGGGGCCGACGGCGCGACCACCTGCAAGCTGAAGGACGGGACCACCTTCCCCTGCCCGCGCGCGCCCAACAAGACCTCGCGAGACCTCTGCCACGGCCACGGCTGCGCGGTCACCGACTACGCCGGCGGCGCGATGGACGGCTGGGAGAGCGTCTCGGGCTCCGATGTCGGCGGCGATCACCTCGCCTGGGCGCAGTATCAAGAGGCCGATATCCCCAACTATTGGGCCTATGCGCGCCGCTTCACCCTGGGCGACCGGTTCTTCGCCAACATGCTCGGGCCCAGCTTCCCGGGGCACCTCTTCGTGCTCGCCGCGCAGGCCGGCTGGGCGGTGGGGAACCCGCCGACCAGCATCCCCGACAACATCAACTGGGGCTGCTCCGAGCCCGCCACCGACCGGGTCAGCGTCCTGCGGGGCGGCACCTGCAGCGCGCAGAGCGTCTTCCCCTGCTTCGACATCCCCGCCGTCCCAGATCAGCTCCCCGCGGGCATCACCTGGAAGTTCTACGGCACCGACTTCTACGGGCAGTCGAAGGAGCAGTGGTCGATGTTCAACGCGGTGAAGTCGATCCGGCAGGGCGAGGGCTGGAAGAACGTGGTCAACGTCACCCAGTTCACGCAGGACCTCGCGAGCGGGACGCTGCCCAACGTCTCCTGGCTCGTCGACCAGGACCTCGACTCCGAGCACCCGAACATCGGCAGCCTCTGCACGGGCGAGAACTGGACGGTCGCCTACCTCAACCAGCTGATGAACAGCCCCTACTGGGGCCGCACCGCGGTCCTCTTCACGATGGATGACTTCGGCGGCTGGTATGACCACGTCAAGCCCCCGCGCCAATATGGCTGCGACGCGCAGAACCCCTACGGCCTCGGCTTCCGGCTCCCCCTGCTGGTGATCTCGCCCTATGCGAGGCCCGGGTTCATCTTCCACGAGCAGGCGGAGCAGGCGTCGATCCCGCGGTTCATCGAGAAGCTGTTCGGGGCGCCGCCCCTCTCGGACAAGGATCCGGCGGCGCAGGACGGGCAAGCGAACGACCTGATGGGCGCGTTCGACTTCAAGCAGGCGCCGCTGCCGCCGCTGGTGCTGCAGCAGCGGAGCTGCCACTGACGCCCTCGACGCGGGCATCGCTGCGCGGGGTGGCGCGGGGTTGGAGGCCGCAGCGCTCGAGCGCAGGCCTGCCCACGCGCACGCCGTCCACCGCGTACCAAGCCTGCCTGCAGCCGCCGCCGCAGGACCACGTCTCGACGCTGCCGGCGATCACCAGCAGCGCCCGCGACTCTAGCAGCCAGCGGGCGCGGAGCTGTCACCGCGGTGGCCGCGGCCGCGCGGTGCCACCTGCAGCGGATCGGTCGGGACCTACGCGATCTGCCCGCCGCCGAGCACTTCGTCGCCCCGGTAGAAGACCGCGCTCTGCCCCGGGGCCACGCCCACCGCCGGGTCGCGCAGCTCGACGCGGACGTCCTCTCCATCTGGTATTACTCTTGCGGACAGCGGCCGGCCGCGGTGGCGCAGCTGCACTGCGCAGTCGAGCGGCTCGAGCGGCGCCGCGCCGGTCCAGGTGGGGCGCCGGGCGCGGAAGCTGCTGCGGCCGGCCTCTTCTTTGGTGCCGACTACCACCCGCTGCGTGGCCGCGTCGAGCGAGTGCACGTAGAGCGGCAGCCTCCCCGTGACGCCGAGCCCGCGCCGCTGGCCCACCGTGAAGCGGTGCACGCCCTGGTGCTCGCCGAGCGGCTTGCCCGCGACGTCGACCACCTCGCCGCGCGCCTTGGCGACGCCGTGCTTCTCGAGGAAGCCGCCGAGGTCCTCGCCCTCGACGAAGCAGACCTCCATGCTCTCGGGCTTGTCGGCGTTGGGCAGGCCTCGCGCGCGGGCGAGGGCGCGGACCT
>JAYWAO010000046.1:0-19248 GCA_043782365.1 Deltaproteobacteria bacterium
GGCCCGAGCGCGGGCTGCTGTCGCGGCCCACCGTCTCTGAAGTGCGCGCGTACCGTGCGGCGGTGGACGCGGCGCTCGACGCTTTTTTGGAGTCGCGGGCCGCCAGCGCGGCTGAGGCTGCGGCGCTGGAGGAGGTGCAAGCGTTGGTCGAGCTGGGCATCCACCACGAGCAGCAGCACCAGGAGCTGCTGCTCACCGACCTCCACCACGCCTTCTCACGCAACCCGCTCTTGCCTGCCTTCCGCGCCCGTCCGGCACCCCCTCAGGCGGCAACGGCGCCGCTGCAGTGGCGCGCGCACGCAGGGGGCCTCGTCCGCGTCGGCCACCAAGGCGCGGGCTTCTCTTTCGATAACGAATTGCCCGCGCACCAGGTCTTCCTGGCGCCGTTCGCGCTCGCCTCGCGCCCGGTCAGCGCCGGCGAATACCTCGCGTTCATCGACGACGGCGGCTACCAGCGGGCCGACCTCTGGCTCTCCGACGGCTTCGCGGCTACGCAGGCGGGCGGCTGGGAGGCGCCGCTCTACTGGACGCGCGGTGCGTCGGGCTTCACGCGCTTCACGCTCCACGGGACCTGGCCGCTCGACCCCGGCGCGCCCGTCACGCACGTCAGCTACTACGAGGCCGACGCGTATGCCCGCTGGGCCGGCGCCCGCCTGCCCACCGAGGCCGAGTGGGAGACGGCCGCGAGGTCCGCTGCGCCAGAGGGCCAGTTCGTCGAGGACGGCTGGCTCGCCCCGCTCGCGACCGGCGCCGACACGCCGCTGCAGGGCGGCGCCTGGACCTGGACCGCGAGCCCCTATGTCGCCTATCCGGGCTTCCGGCCCGCAGCCGGCGCGGTCGGCGAGTACAACGGCAAGTTCATGGTCAACCAGCTCGTGCTACGCGGGGGCTCCTGCCTCTCGCCCCGCAGCCACTTGCGGCCGGGCTACCGCAACTTCTTCCCTCCGGCAGCGCGCTGGCAGATGAGCGGAGTCCGGCTGGCGCGGTGAGGGCTGCGCAAGGCTTCGTCGGCGGCCCGAAGGTGTGATGTTCGTCTTTCGGCAGCCGCTCGCCTCTGACCAGGGGCGGGCAAGGGCACCGCCTCGAGGGGCAGATCCGCGCCGACCCGGCCTTCAAGGGCGGCGACTACGCCGAGCGGCTCGGTGCGCGGCATCGAGGCCACCTCGGCGGTGTGGCTGGGCTGGCTCTACTCGCAGGAGCGGACCTGACGTTCATCGAGAAGAAGCTGCGCGGCCTGCTCGGCGGGCGCTGACCGGGCGGTCCGCAGCGAGCGCTCGAGGCCGATCGCTTCGCGGCGGTGGCGACCTGCTCTTCCAGCAGCGAGGCGGCGCCGGCCACGAGGGAACGCTCCAAGAAGCGCCCGCTGCGGGCTCTCGCCGGGCCCTGCGCCGACGCCGGTTGCGGTCCCGGTTTCGGCGTACTACACCGCGCGCCCGCTCTTTGGAACCGATGGATGACATGTGGATGTCCCTCGCGCTCGCCGAGGCCCGCTTGGCAGGGGCTGAAGGCGAAGTGCCGGTGGGTGCGATCGTCGTCGCGTCAGGCCAGATCATCGGCCGCGGACGCAACGGACGGAAGCGCCTCGAAGACCCCACGGCCCACGCCGAGGTGGCCGCGCTCCGCGCTGCTGCCTGCGCGCTGGGACGCTGGAGGCTCTCCGGCTGCGCGCTGTACGTCACGCTGGAGCCCTGCTTCATGTGCGCGGGCGCCCTGGTGAACGCGCGGCTGGATCGCCTGGTGTTCGCTGCCAGGGACCCGAAGGCCGGCGCGGTAGGCTCGCTCGCGGACGTGTGCCGCGACGCACGCCTCAATCACCAGGCGGTGGGGCTTCGCGGGAACGAAGAGGGGGTGAGGCTTGGGGCTGTTGAGCGGCGAGGCGTAATACTTCCTATGCGACGTTGACATGACATGGGGACGGTGCTTCCTATTACCAGGGTCGAAGGGCGCGAGGCCTTCCCGGTAGCTGAGGCCCGCCGCTTGCATCGTTGCCGGCTCACCTCAAACGAAACAAAGGAGACGAGCCATGGGACAAGCAGCCAAGCTCACGGGAAAAACCATTGCCATTCTTGCGACCGACGGCTTCGAGCAATCGGAGCTGCTCGAACCCCAAAAGGCGTTGGAGGCAGCGGGTGCCGCTACGAAAGTCGTATCGCCCAAGAAGGGCACGATCAGGGGCTGGAAGGGCGCCGATTGGGGCGAGTCGGTCCCCGTGGACATTGAGCTCATCAACGCCAACGTGGACATGTTCGACGCGCTCCTGCTTCCCGGCGGCGTGATGAATCCGGACAAGCTGCGCATATTGCCGGAAGCCGTGGCCTTCGTGAAAGGCTTCGTGGAGGCAAAGAAGCCCATCGGCGCAATTTGCCACGGACCGTGGACGCTCATCGAGGCGGGCGGCGTGAAGGGCAAGAACATGACGTCATGGCCCGCGCTGAAGAGCGATCTCACGAACGCCGGCGCGAAGTGGGAGGACAAAGAAGTCATCGTCGACCTGGGCCTGGTCACGAGCCGAAAGCCTGCGGACATCCCCGCCTTCAACGCGAAGCTCATCGAGGCAATCGCCGAAGGAGCGCCCGATCGCCCGAAGAAGAGCGGCGCTGCGGAAGCGGAGCCCGAGACCGCGCCCGCAACGCGCCAGGTGGCTTTGGTGGCAGGTGGCGACATCGCCGGGTGACGACAATCCCGTTGGCGCGGCCGCCGCCCTTGCGAGCATGTGCGCCATCGTTCCCACGTGCGGGCTATTCGTGCGAGTCCCCTGATCGCGAGCGCGGGGTGCTCGATCTCGCACCGCAGATATTCGCTCGTCTCGATTGGCACCTCCGCGTTGCACACCTCTTCGCTCACGTTGAGGCAGTCGGCGAGCTTGCCGCCGAAGATGGTCAGGTGGCGCCGCTGGTCGTCGGCCTCCACCACGTGCTTGCGGCGGCAGGGTTCGCAAATCAGCCCGGGGGCAGTTTCGGCGACATCAGCTGAACCACCGTTTCCTCGATTTTCCCGGCGACTCCACGGAGGCTGAGGGCCACACGTTCATCATCGATTGCCTTGCGGGCGGCAGCCTCGAAGGTCCACTTCGGCTGGTACTTGATTACGTCCCAATACCGGCGGTCCAAGGGCAACAGGTCTCCCTTGAGGCCGAGGACCAGTTCCCGGGCCAACGAGAAGTCTGCGCCCGTTACCAATTTGAGCCACCACGATGAGAGCGACACGCTCAGAAACGGCACTGCCAGGCTAGGCACCCGGCGGCCACGAAGCGCGGCAATGGTGGACAAGATCTGCCGCGCACTGATCACATCGGGACCCGCGATGTCGTACCAGGCGCTCACCTCCAGCGGAAAATCGAGCGCGAGCACGAGGGCAACGACAACATCTTCAATGGCGATCGGGCAGGTTCGCGACGCTGTCCAAGAAGGCAACAACAGCGCGGGGAGCCGCATGGCAAGGTCTCGAACGATTTGCCACGAGGCGCTGCCGTTGCCGATAATCATGGAAGCGCGGAGCTCGACTGTCGGCACAGCTCCTGCCCGCAAGACTTCCCCGACCGCCAGTCGACTCTTGAGGTGCTCTGAGGCCTCTCCTGCGGGAGACACTCCACCGAGGTACACCAGGCGTTTGACTCCGGCGGCCTGAGCGGCGTCGCGCAATTGCAGTGCCACCTTGCGCTCTGTCTGGGCGTAGTCGTGAGCGCCATCACCCATCGCGTGCACCAGAAAGTAGACGGCATCGATTCCCCGAAGAGCGCGATCGAGATCGTCACGCTGGTTGACGTCGCACTTCAGCCACGAAACGCCTCGTACGGGAGTCGCGCGAGCAAGGTCGCGGGTGGTGGCGCGCACTGTATGGCCCGCTGTCAGCAGGGCAGGTAGCAGGGCCTGGCCAACGAAGCCGGTGGCGCCGGTGACGAGAATTGTCTGAGGCCGCGCTGTCTCGGTCATGTTTGTTCTGTAGCACTCTCCGCGCGCCTCGGTGATCGGCTTTCCCATCTCCTGCGTCGCGTACCTCGCGAACTCGTCGGTGCGTTTGCCGAGGATGGCGGCGGCCTTTGCCACGACGGCGGCGCGCGCGGCGTACGGCCTGCAGCGCTGCGCGCCACATTTGGCGTAGCGACAGCGCAGGTGGAGCCTCCTCCGACAGGAGGAGCCTGCCATGTTCAAGTCATTGTTCGTCTACCCGGCTGTCGTGAACCGTCACCAGGAAGGGCCGCTCGGGGCCGAGAGGATCGCGTATTTGGAGAGTCTCGTGGCGCGCGGCGTGGCGCACGCAACGCTGCTGCGGCACGCAAACTACTGCCTCGCTGTCGCGGAGGCTGTCGATCGGGCGCCACGTGCGGTGCCCTCTGCGCCGTGGTCCGCTGCGGAGGTCGACGCTCTCGCGGTGGCCTGGGCTCGGCAGCGGGTCGACTTGGGACGGGCGACGGCCCAACGGTGGCCACACGACCACTTCTACCTCGTCGCGGTCGAATTCCTCGGCCGACGTGCAAGCTTGCCTCCCGCTCGTCCGGATCCGTGGAGGGGGTCATGGGCAACTGTGATTCCTACTCCGACTTAATGCCGCACCGCTCCGCACCACCGGCGCACCAAGAGGCCCCACGCCCTTTGGTGCGGACTCGGCTCCGCTCGGTTCGAGACCGATCTGGTTCGAGTGAAGGATTTTCACTCCAGCGCGGCGCCGGAGAGCGAGGAGAGCAGGGCGACGAGAGCAGGGCGACGAGTGCGGGGATGCGCAAGGGGAGCCTCTCGCCTGGTGTCGGCCGGTCGATCACTTCTTCCTCTTGTTGGCCCGCCGCGGGGCCGCGCGGCGCTCGCGCGTGTTGCGATCGGGCTGCAGCCAGACGGTGAACGGGTCGTCGAGGTTGATCTGGCGGGCCACCGGGTGCTGCAGGCCGTGGGTGCGCTGCTCGACCTTGCCGCGCACCGCGGCCTCGATCGCGGCGGGGCTCATGTCGTCGTAGAGGTTGACGTTGTCGCCCCAAAGTTCGCCGTCGAGCGTCTCCAGCAGCGCGGCGGTGAAGACGCCGTTCTTCAGCTCGCCAGTCTCGAACGCGTACTCGACGCCGCTCGAGGAGCCGATGATGCTCGCGCCCGAGCCGCGCCGCAGGCCCGCGAACAGCTCGCGCGTCAGCAGCAGCTGCTGGCTCACCGAGGGCTGCGCTGCGTCCTTGCGCTTGAGCCCGCGCGAGGCCACCAGCACGCCCGCCGGGAGCTTGCCCGAGCCGCTGCGCGCGACCTCGTCCTCGTCGGTCTCGCCGGCGGCGCAGGTGTCCACCAGCATCAGCCGGTGCCGCGCGGTCAGGCCGGTGAGCAGGCTCTCCAGTTGCTCGAAGGTGAGCCCCCGCCCCTCCGGGTGCTCGAAGTCGAGGTCGGTGGTGGCGAAGTAATACCCGGCGCGCGCGTCGAGCAGGCCGTGGCCAGCGAAGAAGACGATCACGTGGTCGTCGAGCTGCGCCTGCGCCAGGAACTCGCGGGCCGCGAGGATGTTCTCCCGCGTCGCCTCCTGGTCGAGGATGGCCTTGGTGTGGATCCGCGCGTGCGTCGAGGTGAAGGGCTTGCCCTTCGAGAAGCCGTCGAGCAGGTCCTGCGCGTCCTTGGCCGCGTAGAGCAAAGTGTAGTCGGGCTGCGCGTAGCGCGAGACGCCCACCGCGAGCAGGTAGAGATCGGGCTTGCGGGCGGGCGCGTCGAGCCTCGTGCGCAGCACCTCAGCCACCGATTCGCGGCCGAGCGTGTCGAGGGCGGTGACCTCGAGCTTGTTGTCGCCGCTCGCCAGGTCGACGGCGATCGGCATCGCGCCATCGACCAGCGCCGCGGTGGTGCCCTTGGGCCCGAAGAGCGGTACGCCGTTGGCGTAGACCTGCACGCCTGCGATCGGCGCGCCGCGCGCGGTGGCCTCGACCGGCAGCACCAGCCGGCGCTCCTTCGTGGCCGGGAACAGGCGGTCCCGGCGCACGCGCACGGTCGGCAGGTCGAGCGGCGGAGCGTCGCCGGTGAGCCCGAGCTTGGCGAGGCGCCGCTCGTGCGCGAGGCGGTAGTACCCGGCGGTGGAAGCGGGGGCGCTTCCCAGGCGCGCCAGCACGATGTCGGGCCGGTTGAGCCAGGCGTCGAACTGGGCGATCGGCAGCGCGCGCACGCCGCTGCGCACCGCGATCAGCTTCACCGCCATGCGCTGGCCGAAGTAGTAGCCCTCGGGCGTGAAGGTCACCAGCTCCGGCGCGACGACGCCCCGGCTCCGGGAGGTGGCGGCGAAGCTGGCGATCTTCTCGCCGCTCTGCGCGTCCCACAGGTGGGTGATGCGGTCGAGGCCGAAGGAGAGCAGGCGCTTGCCGTCGGGGGAGAAGCGCAGGGCGTTGAGCGGCCCGTCGTGCGCGGCGAACCGCTTGCGCTCCACTCCGGTGGCGCCGTCGAAGAGCGTGATGGTGCCGTCGAGGGCGCCGAGCGCGACGGTGACGCCGTCGGGAGAGCGCGCGAGCCGGCCCGCTGGCAGGTGCCAGCTCGTCTCCTGGGCCCAGAGCTCGACCTCGAAGCGGTTGGCGAAGGCCACCGGGTCGCCATAGTCGTGCTCGTGGAAGCGCGTCTGGACGAAGAGCGGGGCGGCATGTGCGCCCGTGCGCGCGTCGATCACCGCGCCGGTGAGGCCCCGGTGCTGATCGGCGAGCGCCACCTGCTGGCCGTCGCGGCTGAAGACGAGCGGCACCCCGGCGCCCTTCGCCAGCACCTGGCCGGTGGCCAGGTCGTAGAGCCGGTAGCGGCCGTCGCTGTACTCGCCCTGCTTCTTCTCGACCACGCCCAGGAGCGCGCCGTCGGGGCTGAGGATCGGCTGGGAGAGCTTCGCCTCGGGCGTGCCCTCGAGGTAGAGCACCTCGACCGCCTTCTCCGTGTCCCAGACCGCCACGCTGTCGCCGAGGGCGTAGGCGACCCGGCGGCTGCCTCTGGACCAGACGCCGCGCTGCCGGTCCTGGAAGGGGAACTGCCTGAGGTGGCTCTCCTTGGGCACCTTCTGCACCGCGCCGGTCTCCAGCGAGCGGAACTGCATCGGCTCGAACTGGCCGCCCAGCGCCGCGAAGCGGGCGTCGGGTGAGAGCTGCGAGATCGCCACCGGCCCCGAGAAGAGCTCGCTGGCGCCGCCCAGGTCGAACACGCGCGAGACCTGGCCTTCGTAGAGGGAGACGCCGCCGTTCATCGGGCCGGGGCTCATCCACACCAGGTGCCCCTCGCGCGAGAAGTGGACGTCGGGTGGGTAGCTGCTGGTGCCGCCGAAGGTGAAGAGCTGCTCGCCGGTCCAGGCGTCGAAGACCCGCAGCATCTCGTCGTCGTCGGCAAGGCCCGAATCGCCGATGCCCTGGACGGCGATGGCGCCGTCGCCGCGGAGCGCGCCGAGGTGCCGCAGCGCCACCGGCCTCGATGCGGTCAGCGCCACCGGGTCGAGGTGGACGACCTGCCCGTGCACGTAGACGAAGGCGGCGCTCCCGAGCTGCACGGGCGGCACCTGCGGCGACTCGTTGGGCGGGTCGCGCGGGTGGTCCTCGGCGGGCAGCTGGCGCGGCGCGGGGAGGCGCTGCTTGAGCGCCAGCGTGGCCGGGTCGAGCACGACGATCTCGTCGAGCGAGACCCCGAGCACCAGTGCGCCGCCGGCGCCGTAGCCCCATGCCTGCTCGCCCGTGAGCGGCGAGTCGATGCGCACCATCAGCGAGGGCGTCGCGAGGTCGACCAGAGCCACCGACTTGCCGCCCGAGAGCAGCCCGTGCTCGCGGCGCGGGTCGAGCTGCAGGCGCTTGCAGTCGCAGGCGGCGAGCGAAGACCACGCGCCGCCCTGATTGCCCGCGGCCCGGAAGTTGAGCCGGCCAGCGGCCGCCGAGTCGAGGTCGAAGACATTTCGCCGGCCTGCGGCGTAGCGGTCGTCTGCCGCGGGCTCGACGCGCGCGCCCGTGGCGAGGTCGACGTTGCCCACCCTGGCGCCGTCCTGGCTGAAGACGCCCGGGCTCTGCTCGCCGAGCACCCGCACCAGCTGGAAGGTCTCGAGGTCCCAGACGCGCGCGGGCTCGTACGGGTTGGATGCCAGCACCGTGTGCCCATCGGGCGAGAGCAGGAAGCTGGTCGGCGAGGTGGCGTGGGCGCCCTGGAAGACGAACTGCGGGGCTGCGGCGAGTACGAGCGCGAGGAGCATCCAGCCAAGGTAGCAGATGGTTTGCGGCGCGCGCGGCGCACCGCTGACCCGACGCGCATGAGGCTCGGACGGGGGCTGCGTGGGGACAGATCGCCACTTGAAGTGCCAATCGCCCGCAGTCTTGGCACAAGCCTCCGCGCGGGGTAGACCCCACCTATGAGTATCCTCGCCGTCGCAGTCCTTCTCGCCGGTGCTGCGGCGCCGCCCGAGCCTCCCCGAACCGTCATCCAGGGCAACTCCGCCACCGACTTCTTCGACCACGGGACCGTGGGCGCCTTCAGCGCCGACGACAAGCTGCTCCTCACCCGCAGCGCGGGCGGCGCTGTCCTCAGGCTGTGGGGCTTCGCGGGAGCGAAGAGGGGGTGTAGGCTTGGGGCCGTTGAGCGGCGTAATACTTATTATGCGACGTTGGGGAACGCTGCTTATCTGGAGAGCCCAGAGCGTGAAGCCGAGCGCGAGCGGGGCGAGGGCGGGCTCGATGAAGGGGGAACCCAGGAGCATCCGGCGAGTTCCTGCCACGCAGCTTGGCGCGGGTCAACGAGAGGCGTTCTACAGTACATTTCCGGCGACGACGCCCTGGATCTCCTCGACGAGCGCCCGAAGGCGGACGAGCGACGCCGTCCGGTCCAGCGCCTCGCCACTCCAATCGAACGCCTCATAGCGGAACTGGACGGCGAAGGGGTTGTACTCAGCCAGATCCCGGAGGTGTTCGACCTTGGCGCCGGATCCTTCGATGACCCGCAGCAGCGCACTGAGGTCGTGCGTGTAGGGGTACTCAAGCCCGAGGGCGGCGATCCACGCCTTGAGCACTTTCTCGGCGATCTGGTGCGCGTGAAAGCCGAAGATCTGCTCCGCAAAGATCTCCGAATCGGTCATGGCTGCGAGGGCCCTGAGTTCTTCTCCTGCGAGGTCGAAGAGGACCCGCGCGTGCTCAAGATCTGGCATGCAGCAGCCTGCCCTCGCGCAACGCCCGCCCGATGACGTGGTTCAGGCTGCCCTTCCAGTGCTCGACCTCGTCCCGGCTGTAGACTAGGATGTCCTTGGCGACAGGGAAGCGTGCCAAGATGCGCCACAGGTTCGCCAGCTCGCTCCGCCGCCCATGGCCGGGGCCGAAGGGCTGGTCCTCCACGATGAGCAGGTCCACGTCAGAGCCGGGACCGGCGGTGCCCTTGGCGCGAGAGCCAAAGAGCACGATGCGTTCGGGATTGACGGCTCGCACGATGGTCTCGACCATTTCGCGGAGCGTGTCGTCGGTGACGGGATCCATGCCCGACGACCCTGACACCAGGGCAGCGACGCGGTCAAGGGAGCCGGCCACGGTCGTAGGTCAGCGATTCTGCCGCCCCTCGGGTTCATCTGCACGACCCAGGCTCCGTCGAGTGACTGGCTGAGTTCGACGCGGGCCTTCGCGTAGCTGCGCTTGTTCGGTCCGGGAGGAATGTCGATGACGAGGCCGCTGCTGCCGGGGGGCGCCGCTCGAGGTCAGCGCTCGAAAAGAGCTCTGGCGGCAAAAACGAGAGCGAAGAGCAGCGACGTCGCGCCCGCATAGAGGAAAGGCCCGAGGCCCCCGATGGTGCCGGCAAAGGCGTCGCCGAAGTCGTTATCCCTGGGGTGCCGAAGGAAGAGCAGCTTCAGGCCGAGCCAGAAGGTCGCGTTGAGCGTGAGCAGCGTAAGAAGCCGCCCGTCGACAAGGGCGGAGAGCACCACCGCGATCGGGAGTAGCAGCAGGAGCAACCGCACGACAATCGGCATCAGCGGGATCCGCCCGAGCGCGTCCGGCCAGGGTGGCAGGAATATCGCGGCGAGCGCGAGCGTCGGCGTCGATCAGATCCAGAATGGCAGGGTGTGCATGCAGAGCCGCGTTAGCACGCTCCCCTCGTGCACGGCGTGATCGCAATCACGGAGGATCGATCATCGACATCGAACTTGCCTCCGACGGCCTCAGCCGTGCGTGGGCATGGTGAACTGCGCTCCCTTGCGGATGCCGTCCGGCCAGCGCGAGGTCACGGTCTTGGTGCGCGTGTAGAAGCGCACGCCGTCCATGCCGTGCTGGTTGGCGTCGCCGAAGGCCGAGTTCTTCCACCCGCCGAAGGAGTAGAAGGCGAGCGGAACCGGGATGGGGACGTTGATGCCGACCATGCCGGCCTGGACCCGGGAGGCGAACTCGCGGGCGGCGTCGCCGTCGCGAGTGAAGATGGAGACGCCGTTGCCGAACTCGTGCTCGCTGGGGAGGCGCAGGGCCTCCTCGAAGTCCCGCGCGCGCACGACCGACAGGACCGGCCCGAAGATCTCCTCTTTGTAGATGCGCATCGCGGGCGTGACCCGGTCGAACAGGCAGCCGCCGAGGAAGAAGCCCCGCTCGTAGCCCGGGACCTTGAAGTCGCGGCCGTCGACGACCAGGCGCGCTCCCTCCCGCACGCCCGACTCCACGTACTCGATCACCTTGGCGCGGTGCTCCTTGGTGACCAGCGGCCCCATGTCCGAGTTCTTGTCCGTGGGCAGGCCGATCCGCAGGCTCTGGAGTTGGGCGGCATCACTCGCAGCTTGGCGAGCTCGGTAAACTCGGCGCGCAGCTCACCGCGCGTGAGCTGTCGATGCACCAGTGGCCCAATCAATTGGCTGCGAGACACCGCCACGGCTTCGCCGTGGTCCTTCGGGACGAGCAGATCCATCGAGGGCTCCAGCCGCCCGCCGCGAAATGCGGCTATTGGCGGTTGAAGGCCCAATCTCACTTCGATGCGCGCCGGGGAGCTGGCCTAATCTAACCCGGTGGGAGAAATCTCCCGGTTCATCCGCGCGGATGGGCATCAGCTCACATGGGACGCCCCATTGAAGGCTGCAGCCTCTGGGGCCGCCTCGCGGGCGTCCGCGGCAGCCCAGCCGATCAGCGCCTGCGCCACGCGGGCGGCGACCGCGCGTGGCCCGCCGGCAAGACCGCAGAGTCCGAGGCCAGCGAAGAGCTGCCCCGCCACCACCTCCCGCGCCCACCGGCGCAGCGACCGCCAGCCGCGTGCCCCGGCGCCGAGGACCTTCTGGTCGCTCACCTGCTCGCGCACGTCGCGGGCGCTCTTGCCGACCAGGCCCCAGAGCGCGAAGGCCATGCCAATCGCCGCGCCGCTGAAGTGCTTGAGCGGCACGCTCGACGCAGGCAGGACGCGCATCACCGTCTCGCAGGCGGTGCAGCGGTAGCGCCGCGCGAGGACCTCCGCGCAGCCCGGCTCCTCGCCCGCCGCTGAAGGGCCGCGCTGCTGGCGCTCCACAAGCCCGTGGCCGTGCAGCACCACCCGCTGGCCGTCGTACGCCGCGACCCCGCAAAGCACGCACCTCGACGGGCGCGCCTCCTCCACACTGGGAGGCCAACAGTTGACGTCACCGCGAAAACGTAAGACTCCACTGCCACCTCGGTAGTTCTCTTGCAGGGTGCTCCCGGGGCCGCGCAGAGGAGGTGACTGCCTCCTCTGCGCAAAGTTCTCGCTCTCGGCTCGCGGCCGGCCCCGGTCTCCTTGGCCCCCTCGCTACATCAACCAGCGTGGAGAGCCAGTTCCTGACTCGTGATGGGCGAGAGGGGCGAAGGCATCAAGCAGCTTGCGCGTGTTCGGCCTCTGGACCGGCGACTGCGCTGCGCGACAACACGAGCCGGCACGACCCACCGCCAGGTGTGCGAAAGTAGCCAGCACGGGAGCCGGCAGCGGTGAAAAGGCTGTGGCCTACCTCCAGATCCGCACAAACGCCTTGCCTCCGGGCAAGCGGTACACCGAGAAGTCGCGCACATCGACCGTCGCGATGGCGTGGATGCCCTGCGAGGAAGCGAGGGTGACCAGCGCTGCGTCGGTGAAGTCCGGCTCGAGGCTCCGGTACTTTTTCATAGTTGCCCGGATTGCCGGGAGGTCGCGGACCGTCAACTCGTGGAATCGGATGGGACCCTTCTCCAACCAGCGGTAGAGGGCGTCCTTGGCCTCGTGCCCGAGCAGGAAAGAGGCTTCGGTGACCACCGGCCAGATCGAATGGAAAAAAAACGGAGCGGCCTCCTTGACGAAGGCGACCGCGGAGTCGTGGTGGGCGTCGTCGCGGGCGAACAGCGCCACCAGCAGCCCGGTGTCAACCCACGCGTCGGTGCTTGGCACGCAGCTTCTCCCAGATGGCGCGCTTGTGCGGGTCGCCCGGAGGGCCGGAGAGCGTTCCCCCTCCAAAGAGCCCCTTGCCCAGGCTGTAGGCCGACCGCGGCTCGCGGGTGAGCCGCTGGCAGTAGTCGCGCACGCTCTCGCGCACCAACTCGCTCCGGCTGCGCGAGGTGCGGCGGGCGGCATCTTCCAGCAGCGCCTCTTCCTCTGGCGTAAGCCTGATGGAGAACGGCATGGGGCCTCCTTGTAGGACCGTAGGACAAGCCTAGCGGAGCGCACCTGGGATCGCAACCTGGCGGGCAAACAAGCGCGCCTCGGCGGATAGCCCTTCAAGCTGCGATCTGCCCGCCCTACCCGTCTCCATCGTTGACGAGGCGACAGACTTGTCCTTCCTGTCACCGCGGCGTGTCTTGCTCTGTTGGCAAAGCTGGAGATAGAATGTGGTGCAGGTGAATAGATAGTTAGGCAGCCGCGAGAAACCCTTGGGTGGCCTCGGAGAAAGTGCTGACAGATCATCAGGGTTTCCGTTACCGTTGGCGCTTCGCTACGGTTGCATCTTAGGCCAGAACGCATCGAAGGAGGAGTGAATGGTACTCGCGATCTCGCCTTCTACAAAGGCGCTGGGGTTCTGGTCCGCAGTACTCGCAACCGTGTTCAGCATTGCTTATGACTTCGGTCAAATCGCTGAATGGTTGGGATGGTTGGGGTCGCAGGGCGGTCCCGAAAGTTCGAGCACCCCATTGGGGTTTGTCGTGCTCCTTACACCGTCACTCTTCTTGGGCTCCTCCTTTCTCGTGCTCGTTGTCTGCCTCCACGACCTGGCGACGCCCGATCGCAGAATCTGGAGCCGCACCGCCATCGCCTTTGCCACGGCGTACGCGGTGCTGATCAGTCTCAACTACTCTGTGCTTCTGACGTTCGTGGCGCCACGGCTGGCGACCGGTCGCGTGGTCGGCATCGAGCCTTTTCTGTTCACGCCGTTCGATTCATTCCTCTATTCGGTAGACATTCTCGGCTACAGCTTCATGAGCGTGGCAACGCTCTTCGCTGCGCGAGTCTTTACCGGCGACGGCCTGGAGCGGCGCGCGCGCCGCCGCGCGCAGCGTGGCTCGAGCCCATGGTGGCCTTCGCGCCTCTTCGCGGCGGCGCTGCTCTCTTCGTCGGTCGCCTCGGCGCAGACCACGCCCGCGTCGCCAACAGCCGCCAGGGTGGAGGCGGCGGCGCCGCTCGAGCCTGCGCCGAGGCAGTTCGCCCGCCGGCTCACCTGGAGCGGGATGGGCCTCGCGGGCAACCAAGACGGCCTGACCCAGCTCTCCCTGACGTTCACCTGGGAGGAGCGCCTCGGTTCGCTGCCGCTGGGGCTGCGCCTCTCTCCGCTGGGCGGCTGGCTGCGGTCAAACAATGCCGACTTTGCACGCGCCGGGCTCGGGCTTGCATTGGCTTGGTATCCCTTCTCCGGTCCTGTGCTGGAGGGCTTCTCGCTCGCGGCGGGACTCAGCCCGGAGCTCACGCGCGGGGCGGGAGCCACAGGCCAGTCGCTCACCGCCGGTGCCGAGGTCGGCTACACCGCCATCTGGGGCAGCGGCTTCACGCTGGGCGTGGGCCTGGGATTGGACAAGGGCTGGCAGGGCGCCCAGCCTTGGGGCGGCGTGTCCGGAGCGACCGGTGCGCGTGCCCGCCTGGCGCTGTCGATCGGCTGGGCGCTCTAACTTGGGACCCCGGAGCGCGCGCAGCGACCGACCGCCGCAGCGGCGCTAGCCCGCAGCAGAGCAAATCCGCCGTCCCTGCTACAGTTGGAATATGCCCAACGACAAGCGCACCAGATCGCCCAGTGGGCCTTTGGCACGCGGCCCGTCCTCAGCCGGTTCCACCTCTGGCTCGAGGACGTCGAGGTGGCACGCTCGCAGGAGGAGCCCGTCTCCAACTCCGACTCACCTTGTGGTGGCGGTGCGCGCAATCGCGAAAGGCTTCACTGCCCCACCGCCGACCTTGGCCCCCGGCACCGCGACGAACTCGACGCGGCTTCTGGGCTCCACCGCGGGCTCTGCACGAAAGGGCCCCGGCGCCGCAGCGATCGCGAGTGACGCCAAGCCACAAGACAGAACCAACCGCCGCGGGAGTATCACCGGAGCGGCCCGTGCCGAGGCGTTCTGGCAAATCGGTCGCCACACGAACGAGTTTGAGCACCGGCAGTGCGTCGAGAGCCGCCGCGCATTCCCTGGCGGAGCCACGGGCAATGGCGCAGGTGCGGGCAGCGTCCGCTGCACCCGTCCGCCCAGCGGCTTCTAGGCGTCCTCCTCAAGACGTACCAGCTGTCAGTTGGACGCGCCGAGCTGCGCCACGCGGCGTCACCGTGAACGCGGCCAAAATCTCAAACTAGCAATCGCAGATTCGCACTTGTTCTTTGTGTCCGCGCTCAACGCTTCTGCGCCGTCCGCACCGGCCCGGGCTTCTTCTTGTCCTCCTCCTCGTCGCGCGCGAGCAGCCTGCGCCGGTGCTCGCGCTCGACCGAGACCGCCAGCAGCGACGCCGCCAGCACCAGGAAGAGGCCGCCCGCGATCGGCGGGTGGGCGAAGGCCGGGAGCTGCTTGAGGGCCCCCTCGCCGTTGGTGAGCCTCGTTACCGAAAGCGTGCAGAAGAGCGCCGACCAGAGCGGCGGCATCCAGACCGAGAGCGCGCGCTGGTTGGCGAGGCCCGCCAGCAGGCCGAGGAGGCCGAACGGCGCGGCGCCGAACCTCCAGTCGAAGTGGCCGATCTTCACGGCGGCGACGCCGCCCAGCGCGCCGCCGCAGAGCATCGCCAGCAGCGCCGAGGCCCACCCGGGGGAGGCGAGGCCGAGGCCGAGCGAGACGCCCGCGCCGAGGATGGCGAGGACACCCGGCAGCCCGGAGCCCGAGGGGAGCGCAGGCGCGAGCAGGCCCAGCGAGAGGCCCGCGCAGGCCGCGCCGAGGAGCAGCGCCGAGAGCGGCCGGAGCGCGTGACGGTGGAGCACGGTGAAGAGCACCGCGAGGCCCAGCGCGGTCCAGGCGAGGCCGATGGGAGCCCGGATCACCTGGACCAGCAGGCGCTGGCCCGTGTCGAGGAGCAGGTCGGGGAGGTCCGCGAGCAGCTTCTGCGCGGCCTGCATCGAGTCGTGGGGCGGCGGAGCGCTGGCGGGCACCGCAGGCTACTACCGCAGGGGGTGCGGAAGTTCCAGCGCGGCCCCTGGGTTCTTGCGGTAGGTTCGAAAAACCCATGGCCGATCGCTCCACCAAGCCTCTCGACCGCGACGCGCAGAGCGCCCAGCGGACCCGCCGTGGCCTCTTGCGCGGCTGCCTCCGGTTCGGGGCCGCGCTGGGCGTGGGCGCGCTCCTGCCGCGCCGGGCAGAGGCCTTCGGCGAAGCGGCGCGCCTCGTCTTCGCGCAGGTGCGCCACGCAGGCCGCTGGGACCCGCGCCCCGACGGGCTGCCGCGCCTAGCGTGGGAGGTCTCGCGACGCACCTCGATCGACACGCTGCCCACCGTGCGGCCCGTCTCGCTGGCCGACCCGGAGATCTTCAAGACGCCGTTTGCGGTGCTCTCCAGCGACGGCGCGTTCCCCGCCCTCTCCGACGCCGAGGTCGCCGGCCTGCGCCGCTACCTGAGCTACGGCGGCCTGCTCCTCATCGACGACGCCTCGGCGCAGAAGGGCGGATCGTTCGAGCAGTCGGTGCGCGCCATGCTGGCCGCCGTCCTGCCGGGCGCGCCGCTCAAGCCCATCCTGCGCGAGCACGTGCTCTACAAGGCCTTCTACCTGCTCGACGGCCCCTCCGGCAGGCTGGCGGCCACTCCCGATCTGCTCGGCATCGAGCTCGGCGGCCGGCTCGCGGTCATCTATTCGGGCAACGACCTGGCAGGCGCGCTCGCGCGCGATTCGTTCGGCGCCTGGGAGTACGAGGTGGTGCCCGGCGGCGAATCGCAGCGCGAGCGGGCCATCCGGCTCGGCGTCAACCTCCTCATGTACGCGATGTGCCTCGACTACAAAGAAGACCAGGTCCACATCTCGTTCATCATGAAGCGGCGCCGGATCTAGATGGACACGGCGGCCTACAACGCCTGGAGGATCACCGCGCTGACGTCATTGCCCGCGTGGGCCCTGCTGCTCGCGCTCGGTGCGGTGGCGGGCGGCGTCTTCCTCACGGGCCTCGGGCTGCGCGGCGAGCCGTCGGCGCTGCGCAAGCGGCTGCTCTGGACGCTGCGGGTGGTGGCGGCGCTGCTCGTGCTGGGCCTCCTGCTCGAGCCCGGGTTGGAGCTGCGCGCGGAGACGCGGGTGAAGGCGCGGATCGCGCTGCTCCTCGACACCTCGAAGTCGATGCGGCTGCCGGCCCACGCTGGCAGCGAGCCAGCGAGCCGGATGCAGGAGGCGCTCGCGTGGGTGAAGAAGCACGAGGCCGATCTGCAGAGCCTCGCCGCGCGGTTCCAGGTCGACGTCTACGGATTCGACAAAGAGCTGACGCCGCAGGACGCTGGCAAGCTCGCCTCGCTCTCCGAGGGGCCGGGCGCCGCGAAGGCTGCGAGAGAGCTGGCGGCGGGGACCAGCACCGATCTGCTCTCGTCGCTCTCCGCGGCTGCGCGCGCCGGCTCAGGCGGGAGGCCGCTCGCGGGGCTGGTGCTCGCCTCCGATGGCGCCGACAACGAAGGGCTCGAGGCCGCGGGGCCCACCGCGCGGCAGGAGCTGGAGAAGCTCGGCGCGCCTGTCTTCGCGCTGCCGATCGGCGGCGCAGCGCAGCTCGATCTGGCGGTGGAGCACCTGCAGCACGACGACTTCGCCTTCGTGCGCAGCCCCGTCAAGCTCAGGGTCCGCCTCTCCCAGCAGGGGTTCGAGAAGAAGACGGTGCCGGTGACGCTGCGGCGCGAGGGCGTGGTCGTCGCCCAGGCCGACGCGAAGCTCGACGGCAAGTCGCGCACCGCCGAGGTGGAGCTGCAGTTCATGCCCGACCGCACGGGCAAGTTCGCCTTCACCGTCTCGGTGCCTGTCTACGAGGGCGAAGCGCTCAAGGACAACAACAAGAAGTCGTTCACGCTCAACGTCATCCGCGACCGGGTGCGCGTGCTGCTGGTGGTCGGCCACCCCTCGTGGGACGTGCGCTTCCTGCGGCAGCTGCTCAAGCGCGATCCCAACGTGGACCTGATCTCGTTCTTCATCCTGCGCACCCCCTCGGACGACACCCACAGCTCGCAGGACGAGCTGTCGCTCATCCCGTTCCCCACCAACGAGATCTTCTCCGAGCAGCTGCGGACGTTTGATCTGGTGATCTTCCAGGACTTCAACCACCGGCCATATCATATGTCGCAGTATCTCGATGGTATCGCCGCCTACGTGCGCGACGGCGGCGCCTTCGCCATGCTGGGCGGGGAGCAGAGCTTCTCGGCCGGGGATTACCTCAACACGGCCATCGAGGAGATCCTGCCGCTGTCGCTGGTGCCGCCGGGCGCGCCCGCGGTGGACGAGACGGCCGCGGTGCTGAAGCTCACCGAGGCCGGCAAGCGCCACCCCATCACCGAGCTGGTGCCCGGCACGGCGCAGAACGAGGCGCTCTGGGGCAAGCTGCCCAGGCTGCCGGGGCTCAACACCGCGGGCACCATCAAGCCCGGCGCGCAGGTGCTGGTGCAGGCGCAGGACGGCCGGCCGGTGCTGGTCGTCGGCGAGGCCGGGCGCGGGCGCACGCTCTCGCTGCTCACCGATGCGAGCTGGCAGTGGAGCTTCGTCGCCGCGGGTCAGGAGCTCGGCCCGCGCGCGTACGAGACGTTCTGGCACTCGGCGATCCGCTGGCTGGTGCGCGACCCCGCGCTCACCCCGATGCGCGTGCAGGCCGAGCGGCCCGTCTTCGAGCCCGGTGAGCCCCCGGCGCTCGGCGTCGAGGTGCGCGGGAGCGACTACGGCGCGGCGGGCGGCGCCCAGCTGGTCGTACAGCTGACCAACGGCGAGACCGGGCAAGTCGCGCCGGTGTCGGGCGGGACCGCTGGTGAGAGCGGCGACGCGCGCGTGCTGCTGCCCCCGCTGGCGGAGGGCGCGTGGCGGGCCACGGTGGTCGCGCGCAGGCCCGACGGCACCGAGGTGGGCGTCGCCGAGGAGGCGTTCACCGTGGCGCCGAGCGGGCCGGAGCTGCTGCAGCCCGCGCCGCGGCCCGAGCTGCTCGAGCTGATCGCCAAGGCCACCGGCGGAAGGTTGATCGACGAGGGCACCTCGCTCTCGGGGCTGCCCTTCCGCGATCCCGAGCGCGTGGAGGTGGGCCAGCGAGTCACCCGGCCGCTCTGGGACACCTGGACGGTGCTGGCGCTGCTCGCCGCCGTGGTCGGCGCCGAGTGGGTGCTGCGCCGCCGCTGGGGCCACGCGTAGCCGCGGGCCTGCACACCTCCGTATGGCACGGCCGCCTCGCCTTGCGGTAAGTGCAGCCGTCGCCGATCTGGGAGGCACTGCAATGCCGATCGTCCTGCTGCTCGCCGCCATCGCGCTGGTGCTCTGGCGCCTGCCCAAGGTGGAGCTCGGCCACACCGCCGCCTTCAAGCGCCGCCGCTTCCTCAACTGGTTCCCGCTCGGCCTCACCTACGCGTTCCTCTACTTCGGCCGCTACAACCTCTCGGCCATCCAGCCAGACCTCGACAAGGCCGGGCTGCTCACGAAGGGGCAGTTCGGCACCATCGACGGCATCGGCGCGCTCGTCTACGGCTTCGCCTTCCTGCTCAACGGCCCGCTCACCGACCGCTGGGGCGGCCGCACGACCATCCTCCTCGCGGCGGGCGGCTCCGCGGCGATGAACGTGGTGATGGGCGCGTGCTTCTACTTCTCGAAGTCGGGCGCGGTCTCGCCAGCGCTGCTCGTCTCGCTGCTGACGTTTGCGAACGCCGCCAACATGTACTTCCAGAGCTTCGGCGCGGTCGCGATCGTGAAGGTCAACGCGTCGTGGTTCCACCTGCGCGAGCGCGGCACGTTCGGCGGCATCTTCGGGATCCTG
>JAYWAO010000047.1:0-19244 GCA_043782365.1 Deltaproteobacteria bacterium
GCTCTTGCCGCTCGCTCTCACCTCGACCAAGGCGATGGAGCGGCGCCTCGGCTTCCGGCGCTGGAAGCGGCTGCACCGGCTGGCGTACGCGGCGGCGGCGCTCGCCTGCGCCCACTTCTACCTGCGCTTCAAGCTCCCCGAGGCCTGGCCGATCCTCGCGGCCGCCCTGCTCGCGCTCCTGCTCGCAGCCCGGCTGTGGACGCCATCTGGCCGCAAGGGCGCACGGGCGGCGGAGCCCCAAGCGCCCGCCGCTGCGGCGTCCGCGCCCGAGGCGAGCGTCAGATGACCGGCGCCATATCCGGAGCTCCAGTCAGAGCGATGACGGTGCCCGCGTTGACGACATTGTACTGACGGTGGCCGAGGGGCCGCTCGGCGGCGCCGAGTTCACCCTGCACCTCAAGACCTGCGCGCGGTAGCTCGGCCAGGAGGGCGTCGCTACGCGGCGTCAGGCGGGGCGCTGCCCGCGGGCGCGCTGCGCAGGCGCCGCAGCAGCAGGGCCGCGAACACCGCGATCAGCAGCACGCCGAGGGCCACGAGGCCCCAGGCGGCGCGGTTGTTCGCGAAGGGCGCCAGCAGCTCGCCGCGCGCGACCGCGTCCGGGCCGGGCAGCAGCGCGCCCGCCCACAGGTAGAGCAGCGAGGCGGGCAGCATCCCCAGCGGGGTGCCGATGACCACCTCGCGCAGCGGCATCCGCGTCAGCCCCAGCGCGGCGTTGCTCGGCGTGAAGGGCAAGAGGGGCGAGATGCGGATCAGCGCCACGGTGAGGAAGCCGCCGCGCTCGCCGAGCTCGATGTAGTGGGCGAGCTTCGGGTGCGCGCGCAGCGACTGCGCCGCCGCGCCCTGCCCGAGCGCGCGGGCGAGGAGGAAGACGGTCACCGTGGCCGCGAGCGCGGCCGGCAGCGCCACCAGCGCGCCCCAGAAGCCCCAGACCCAGCCCGCCAGCATCACCAGCGGCACCACGGGCAGGAGCAGCACCGTCCCCAGGTAGATGGCCGCCATCCCGCCGAGCGCGCCCCAGAGGCCGGCGTCGCGGCCCAGCGCGGCGCCGTGGGCGAGCCGCTGCAGCAGGTGCAGGTCGGGCCCGAAGGTGCGCCAGAGGAGGACCGCCGCGAGCACCAGCAGCCAGCGCCACCAGCGCGCGCGCGCGAAGTGCAGGACGCGCTTCACGCTCCGTCCGGCTCGCCGTCGCTGGAGGCGCTGCCTGCCGCAGGCGCAGAAGGCGCAGAGGGATTGGACGGCGCGGGCACGGCGCTGGCCGGGAGCACGGGCATCCGCGAGGAGTCGTCGCCGCTGGCGGCGAGCTGCGCGTGGGCTTCGGCGGCGGCCTCCAGCTGCAGGGTCTGGTAGTCGCGCCGGTCGGCCTCGTCCATCTGGTCGAGCGCGAAGTTGAGCCGTGCGCGCGACTTGACGAGGCGGGTCTTGGCGTCGGCGGCCAGCGCCTTGCCCGCGGTGAAGAGCTCGGCCGCCTCGAGCGGGGAGCGGCCGGGCTCGCGGGCGTGCGCGAGCTTCTCCTCCGCGACCTTCTGGTCGGCCTCGGCGCGATCGACCTCGGTCTGCGCCTCGGCGGCCAGCTGCTGCGCCTTGGTGCGCAGCCGCGCGCTGCGGCCCTCTTGCGCGTGCGCGGCCTGACCGGCCTTCGCCGCAGCCGCGAGGTGCTGCATCTGCAAGATCAGGTCGTCCGCGCTCGGGTCGCTGCCGCTGGCCATCCGCAAAGTATAGTGCAGACCAATGTCAGAGCGAGTGTCGCTGCGCGTGGTCAGCCCGAAGGCCGACCGTCCCCCTCCCGACGGCGCGCCGCTGCCCGCGCCGGGCGCCGTGCTGCTCAGCGAGCCGATGCTCCGCTTCCAGTGCAACCAGAAGGGCTGCTGCTGCAGCGGCTGGGACATCCCCTTCCGCCTCGAGGACCTGCTCCGCCTCCACGAGCACCTGCCCGAAGCGGAGCGCAAGGAGCTCAGCCACGGCGTCAAGCTGGTGGTGGACGCCGAGGAGCGCGGCGAGAACGGCGAGACCATCCTCCACTCGCTCAAGCTGGACGGCGTCGGCGAGGACCGGGCCTGCCGCTTCCTGGAGACGAGCGGCGAGAAGGCGGGCAGCTGCCGCGTCCACGCCACGGTGGGGCTGCAGGCGCTGCCCGACCTCTGCATCGACTTCCCGGCCTTCCCCTTCCGGCGCGAGGACGGCGAGGCCGAGCTCTGGTTCGATCCGGTCTGCCCGCAGGTCCTCGAGCAGCTCGCCGAGAGCGACGCGCCGCTCACGCTCCACCGGCAGCGCGGCGGCTTCGGCGCGCCGATGATGGACCTGCGCGTCGAGCACCGGCACGACCCGATCGCCGGCAGGGTCGGCCCGCACCGGATGACGCTGCCCGCGAGCGACCGGCTGCGCGAGGCGTGCGTCGCCGCGCTCGCCCACCCGACGCGGCCGATCTGGCAGACGCTGGCGATGCTGCTCGCGGCGTTCAAGCGGCTGCAGCCCGACCAGCCCGACGGCGGCGGCTTCGAGATCAGGGAGCTCGCAGACCCGCAGGAGGCGCAGCCCGCCCTGCGCTTCCTGCTCGCCTGCGTCGGCGTGCACGGCACCGATCTGCTCTACAGCTCCATCGTCAGCTACCGGCGCTTCGTCTTCGCCATCGACCTCCCGCCGCTGCTCGCGCGCCGCGCCGAGTTCGAGCAGCACCTGGAGCAGTGGCAGGGCGCGCTCGGCGAGTTCCTCGCGCCGCAGGAGGCGCTCCTGCGCCCGCTGACCCTGCGCTGGCTGGCGCACCGCTACGGCACCCCGATGACCAAGGGCAGGGCCGAGCTGCGCGTGGGCGCCGACGTGATCGTGCACCTCTACGGCACCGCGCTGCGCTTCGCCGCGGCGCTCGGCGCGCTGCAGCAGAAGCCCGTGGACGTCAACACGTTCAAGGTGGCGCTCGGCGCGGCGGAGCACGTCCACCGCTCGCTCAACCTGCCCCACGATACGCTGCCATGGTTCGCGTCGGCGCCGGACGACGCTGCGCCTTGGTAGCGCCCCTCTCGAGCTAGTCTTGGCTAGCCCTTCTCCTCGCGCTCCAGCAGCAGCGCCAGCCGCGCCGGGTCGTGCCGCAGCCGGATGGTCTTCTCCTGGCTGTAGTGCACCGCTCCGGGCGCGCCGCCGCGCGGCTTGCGGACGTGCTTCCTGCGGGTCCACGAGACCTCGGTCAGCTCCTCGCCGCGGGCCGAGGAGAACCAGGCCGCCAGCAAGGCCGCGTCGAGCAGGGTGCGCTCGTCGGGCGAGTCGCCGGGCTCGGGGACGATCACATGAGAGCCCTGCACGCCGCGGGCGTGGAGCCAGAGGTCGTTGCCGCGCGCGCGCTGGAAGGTCAGCGCGTCGTTGTCCTTCGCCGAGCGGCCCACCAGAATCCGCGCGCCGCGCTCGCATGGAAAGGTCCGGAAAGGGAGCCGCGCCGCCGTCCGCCCCGGACGCTCGCGCCCGGGCTGCTCGCTGCCTTCGCGCGCGGACTCGCCTTCGAGCGCGCGCAGGGCGGCAGCGTCGGCCGCGCGCTCCACCTCACCGAGCCGCTCGCGAAGCTGCTCGACCGCGGAGGCCACCTCGGCGCGCCGCGCGTCGATGCGTCCGCGCGCGGCGCCATAGCGCGAGGAGCGCTTGAGCCACCGGGCGCAGCTCTCCGCTGCCGACAACGCCGGGTCGAGCGCGACCTTCACCAGCGCGGCCTGGCCGTCGTCGTCCGTCTGCGACCAGTCGGGCACCAGCGCCTCGCGCGCGCCGCGGGCGACCTTCGACTGGAACGGCAGCAAGAGCTCCGCCTTGCGTCGGTCGTCGCTGGCAGCGGCGGCCCGCGCGGAGTCGTCGTCGACGGCGGCGAGCGTGCGCTCGAGCTTCTTGAGCCGGGCCCGCAGCCGCCGCAGCACCGCTTGCCGCGCGGTCTCCAGCGCCCCGGCGCTCTGGGCGCGGAGCTCGCGGCGGGCTTCGTCGGCCGCCTCCGCCTGCGGGAGCCCGGCGTCGCCCGCGGCGGCGAGCAGCGAGAGGTCGAGCGGCCGCGCGGGCGCGAGCCGCTGCCCAGGCCGCCAGGCGGGCGCGGCGCCCGAGCCGGCCCAGATCACCTTCGCGGCCTCAGGGTCGTCGTCCTGCGGGAGCGCGAAGACCGAGGCCGCCACCAGCGCGGACGCGCGTGGATCGGCCAGCAGGGCCTTGCGTCCGGTGTTGGCGGTGAACCAGAGCCGCAGCGCCGCGGAGTGCGCCTCGGGCGGCGCCTCGCGCGCGACCTCCAGCCGGAGCCCGTCGAAGCGGGCCCCTTCGAGCGCGGCGCGGAGCGTGGCCTGCGACTTGGGCGCGCCGTCGGGCGCTGTCGGACGCTGCTCGGCCACCGAGGCGAGCCCGAGGGCGGAGTCGACCAGGACGAGGAAGTTGCGCCCCGGCACCCGAAGCTGCAGCGCGACCTGCGTGGCCGAGACGAGCCAGAGCTTCTGCAGCGTGGCGCCCGAGAGCGCGGCCACCTCGGCGAGCAGCTGCGCGCGCGCAGCGGCGGAGAGCTTGGCGCTGGTCGGCTGGCTGGGAGGGGGAGGGTGCTGCATGGGTGCGGAGCCTGCTTGCCGCGGCTTGCGCGTCACCCGAGGGCCCCCTGCGAGACATCCGCCTGGGGCCCCGTGGGCGTCCTCTCTTTGGGAGAGGCCGCCCCGAAGGGTAAAGCTACTTCTTCTTCGCCGCCTTCTTCGCGGGAGCCTTCTTCGCCGGAGCAGCCTTCTTCACAGCCTTCTTTGCAGCCTTCTTTGCGGCCATCTTGAATCCCTCCTCGGGAAAAGTTTGGATGAGCATTGCAACTACCGAGGGGCAAGATACAGACGCGGATCCTGATCGTCAAGGAAGTCACCAGAGGGCAAACGGCCGCTGCGTCTATGTGAAATCAATTTCACTCCCAGTGAAGCACGTTCCCGCCCGCTCCAGGCAAGGCTTTGCGCACGGTTTTGGATCACGCCCGCGGGGCTCCTTGTGCGCGATGTGTAAGCGCGAGTTTTTTTCGCGGCGGACCTCGCGGCGATCGCGTGACGCACTTTTTTGCGGACGCGGTGGGTGCGTAGAGGTGGACGCGCGAGCGCCTGCGGTCCGAAGTCCCCGAGCCGCGCCCGCCCGCCCGCGCCAGCAGCTCCGCAGGCCTCGTCTCCGCCTTCGTGCTAATCGTCGAAGCCTCTCGTGACCGAACGCCCGCCACACGCTCCCCGCACCGTCATCGTCGGCGGTGGACTCGCTGGGCTCTCCTGCGCCCGCACGCTCGGCGGCGGCTTCACGCTGCTCGAGGCCGAGGACCGGCTCGGCGGCCTCTGCCGCAGCGAGGAGGCGCAGGGCTTCTGGTTCGACTGGACCGGCCACTGGCTCCACGCGCGCGACCCTGAGATGCGCGCGCTGATCGAGGGCCGCTGGCTGGCCGGCAACCTCCTCACGGTGGAGCGCCGCGCGGTGATCCACAGCGAGGGTTGCTGGACCCGCTTCCCCTACCAACACCACCTGCACGGGCTGCCGGCCGCGACCATCGCCGACTGCCTGGAGGGCTTCGTCGAGGCCCAGGGCGGCGAGGCCGGCCGCGAGCTGCGCGAGCGCCCGCTGCGGAACGCCGCCGAGTTCGTCCGCCGCCACCTCGGCGCGGGCTTCGAGCGCCACTTCCTGCGGCCGTACAACGAGAAGCTCTTCACGGTGCCGCTCGAGGAGCTCTCGCCAGAGTGGGGCGGCCGCTTCATCCCGCGGCCCGGGCTGCGCGAGCTGATCCTCGGCGCGGTCGCCCCGCTCCACTCGGGCGCCGGGTACAACGCCACCTTCTGGTACCCGCGCGAGGGCGGCATCGAGAGCATGGTGCGCGAGCTGGTGAAGGACGTCGAGGCGCTTGCGGGCGCGCTGCACCTGGGCGCCGGCCTCGAAGCGCTCGACCTGCGCCGCCGCGTGGTGCGCACCTCGAGTCCGGCGGCGCGCGAGGTGCCGTTCGAGGCGCTGGTGCTGACGCTGCCGCTGCTGCAGGCAGCGCGCCTGCTGGTCGAGCCGCCTCCCGAGGTGGCCGCGGCCACGGCGCTCCTGCGCGCGGTCTCGGTGACGGTGGTGGAGCTGGGCGGGGCCGATCCGGGCGGCGAGCGGTTTCACTGGGCCTACTTCCCCGAGCGGCGCTTTCCCTTCTACCGGGTGGGCTCTCCTTCTGAAGTGAACCCGCGCCTCGCGCCGCCGGGCTGCCGCTCGTTTGCGGTGGAGTTCGCGCACCGGGGGCCCGTCGACCAGGCGCTCCTCATCGAGCAGGCCACGCAGCACCTCGGCGCGCTCGGCCTCGTCGATCCCGCGCGGCTCGCGCTGCGCCGCGCCCGGACCATCCCGACCGCCTACGTGCTCTTCGACCTGAACCACTCCCGGGCACGGCAGACCATCCTCGACCACTTCGCGCAGCACGGCGTCCAGGTGGCCGGCCGCTACGGCCGCTGGGAGTACAGCTCGATGGAGGACGCGCTCCTCACCGGCCGCGACGCCGCCCACGCGGTCTTGCGCGCAGCCGTCTCCTCGAACTCCGCAGGCGCACCATGAGCACCAACGACCTGGCCCCCACCGCGGCCCCGGCGATCTCGATCGTCATCCCCGTCTACAACGAGGCGCAGATCCTGCGCCCCGCGCTCACCGAGCTGACCGGCAAGCTGGCCGCGCTCGGCTACGACTACGAGCTCATCCTCACCGAGAACGGCTCCAAGGACGGCACGCAGGACCTGCTCACGGCGCTCGCCGGGGAGCTCCCGCGGCTGCGCTCGCTGCACTCCACCGAGCCCGACTACGGCAAGGCGCTCCGGCGCGGCATCCTCGCGGCGCGCGGCGCGCTGGTCATCTGCGACGAGATCGACCTCTGCGACGACGACTTCTACCAGCGCGCCTTGCCGCTCCTCGCGCAGGGCGCCGATCTGGTGGTGGGCTCCAAGGCGATGCGCGGCGCCGGCGATCGCCGACCGTTCATCCGCCGGCTCGCCACCCGGGTGCTGACGCTGCTGTTGCGCCTCGCGACGGGCTTCAAGGGCACCGACACGCACGGCCTCAAGGCGTTCAAGCGCGAGCGCCTGCTCGAGGTGGTCAACGCCTGCATCATCGACAAGGACCTCTTCGCCAGCGAGCTCGTCATCCGCGCGGGCCGCATGGGGCGCGACGTCCGCGAGATCCCCATCCGGCTGGAGGAGAAGCGCCAGCCGAGCATCAATCTGGTGAAGCGGGTGCCGCGGGTGCTGCGCGGGCTCTTGAAGCTGGGGTGGACCGTGCGAGTGACGCATCGCTGAGGCGGTCGCAGGACATCCCCCTTTAGAAGTCCTTCGTGTAGAGCACCGAGACGTCCCGGTTCTTGTCCCCCACCGTGGCCTCCGCCTCGAGCCCGCGGACGATCTCGTATTCAATCCGTCCCTCGGAGGTGTTCTCGTTCTCCGTCGGCGTCAGGCGCTGCCGGTAGCCGACGAAGAAGCGGTCGCCGAAGTACTTCCCCAGGCTCGCCTGCGCAGGCCGGCCGCCGCCGCCGGCCTCGATCGTCAGCACGTCGACCGGCAGCACGTCGGCCATCTGCTTGCGCAGCTCTCCGAAGAGCATTCCGCCCAGCGCGCTGGTGGCCGCGTTCGAGAGATCGACGCCGCCGCCCTGCTGGGTGGCGCGGCCCTGCAGGCGGCCCGTGGCGAGGAAGAAGGCGATCGCGTCCTGGTCCATCGCCGGGTTGCTGGAGAGGTCGATCTGCGGCTCCTTGGCGGTGCCCGTGACCAGCACCAGCACGGTGGCCTGCGGGTTGACGTAGCGGGCCTGCACCTCCAGCTCCGGGTCGGTGAGGTCGCCACCGGTCTCGGTGATGACCGCGCGCTCGACCTCGAATCGGCGTCCGAGCGCGGAGAAGCTGCCGTGAGGCACCTCGATGGTGCCGTCGGCCGAGGGCTCGGTCGGGTGGCGGGCGTCCCACGAGGCGTGGAGGCTGCTGCGCACGTCGAAGTCGAAGTCGTCGGCCGAGACGTGCACCTTGCCGAGCTCGAAGCGCACGTCGACGCGCAGCCGGCTCTCGCGGCGCGCCTTCTCCTCGGCGGCGGCGCGCGCGGGGTCGACGCCGGCGGGGACGCGCGGCGCTCCGGGCCTGACTGCGAGCAGGATCTCCGGGTTGGGCGTGAGCCTTGGCAGCTTCTTGTCCGAGAGCGTGCGCACGCGGACGCTGGCCTCAGGGACCTTGACGGTGGCGGTGAGCGCGCCCGTTTCGCTCGACCACTCGCCGAACAGATCGACCTCGGCGGTGAAGTCGGCGCGCTCCTCGCCGGCCTGCCGCAGCGGCACCGGGTGCTGCGCGAGCGGCTTGCCGTCGGGCCCGGTGCGGTCGCGCACGGCCTCCTCGTCGCCGAAGTGCAGCTCGCCGGTGAACTCCAGCGGCGGCGCCTCGCCGCCCTGCGCGGCCTTCCGCCGGCCCACCACCAGGACGCCGCTGAAGGGCCCGCCGCCCGTCGAGCCGGTGAGCCGGTCGAGCACCACCTCCTTGGGCGAGAAGGCAGCGTCGAAGGCGACGTCCTCGAAGATGCCCTGGCCGACCACGTCGAAGAGGCCGCCGGCGAGGTGGGCCGCGCCGCGCGAGACAGGCCGGCCGAGCAGGCCCTCGATGGACAGCTCTGCGTCGAGCACGCCAGCGGTGCGGCGCAGCCCGGGTATTACACCGGAGACGAAGCCGAGGTCGAGCTTGCGCGCGAGCAGGTGCGCGTCGAGCTTGCCCTCCCCGAGCGCCTGCGCGCCGCCGTCGAGCAGGGCCTGGGCCGAGAGCGGCGCGGTGAGCACCGCGTGGAGCAGCAGCGTGCCGTTCTGCGCGGGCCTCTTCTGGGCCTCCAGCGCCGCCGGCGCCTTTGAGAGGCCGAACGGCGCGCTGGCCACGGGGCGAGGCACGGGCACCGGCGCGAGCGGCGGCGTGAGGCCCAGGTGCGCGACCAGGCCCGCTTTGTCGCCCTCGAGCCATGCATCCGAGCGGCCCAGCGAGTGGCCGCGCAAGGAGAGCCCGTCGAGCTGCAGGCGGCCCTCGAGGCGCGGCTCGTTGGCGGTGCCCTCGAGCGCCACCCTTCCGGAGAGCGTCCCGCCGGCGTCGAGAGCGAGCCCGGCCAGCCTCGCCGTCTCGCCCAGCACCAGCCGGTCGACCGAGAGCACCAGGGAGAGCGGACGGACCAGCAGCGGCTCCAGCTGCGCGCGCGCGAAGCCGCCGCGGGCCAGCGCCACCAGCTCCGCCCCGGAGACTTGCAGGGACGACTCCAGCGACGAGAGCGCGAGCTCGCCCGCCTTCAGCCGAAGGCCCAGCTTGAAGGCGCTGCTGGCGTCGCCGTGGAGGTCGAAGTCGAGCCCGCGCAGCCCTTCGACCGCGAGCGCGCGCCCGGTGGCGGACAGCTGGAGCGTGGGCGCCGTGGCGGTGCCGCCGAGCTCGAGCGCGGCGGTGACCTCGCCCGCGCTCCCTTCGGGCAACAGGCCTGCCTTGGCCAGCACCGAGAGGTCGAGCGCGCCCACCGTCGCGAGCCGCGCCGCGCCCGGCGCTTCGAAGAGACGGCCCAGCGCCGCCGGATCGCGCAGCGCCCGCGAGAGGTCGAACGGGTCCTTCGCCTCCAGCGTGAACGCCTTGACGCCCGCCAGCGCGACCTGCGCCGTCAGGTGGGCGGCGCCCTTGTCCACCGCCAGCTCCGCGTCGATGCGGCCGTCGCGCAGCGGCCCCCAGGCGAAGCCGTTGAGATCCGCGGTGAAGGCGGCCCGCGGCGCCCCGAGCGTGCCGCGCGCGGAGAGCTTCGCCGTCAACGTGCCCGCCGCCCCCGCGGTCACCGCGCGCTCCAGCCCGAGCAGCTGCGCAGCCGTCGCCAGCGCCACCGGGCCATAGGAGAGGTCGAGCTCCAGCGGCGCGGTCGCGGGCGCGCTCGCCTGCAGCGGCAGGCTGGCCTTGAGCCAGAGGTCCGCGCCGAGCAGCCCGTGCACCGCGCCGCCCACGCGCAGGCGGCCGCGGTGGAGCTGCACGGCGAGATCGGCGTCGAGCCCCTCGAGCCGCTCCACGACGAGGCCACGCAGCCTGAGCGTGCCGTCCAGGTCGGGAGCGGCCGCGGTGCCCGTGACACCCACGTCCGCGTCGCAGCGCCCGGCGAGCTTGAAGCCGCGCGGCAGGAGGAAGCCCGGCGCGTGCGCGAGGTCGAACGCCTCCAGTCCGAGGTGCGCCTCGAGCCGCGGGGACGAGGTGGCCGCTGCGCCGCGCGGGTGCTCGAGGGTGGCGGCCAGCGTGATCGCGCCGCTCTCGCCGCGCAGCCGCAGGGGCTCGAGCACGGTCTCCCGCTGGCGGAAGTGGAGGTGGCCGTGCTCCTCGAGCGCGAGGCTCGCCTCGGGCCAGGCGACCGTGAGGTTCGAGAGCACCAGGCCGTCGCGGTCGTCGTCGATGGTCGCGTCGCCAACCAGCGAGAAGCGGCCGCGTTGGC
Organism: Deltaproteobacteria bacterium; assembly: GCA_043782365.1. Taxonomy (GTDB): domain Bacteria; phylum Myxococcota; class Myxococcia; order Myxococcales; family 40CM-4-68-19; genus CAIWCD01. The sequence goes on from JAYWAO010000047.1 coordinate 10,431, forward strand.
GACCCGTGGTGGGGTCGGCAGCCACGCCGCTCGCCTCGTTGGCGCGCACGTTGGCCTCGATCGCGAGGTGGGCGAGCGCTCCGTCGAGCGAGGCCGCCACCGTCGGCGCGCCGAGGAGGAGGTTGCCCAGGCGCACCCGCCGGGAGCCCAGGGTGAGCTCGCCCCTGGGCGCGCGCAGCGGGCCGTGCAGCTTGCCGTCGATCGCCAGCGCCTCGATGGCGAGCCCGCCCAGGATCAGCGTGGGCGCCGTCAGGTGCACCTGCGCTTGCGGGCTCTTCGGGGAGCCGCTCAGGTGGGCCTTCAGGCGGCCCGAGCCGGAGAGCTGCATCGGCGGCTTCTTCTCCAGCGCGCCGAGCGCCCGCGCGAAGCGGGAGAGGTCGGCGGCGCTGGCGTCGAGGTCGAGCGCGAGGGCGTGCGGGCTGAGCGCGCCCTTGGCCTTCAGCGAGACAAAGAGGGCGCTCCCCTCCAGCGACCTGATGGTCAGCGCCTCGCCGCGCAGGCCCGCCTCGACCGACGCCGAGATCTTTCCCACGCCGTCGAGGCGGGCCGGGCCGAGCAAGAGCGTGGCGTCGAGGTCGCCGCTGGGCGCGCCGTCCTTGTACTGGGGGACGCCGCGGCCCTCGAGGTCGAGCTTCAACGAGACACGGCCCGCTGGAGCGCCGCGCACCACCGCGCCCGGATCGACGCCCTCGAGGGCGACCCAGCCCGAGTAGCGCAGCGGCGGCGCGAGCGTGGCGGTGGCGGCGAGGGTGACCTTGCCGCCGCCCGCGCCGAGCGTCAGGACCACCTTCGCCTGCTGGCCCGCGGAGCTCACGTTGAGCGCGGCGCTGCCCTTCCCGTGCAGCGGGCCCGCGAGCGGGCACTCCGAGAGGGGCACGCCCAGCAGCGCGGCGACGTCTTCCGGCAGCACGCGGATCTCCTCGAGCCGTACCGCGCCCTCGAGGGTCGGCAGCCGCAGCGAGCCCTCGAGCGAGAGCGTCGAGCCGCCGAGCGTAGCCTGCAGGCTCTTCAGCGCCAGCGCGCCCTGCTCGACGGAGCCCTGGAGGACCGCATCGAGGGAGAGCGCCGCCGCGAGGCCGCCGGGGGTTGCGAGCTTCCCCGTGATCGCGAGCTTCCCTGCCGCGCCCAGCGCCGAGTAGCGCGCGGAGCCATCGGCCAGCGAGAGGCCTTCGAGCGCGAGGTGCGGCGTCGCTCCGGGCGCGCTGCGCAGCCGCACGGCGCCGCCCTGCAGGTCGAGCTTGTCGAGCGTGATCGACCAGGCGAACGGGCCCGCGGGCTGGTTGGGCGTTGAGGGCGTGCGCGGGGCGAGCGCGCGCTGCAGCGTGGTGGTGGTGGTCCCGGGCAGCTCGCCAGGGACCTCGGCCAGCTCGAGCACGGGCGCCGCCGCCGTGGCCGAGCGGAGGTGTATGACTCTTTGCCACAGCGGCGTCGCCTCCAGCGAGAGGCAGAGCGACCTCGCCGCGAAGGCCGGGTGGCCCTCGGGATCGCGCAGGTCGACGTCGTCGATGCAGAGGTCGAGCAAGCCCGAGAGGCGCACCTCGCCCAGGGAGAGCTTGCCCTGCAGCGCCCCCTTCGCCTGGGACACCAGCTCGGCGGCGACCTTCTTGCGCGCCCACTGCGTGTGCAGCAGCGCGTACCCGCCGCCCAGCGCCAGCGCGGTGACGCCGAGCGCGAGGGTGGCCAAAAGGCCCAGGCCCGCGAGCGCCCGCAGCCAGCGCGGCCTTGGGGCGGCGGCGGTCAGAAGGCCTCCCCGAGCGTGAGGTGCCACGCGAGCCGCGAGAGGGGCAGGCAGTGGGCTTGCGAGCCGCACGCCGCGGAGACCACGCTCGAGCCCGCGTCCGCCGCGGCGCCGGGCACGCGCGCGGGGACTCCCTGCGGGTTCACCAGGACGCCGAGGTCGAAGCGGGCCGGGCCGAACGGCGTCAGGTAGCGCAGGCCCAGCCCGGCGGCGAACTCCACCAGGCCGGTGAAGACGTCGCTCCACCCCTCGGTGACGCGCCCCAGGTCGACGAACGGCACCAGCATCGAGTGCTTCAGCAGCCAGTCGGTCTTCAGGCGGAGCTCGACGGAGCCGAGCGCCATCCCGTTGCCGCCGACTGGCACCGAGGCGGTGGCGAAGCCGCCCGCGTCGGGCACCGCACCGAGCCGCGGACCTTGCTGCAGCTGTCCATAGCCGCGGTTCAGGTTGGGGCCGCCGCCGAAGAAGCGCTGGTTGAACGGCGTCGCCAGCGCCGAGGTCCCCCGCGGCTGGACGAGGCCGCCGAGCTGCCCGCGCAGCGCCACCGTGAGGAAGGGGCCGGCCGGGAGGTAGACGCGCAGCTCCGGGTCGAACTTCAGGTAGTCGAACCGGGTGCCCGGCAGCGTCCACGAGAGGCCGCCGGAGAGGTAGAAGCCCAGCCGAGGCTCGACGAGGTCGTCGCGCGCATCAAATGTAATACGAAACTCCGGGTACGGCAGCGAGCAGGCCGGGACGCAGTTGGAGAGCGCCGCCGCCGCGCCGCCGCCCTGGTTGATCAGCGAGGTGAGGTCGAGGTCGAGCACCGCCGCGAAGGTCCGCACGAAGTTGAACGAGCCGGCCAGCGAGAGCTTGCCCCGGCGCCAGAGCAGCGCGGTCCGGGCGGCGACCTGGTTGTAGTTGAAGCCGGGCTGCAGCTCGCGCGCGAACTCGCCGCGGTTGACGAAGTCGAGCCCGAGGAAGAGCTGCGGCAGGGTCAGCTGCGCGGCGCTCCTGGTCACGAGGCCGGTCTTGTCGGGCGCGGTGATCGAGCCCGTCAGCGCGTAGCCCACCTGGGTGGTCAGCTCGAGCCTGCGCGCGCCGCCGAAGAAGTTGCGGTTGGTGTATTCGAGCCGCAGCCGGGGCAGCTCGACGCGCTGCTGCTCGAGCTGCACGCCGAGGCCCACCCGCGCCGTCTGGAACGGGGCCTCGCGCACGCTCACCCGCACTGCCGCCACCGGGTCCCTGCCGAGCGGCTCGAGGCCCACCCGCGCGCCCGAGAAGACGCCCAGGTTGTAGACGCGCTGCTGGGCGAGGTCGAGCTTGGCGGGCGAGTAGAGCTCGCCGCGCAAAAGCCCCGTCGCCGCGGCGATCATCGCGCCTGGGATGGCGCGGTTGCCGACCACCAGCACCTTGCCGAATCGATAGCTGACGCCCGGCGTGCAAGTAAATGTAATCTTCGCATGCGCCTCAGCGGCCGAGATCTCGGCGACGCCTTCTACCGCTGCCTCGGCGAACCCGCGCTCGCGCAGCCCCAGCGCCAGCGCGGCCTTGCTCTTCTCGTAGAGGTCCTCGTCGAAGGCGTCGCCCTCGCGCAGCGGGAGCTTCTTGGCGAGGTCGCGCTGGTCCGCGTCGGTGAGGCCGTCCTGCGCGCCGAGGCCCAGGAGGACGACGCGGGCCACGGTGGTGCGCGGACCCTCCTCGATGCCCACCGCCACCTGCACCGGCGCAGGGCGCTCGCCGGTCACGCCTTCCACCGGCGGCTCGACCTGCGGCGCGCCCACCTTGGCCGCGAAGAAGCCGCGCATCCGGTAGAAGCGCTCGAGGCGCTGCCGATCGATCTCGAAGACGTCGGCGTCCCAGGTGCGCAGCACCCGCTTGAAGAACGGGCCGCTCGACGGCGTGGTGGCGATGTGGGCCGTGAGGTCCGCGTCGGAGAAGCGCGCGTTGCCCTCGAAGCGGAGCCGCTGCAGCACCGGCCTGCCGTCTGGCGGCGGACCCACCGCCGCGCAGGCGCCGAGGCAGAGGAGCCAAAGCGCGAGCGCCAGTCGAACGGCAGCCGCGTTCACGGCCTGCTTCTGAGCAGCAGCCCCAGGTTCGCCTTCTCCCAGGCGCGCGCCTTCTGGTAGCCCGGGAAGCCGCGCTCGGCCTCGCGGAACTCGGGGCCGTGGACGCACCGCCGGCCGGTCTCCCCCTCGGTGGGCGGGATCACCTGGTGGAGCATCTCGTGGAACACGACCAGCTCGACGAAGTGGCGCGGCACCCGCGCGTCGTCGAGGGCCGGGTGCAGGCGGATCAGCTTCTGCTCGTGGAGATAGACCCCCATCTTGATCGAGCGGCGGCGGCGCACGGGCGCGCTGCGGCCCCAGCAGATGCGCGCGTCGACGGCGCCGCTGAAGTGGCGTGCGTTGAGCATCGCGTAGATCTCGGCGAGGTCGTAGACCCGGCCGCGCGTCTGCAGCGCGCCCTCGGCGCGGGCGGGCGCGCTGCGGATGAGCACGCGGTTGGTCTTGATGAACTGGTCGATCACCCGTCCGTGGTGCTTGCGCGCGCGGCCCGTGAAGCCTGCGAGCGCGCGCACCACCGTCTCGTCCGAGTCGCAGAACATGTGGTGCAGCCGGAAGCGCACGGCGCTGCCGAGCCGCTTGTAGCTGACCATCGTCCAGGCGTTGTCGGTCAGCTCGACCTCGACCCCCTCCTCCAGGTGACGGCCGATCCGCTCGGCGAGCGCGGAGGCGGAGGTGCGGAAGAGGTCGGTGCGCGGCGTCCTCGGCGCAGGCGCAGGGACAGGCTGGGGGCGGACGGGCGCGTGCGGGCGCACCGGCGGGAGCAGCCCCGTGCGCTCGCTGCGCTCCGGTCCTGGACCTTGCGCGCGGCCCTCGGGCGCGGCCTCCCCGCCGGCGCGCGCTTCCTCGCGCAGGAGAAGCGGCGCGGGCTCGAGGCGCGGCTCGGCCACAGGCTGGGCTGCCGGTCTGGGCGCGCCGAAGAAGGGGAGGAGGAGCTGGCTCATTCTCAGCAGCGCATCGTAGAGGGGCATGGAGTGGCGGGGCAAGGCTCTACCCTGTCCGGTCTGGAGCGCCTAACCCCTGATCGCCTTGCGGACCACCCGCACTTCGGCGGCCGGCGCCTGCCCGCGCTGCACCAGGAGCAGCACGACCGAACCCTCGGGCCCGCGGATCAGCGTGGTCGCCCCCTCGAAGCCCACCTCGGTGACCGGCCGGCCGTCGATGCGCAGCAGCTTGTCGCCCTTCTGCAGCCCGGCCTCGGCGGCGCCGCTGCCGGGGAAGACCGTGGTCACCACCACGCCGTCCTGGGCGGGCATGAGCGAGATGCCGATGCCGGTGAACTCGAGCTTCGGCTCCTCGCCCTCGCCGAGCGGCGTCAGCAGCACGGTCTGCGCGGGCCCGGCTCCGTCGCGCGGCATGGCGGGCACCGACAGCAGGCGGGCGTGGTGGCCCTCGGCGGAGACGACGAAGGAGACCGGCCCCTCGCCGAGCCCCGCGAGCTTGAAGCGGCCTGCGTCGTCGGCGGTGGTGTCGACGCGGAGCACCGGCGCGGTGGTCTCGCCTCGCAGGCCCTCGACGCCGACGTGGGCGCCAGCGAGCGGCGCGTGGCTCTTGGAGTCGAGCACGACGCCGGAGAGCGCCCCACCCCTGCGCAGCGCAGCGTCGGCGCGGGTGGTTCCCGCGTCGAGCGTCACCGTCACTTCGGTCGGCGCGTAGCCGTCGGCGGCGATCACCACGAGCGCTTCGCCGGGCTTCACCTGGGTCAGCTGGTAGCGGCCGTCGGGATCGATGAACGCGCGCGACTGCTCGGTGGTGGACTGCAAGCTCTGGTTGGCCCTGCGCAGCGCCACCACGAAGCTCAAGAGCGGCGCGCCCGTCTGCGCGTCGGTGACGCGGCCCGTGACGCGTCCCTCGAACGCGTTGAGGGTGATCACCGCCTCCTGGCCCGGTACCACCTTGACGACCGGGCCATCTTGGTAGCCGGGCGCGTCTGCCGCGAGCGACACTTCGCCAGGCCCCAGGCGCGTGAGGAGGAAGGTGCCGTCGGCGGCGCTTCTCATCCCCGCGCCTGCCCTGCCGCGAAACCCCGGCCCCTCGACGAGGATGCTCACCTGCGCTCCGATGACGGGCGCGCCGCGCGCATCGACCACCCGCCCGGCGACCCGCTGCGTGCCCGCTGGTTCCGGGCGCGGCGCCTCCGATTCGGCGAGCTCGAGCTGCACCCGGTGCGAGAGCCGCTCGGCCGCCCAGAGCCAGGCGGAGCCGCTCGCGTTGCCCTTGCTCGCGTCGATGCAGCCCTCGTCTGGCATGACGAGCTTCGCTTCGCCGGCCGCGTCCGTCAGTGACGGCGCCGGGGGCAGGAGGGTCGCGTCGACGCCACGGTTGCGCTGCTGCACCAGCGCGCCCTCCACGGGGTTGCCGTCGCGGTCGACGACGCGCACCCGGTACGGCACGGCGGGAGAGAGCTTGATGTCCACGCCCTGCAAGCGCACCCGGTCTGCCAGCAGCACCGTCAGCGGGCTGCGGCCCCAGGCGGGCGCGAAGGGCAGGAACCCCTCGGCCGCCACCGCCGCGAGGCGATAGCTGCCGGGCTGGCCCGGGGCGAATCGATAATTTCCGTAGTCGTCGGTGTGCACCGAAGAGGCGCCGTCGTCGCGCTGGAAGGTCAGCTCCGCGCCCGCGATGGGGCGGCTATTGGCGGCGGAGAGGACGCGGCCTTCGAGGGAGCCGCCCTCGGGGCCCGCCTCCGCGGAGGGGAGCGGCCGCGACGTCTCCGGCGCGCGCGCAGGAGCCGGAGTGTCGAGAGAGGGCAGGGCGCGCGGCGCCTCCGGAGCGGACGCAGGCGCCGCGGCCAGGGTCGGCGGCCCCTCCGGAGGGGCCTCGCGTTGCCACCACCACAGCAGCGCCGCGACCGCCGCGGTCACCACCAGGGAAAGCCTCCCTCCGCGGCGGGCCCGCAGGCTCAGGGCGTCAGGCCCGCGAAGTCGATGTCGAGGTTGAGCGGCGACGGCGCGCTGACGCCGGTCCAGGCGAGGCCGACCCGGTCGTTGAGCGAGAACTGCCCGTTGTAGTCGCCGATGAAGGGTCGGAACCCGCTGCCGCTGGGCACGCCCCAGGCGGCGGGGTCGAAGCTGGCCGAGGAGACGCGCCGGCTCGCCCAGGTCCTGCCGCCGTCGAGGCTCTGCGCATAGGTGATATCGACCTTGGTATTCGCAGAATAGCTGCGGTCATAGAAGGCGACGTCGTAGCGCCCGTTGGGTGCGATGGTGAACTCGTTCTGGAACCGGTCGCCCGCGGCGGGCGCGATGGCCGCCGGAGCGCTCCACTTGGTGAGGTCGGAGGCCGACGCCCAGGAAGAATAGACCTGCGCGTAGGTCCCGATGATGTCGGGCCAGACCACCACCAGCCGGTTGCGCACCGGATCGAAGGCCGGCGCCGGATAGGTGCCCCCCGAGCGGAACGGCGCGCCCGCGAGGTTGAAGCAGTAGCCCGGGAAGGTGCAGACCGGGTCGTTCAGGAGCGCGAACTGCACCGGCGCGCTCCAGGTGGCGCCGCCGTCGGCGCTCTTGCTGGCGAAGAACGCGGTCCCCTTGCCGCCCTGCAGGCCGTTGTCGAAGGTGAGGAAGAGGTCGCCGTTGGGCGCCGAGACGATTCGCGCGTCCTGGTTGTTGCGGAGGTTCCCCGCCGTCACCTGCACGGGGGCCGAGAAGGTCCGCCCGCCGTCGCGCGAGGCGGCCACCTGCACGGGCGAGTGGGTCTGTCCGTCGAACTGCACCCAGTTGACGTAGACCGCGCCGTAGTGCGGGCTGCCCGGGTGGGTGTCGACGTGGATCGACTCGTGGTCGGCGAACTGGCCGTTGGAGCCCTTGCTCTTGCCGTTGCCCGTCCAGCCGTTCACCTGCGCGAGCTTCTGCGAGACGCCGTCGAGCCAGGTGCGGCCGCCGTCGGTGGAGCGGGAGACCAGGAGCGCGATCTCGAAGGGAGGCGTGAAGTTGAACGCCTGGCAGACGTAGTACGCGGTGCCGTCGGGGCCGAAGGCGATCTGCGGGTCGCCGCCGGCGTCGTAGCGCCCGGTCCCGGGCACCGCGGGGTCGTTGGTAAACTTGGTAACGCCCGGCAGGAAGCCGCTCGGGAGCGTCTTGGTCCAGCTCTTGCCGCCGTCGAACGACACGTTGACCGCGCAGCCGTCCTCCTCGTTCCAGTCGTTGGCGCCGGTGATCAGGTTGTCCGGGTTGGTGGGGTTGACCGCCAGGGGCGTCTCGTTCTCGGAGAGCGCGTCCTGCGAGACGTCCACCACCTTGACGGCGGCGAGGTCGCCGCTGCCCTGCTCGAAGACCGGCGGGGCGGAGGGCGAGCAGGAGAGGAGCGCGGCAGCGGCGGCGGCGAGGAGTTTGCGCATGCGCGATCCGTAGCAGGCGGGCGCAGCTTTGCCTACCCACCCAGGGGACACCCACCATGGGGACACCCACCCCGGGGAGGGCCCGACCCGGGCCGCGCTGCGTGCGCGCCCACGCGATTGATCGACACCGCTCGCGGCCTGCCGCTACCATCCTCCCAATGCGCCGCCAGTCGCGACTCTTCGCCCTCGCCGACTACCTCCGCGGCCGGCGCACCGGCGTCACCGCCGAGCAGCTCGCCGCGCGCTTCGACGTCACCGTCCGGACCATCTACCGCGACCTCGACGCGCTCCGCGACGCCGCGCTCCCCTTGGAGGCCGAGCGCGGCCCCGGCGGCGGCTACGCGCTCGCCCGCGGTTACACCTTGCCGCCGCTCAACTTCACGCCGCGCGAAGCGGCGCTGCTGGTGGTCCTCGGCCGCTGGGCCCGCGAGATGCGGCTGGTGCCCTTCGCGGAGACGCTCGAGGGCGCGCTCGACAAGGTCCGCGGCGCGCTCGACACCCCGGCCCAGCGCGAGCTCCTGCGGCAGGTGGACGCCCTGCAGCTGGTGGGCATCCCGGGCGCGCAGGTGTCGCGGCAGGTCGCCCGCGCGGTGGAGGAGGCGTGGTTCGCGGGCACGCCGCTGCGGATCACCTACCGCGACCAGCAGGGCGCGCGGAGCGAGCGCACCGTCGAGATCGAGACGGTGCTGATGGAG
>JAYWAO010000048.1:0-7142 GCA_043782365.1 Deltaproteobacteria bacterium
TCCGCTTCTCCCTCTCGGCAAAGACACGCTCGGCGGCCGCGAGCTCGTCCATGCTCATCGGGCGCGTCGGCTCGTCCTCGGCGGGCCGCGCGAGCAGCCCGGGATCGGTGCGGTCGTCGCTGCCGTGCCCGAACGCCTGCCCCGGCAGCGGCGGCGGCTGCAGCGCCTTGGGCGCGCTCGACATGTTCTCGGGCGGCGGGGAGGGCGTGGTGACGTCCTCCTCTCCGTCGTCGAAAGGGATCCCCGCGGTGAGCGACGCCGGCAGCCTGGGCGGCGGCCTGGTGGCTGCCTTTCCACCCTGGCGCACGGGCGGCAGCGGCGTGGCGACCGGCGCGACGGCGGAAGCAACACTTGCAGTAACACTCGAAGCAACGCCGTGCGCAGCCGCGGGCTCGCGCTTGGGCGCGGCGGGCCGCTCGGGCAGCGTCTTGGGCTGCGGCTTGGGCTGCGGCTGCGGCGCGGCCACCGGCTTGGGCGCGGGCGGCAGCAGCGGCTCGGGCGGCAGCGGCGGCGGACCCTTGCGGGGCGCGCGCGTGCGCGTCGGGTCGACCTCCAGCGCATCGACGGCGGCGAGGTTGCGCTCCCGCGCGTCCTCGTCGGGGAAGGTGGTCTTCATGAACGCGGAGATGTCGTCCCGCGTGACCGAGCGCGTGAGGTGCTCGATGAGGAAGCGCGTCAGATCCATGCTGAGATCAGCGGCGTGCTGGTAGCGCTCCTCGGGCTCCCGCGCGAGCGCCTTGAGGATCACCGTCTCCAGCCGCTCGGGCATGTCCGGCATCGCCACCGAGGGCCTGGTGATCTTCGCCTGCTGGACCTTCTCGAGCACCGAGAAGTCCGACGAGCCCGTGAAGAGCCGCTCGCCCGTGCACAGCTCGTAGAGCACCACCCCGGCGGCGAAGATGTCCGAGCGCCGGTCGAGCGGCAGCCCGCGCACCTGCTCGGGGCTCATGTAGCCGAACTTCCCCTTGAGGATGCCCGACTGCGTCTTGGTGATCTTGTTGGCCGCCTTGGCGATGCCGAAGTCGACCAGCTTCACTTCGCCTTCGTAGGAGATGATTACATTTTGCGGTGAGACGTCGCGGTGGACGATGTTGAGCTCGCGCCCGGCCGCGTCCCGCTTGCGGTGGGCATAGTCGAGGCCTTCGCAGACCTTGCCGACCACATACGCCGCCAGCGGCAAAGGGATCTTCTCGCCGCGCCGGCGCAGCCGCTCCTGGACCGCCCGCAAGTCCTTGCCGGGCACGTACTCCATCGCGATGTAGTACGCGTCGTTGGTCTTGCCGAGGTCGAAGGTCTGCGCGAGGTTCGCGTGCGAGAGCTGCGAGGTGATCTTCGCTTCATCAATGAACATCTTGATGAACTCTTCGTCCTCCGCGACCGAGGGGAGGATGCGCTTGATGGCGACGATCTTCTCGAAGCCCTCGACCCCGACGGTCTTGGCCTTGAAGACTTCGGCCATGCCGCCGACGTTGATTCGCTCCAGCAGGTAGTACTTGCCGAAGGGGGTCAGTCGCTCCAAGAAGCTTGGTCTCCCATCGCGCAAAATGCGCGCCTGCACCGTAGCACGGAACATCGAGGTGCTCCGCGGTCCTCTGCGCCTCCGCGCGAACGGCAACTGGAGTCAAACCGATCGGCGCGCCAGTCGCCCGGCGCGGGGCGTGCGGCCTGACCCGGGCGGCAGGAACTGCACCGATAGGTCCGTGGCCCGATGCGCGCGACCGCGGCGCCCTGGTAGAGTCTGCAAACCTCACGGAGCTTCCATGACCCGCCTGCGCTCGACCTCGCTGCTCGCCGCCGCCCTCTTCGCCGCCCTCTTCGCCGCCCTCTGCGCCGGCCCCTCCTCTGCGGCGCCGCCCAGCGCCGCCGACCGGGACAACTTCCGCCGCGGCGCAGTCCTCAAGATGCTGGCCAAGGTGGCGCAGAAGGGGACGTTCGCGGTGCTCGACGCGGGCGCATCACAGGGGCTGGTGCTCGACGTGGTCACCAAGCCGTTCGCGGGCAGCGTGCTCACCGAGGGCACCTGGCAGACCGCAGAGAACGGCGCGCGCACCTTCACCATCACCGCGGGTTACCAGCTGGGCAGGTACGCCTCGTTCGGCGGCACGGCGGGCGCCCGCAAGATGGTAGCGGACGGCTGCACTCCCTCGGACGCAGAGGCGATCACCGCGGTGTTCGCGAACCCAGGCGTGCGCAAGCTCTTCCGCGCCTTCCTCGCCAAGGAGTCGAACCAAGAGCCGCTCGACCTGGTGCTGGAGCTCGAGGCGCTGCGCCAGGACCCCAAGCCGAGGGTGGCCGACTGGAACAAGCTCGTCGATGCCTACGTGCGCGACAGCGGCGCCAAGCAGGTCAACCTCGGCTCCCAACTGCGCAAGGACATCGAGGCCACCCGCGAGCTGCAGAAGGAGTTCAAGAACCCCGAGAACCTGCTCAAGTCGGTCAAGTTCAAGGAGCTGGTCGACCAGTTCCACAAGCACGTCGTCGCCGAGCTGTTAGACCCAGCCCCCCGCTTCGTCAAGATGCGCCTGGGAGCGGGGTACGAATGCAAGGTGGTGATTGAACCGAAGGCGGAGAAGGCGGTCGCGGCGCTCAAGTGAGCCCCCCGCGCTTCTGACACCCGGCACCAGAGTAGAGCTACCCGGCCAACACCCGACGGAGCAGCGCGAGGTGGTGCTCTCGCGACTGTTCACGCGGCCTCCAAGCGCTCGAAGTCGATGAACCCGCGCTCGACGTCGGTGGAGATCAGCCGCACCTTCACCATGTCGCCCACGTCGAGCCCGGTGGCCCCACGCATGACCTTGCCCTCCGCCACGGGGTTGCTGACGCGCACCCAGGTGCCTTTCGCCGAGGCCCCGGTAACGATGCCCTCGAAACGCTGCCCGATGCGTGCGCCCAAGAGCAGCGCCGCGGCAGACTTGCGCACCTGCCGCTCGACCTTGGCGGCGGCGTCTTCCTGCACCGTGCAGTGCCGTGCGAGCGCGTTCAAGGCATCCAGCCGAGCCCGAAGTGGCCAGGCTGCCTCACGCCGGGCACCTCGAGCACGTACTCTCCGCGGCCGAGCAGCTTGACCACCGAGAGCGAGAGGTCGGGGAAGTGTACCGGGTCGGCGTCGCTCTGTTTGCTCAAGAAGGCCTCCAGCGCGCCTGCATCCGGCACTTCGGGCAGCGCTTCCTTCAGCGCGGCAGCGAGGGCGACGATGCGCGCCCAGCGCTCCGGAGAGCGCAGCACCCGCCGCATGGAGGGCGAGCCGTGGCTCTCGAGGAAGCGCGCGCTCGCGCCATTGGCGGCGACCATGAACTCTTCGATGAGCTCCTTGGCCCGGTTCCTGGTGTCGGCGCGCAGGTCGACCAGCTCTTCGCCCTCGAACACCGCCCTGGCCTCGATGGTCTGTGACCCACGAACAGGATCACGCGGGGCTCCTTCCGCCCGGCCGCGCGCATGCGCTGCAGGCTGGAGCCGCTGCAAGACTGAAACCCGACGTGAGGGCGACCGCCCCATCGTCAGGTCCGGTCGCGCCGCCGGCACGTGAGGCGTTTGCCGCCTGTACGCGAACGCTCGCAACACCTGCGCGGGGTTCGCAGCCCGAGCCCCGCCCTCGGACCTGCGAGCTGCCGCAGGTGCCCCTCCCACTCGGCGGCGGTGTCCCGGTCATGGTCTTGCAGAGTCGCTGCCCGGCCACCTGCCGCTGCAGACCGGCCAAGGAGCGGTGCACCGTGACCCAGAAGACAGGCGTTGCATGTCGGCTGCTATAGGCTCCGGCGCGAGCCCGGCGGTCTGGCCGCGGCGCGCGGGGACGTACTTGGCAAAGATCCTCCAGCGCAAGTCGCTCTGGCTGCTGCTCGCGCTCGTTGCCTCCGGCGCCGCCCTCGTCTTCCTCCGCGCGCGAGGTCCCGCCGTCGCCGTCGCGGTGGCCCGGACGCGCCCTATCGAGCAGCACGTGGTGGCGAGCGGCCGGGTGCTCGCTCCGGCTCGCATCAACGTGGCCTCCAGCGTGGGCGGCCTCGTGCTCACCGTCGCCGTCGCCGAGGGGCAGCACGTGAAGCGGGGCGATCTCCTCGTGCAGATCGACGACGCCGAGGCCCGCGCGCAGGTGGCGCAGGCGCGGGCCGCGGTGCAGCAGGCCCAGGCGCGCGTCGAGCAGCTGCGGCGGGTGGGCGCCATCGTCGCCACCCAGGCGCTGCGCGAGGCGCAGAGCAACCAGGAGAAGGCGGAGGCGGCGCTCGCGCGGGCGCGGCAGCTCGCCCAAGCCGGGACGCTGCCCCAAAGCCAGCTCGACGACGCGCAGCGCGCCGTGGAGGTCGCGCAGGCGCAGCGCCGCGCCGCCGAAGCGCAGCAGCTCGCCTCGACGCCGCTGGGCGCCGACTCGCGGCTCGGGCTCGGCGCGCTGCTGCAGGCGCGCGGGCAGCTGGCGGCGCAGGAGGTGAAGCTCGCGCAGACGCGCCTCGTCGCCGCGCAGAACGGCGTGGTGCTCACTCGCAGCGTCGAGGAGGGCGACATGGTCCAGCCCGGCCGCGCCCTCCTCAACATGGCGGCCGACGGCGCGGTGGAGCTGACCTTCCAGCCCGACGAGCGCCACCTCGCGGTGCTCGCGCTCGGCCAGAAGGGGCGGGCCTCGGCCGACGCCTTTCCGCAAGACGTCTTCGACGCCGAGGTGGAGTGGATCGCGCCGTCGGTCGATCCGCAGCGCGGCACGGTGGAGGTGCGCCTGCGGGTCGAGCACCCGCCCGCCTTCCTGCGGCCCGACATGACCGTCTCGATCGACGTCACGGTGGCGCGGCGCGAGGGCGCACTGGTGCTGCCCGCGCAGGCGGTCCGCGGCCTGGCGACTGCGGCCCCCTTCGTGCTCGTCGTCGAGGAGGGCCGGGTGGTGCGCCGCCCGATCTCGCTCGGGCTGCGCGGCGAGGGCTCGGTGGAGATCTCCGCCGGGCTCCAGGCAGGCGCGCACGCCGTGCTCGAAGGCGGGCAGCGCCTCACGCCTGGCCAGCGCGTCCGCGCTTCGGTGGAGTAGGTGCTGCCCTTCGAGTGGTTCGTCGCGCTGCGGTATCTGCGCGAAGGCCGCTCCCAAACCGCGCTGATCCTCTCCGCGGTGGGGGTGGGCGTGGCGGTGATCGTCTTCCTCTCTGCGCTGATCGATGGGCTGCAAGTGGGCCTGCTCGAGCAGACGCTCGGGTCGCAGCCCCACGTCACGCTGCACGCTCCCGATGAGGTGCCGCGGCCGCTCGACGACGGAAGCGTGGCGGTCGCCCGCTCGGTCGAGAAGGCCTCGCAGCGGCTCCGCTCGATCGACTCCTGGCCAGCGGTGGCCGCGGCGGTGGCCGCGGTCCCCGGAGTGATCGCGGTGGCGCCCACCGTCACCGGCGCGGGCACCGCGGAACGGGGCGCGGCGCGGCGGCCCGTGCTCGTCCGCGGCATCGACCCGGAGTCGTTCACGGCGATCATCGACCTGCCGCACAAGCTCACCGCAGGCCGCTTCGACGTCTCGGGCGCCACGGTGGTGATCGGGGTCGAGCTCGCCAGCGACCTCGGCGTGGGCGTCGGCGACAAGCTGCGCCTCACGACCGCCGAGGGCGGCGAGTCCGTCGAGCAGATCTCCGGCCTCTTCGACCTAGGCGTCAAGTCGGTCAACCAGGCGTGGGTGATGACGTCCCTGCGGCAGGCGCAGTCGCTCTTCGCGCTGCCGGGCGGCGTCACCACGCTGGAGCTGAGGGTGGCCGACGTCTTCGAAGCCGAGGCCGCCGCGCGCGCGATCGAGGACCTCACCGCCCTGCGCTCGGAGAGCTGGATGCAGCTCAACTCGCAGCTGCTCACGGGGCTGCGCGCGCAGGCCTCGAGCAAATGGCTGATCGAGCTGTTCGTCACCATCGCGGTGGCGCTCGGGATCGCCAGCGTCCTCATCGTCTCGGTGGTGCAGAAGTCGGGCGAGATCGGCATCCTCCGCGCGTGCGGCGCTCCCTCGGACCGCGTGCTGCGCATCTTCCTCGTGCAGGGCGGCGTGCTCGGGCTCGCGGGCTCCGCGCTCGGCTGCCTGCTCGGCGCGGGGCTCGCGCTCTTCTTCCAGGGGCTGAGCACGAACCCCGACGGCACCGCCACCTTCAAGGTGCTGCTGACCCCTGCCCTCTTCGCGGAGGCGTCGCTGCTCGCGGTGGTGGTCGGGCTCCTGGCGGCGGCGCTCCCCGCGCGCAGGGCGGCCAGGCTCGACCCCGCGGAGGCGATCCGCCGTGCCTGAGGCGACCCACGCAGAACCCCAGAGCGCAGCCGGGGCGATCCTCCAGGCCGAGGGGCTCGGCCGTGACTTCGGCGAAGGGCCGATCACCCGCGCCTTGGACACGGTCGACTTCTCCCTGGCCCGCGGCGAGTTCGCGGCGCTGGTCGGCCCCTCGGGCTCGGGCAAGAGCACCCTGCTCAACCTGATCGGCCTGCTCGACCGGCCCACCCGCGGCCGCGTGCTGCTCGACGGCCAGGACACCGGCGCGCTCGACGACCGCGCCCGCACCGCGCTGCGCGGGGAGGCGCTCGGCTTCGTCTTCCAGGCCCACCTGCTCCTGCCGGCGTTCACCGCGCTGGAGAACGTGCTGCTCCCGGGCTGGGCGCAGGCTGGCCGGCCACCTTTGCCGCTGCGCGCGCGGGCGGAGGAGCTCCTCGGCCAGGTGGGGCTGGGAGACCGGCTCCACAGCAAGGTGACCCAGCTCTCCGGAGGCCAGCAGCAGCGGGTCGCCATCGCCCGGGCGCTCGCGGGCGGCGCCGCGCTGGTGCTCGCCGACGAGCCGACGGGCAACCTCGACACCGCGTCGTCCAAGAGCGTCTTCGACCTGCTGCGCGCGCTCAACCGCGAGCTGCGCACCACGTTCCTCATCGTCACCCACGACCTGCGGATCGCCGCCGAGTGCGACCGGGTGATCGAGATCGTCGACGGGCGGATCCGCTCGGATCGCGGGCAGGCGCCGCGCGCGGCTGGCTCCGCAGAAGGCCAGGGGCCTGCGGACCCGCGAGGCTAACAGGCTGAAGAGTCTGACGCGGTCCAAGGGATGCATCGGAAGCCCTCCGAGTCGTCGAGGTGCAGCACCTCGATGAACCGCGCGAGGTGCGTGGTCGACGCTTCGTCGTCCGGCGTGAGCAGGATTACCGGACAACCTGTAGTTAGCCAG
>JAYWAO010000049.1:0-7118 GCA_043782365.1 Deltaproteobacteria bacterium
TGCCCGCGGCCGCAGAGACGCGCACCGAGCCGCCGCCCCCGCCTTGGCCGCCGCCGAGGATGTAAGTGTCGCCGCCAGCGCCGCCCGAGGCGCCACCGCCCAACGAGCCGAACCCGCCCGAGGACGAGCCGCCGGAGGAGAACCCGCTGCCGGCCATCCCGCTGCTGGCGCGGCTGGGAGACGCCAGCACGCCGGAGCCGCCCGGGAAGCCCGAGCGGAACGAGGGGACCGAACCGGGGCCCGCCGAGGCCGGGAGCAGGCGGCCGTCGACCGCGTCGCTCATCCGCATCGCCGACTGCAGCGCGCCCGCCATCGTGCGCCCGCCGCCCGCCGCCGTGCCGCCACCGCTGCTCAGGACGGAGGCCGCGTCTGGGAGATCGATGTTCGGGATGTTGGGGATCTTGCCGACGCCGGAGCCGCCGAACCCGCCCGAGCCGGAGCCCGAGAAGCCGGAGGTGCCGCCGCCGAGGCCCGTCGAGCCGCTCGCGGCGCCGCCGTCGAACCCGCCAGAGTCGACGGGGCCGTACGAGCTGCCCGAGCGCGACCGCCCCGCCGAAGCCTGGCTCTGCAGCTCCGCGATCTGGTCGTCCGCGCGGCGAGGCGCAGGTCCCGAGGGGCGGCGCTTCGACATCACCGCCGCGAGCGCGGCCGCGGAGAGCGGCGCGCCGATCTTCATCCGGCGCTGCGAGAGCACTGCGTCGGCGGCGTCGCTGGACATCCGCGCCAGCTGGTGGTTCCCGCCGTTCGAGCGGGCCGACACGCCGCCCCTGGGCGACACGTCGATCATCATGTGGGTCGGACCCGAGAGCCGCGAGACGCCGGGCGAACCCTCTGAGGCGCCGCCGGTCATGTCGATCGTCGACGGCGCCACCAGGCGGTAGTGGCCGAGCGGGGGCTGGAAGCCCTTGGGCATCCGCGGCGAGGCGAGGATGTCCTGCGTCTCCGACATCTGCCCGCGGCCCATCTGGGCCCAGAGCGGCATCGGGATGACGATCTCTTCCTGGCCCGGGTTCACCTGGCGGCGGGGAGGAGCGGCCGCAGCCGCCGCGCCCGCGTCGCCCGTGACGAGCTCGGGCAGGTCGAACGGGCTCGAGAGCACCAGCTGGCGCACCGAGGCCGGGAGCGGAGTGCCGTTGCCCGGCGCCCAGTCGCCAGACTCGGCGAGGGCGCGGCGCAGCAGCACCGGGAGCCGCGAGAAGCTGCTCTGCGAGGCGAGCGACTGCGCCACGTCTGGCATCTCGAATGTGGTCAGCGCGTCCTGCGCGTTGGAGCGGGCCTGCTGGTGCTGCCCGCCGAGGTCGATCACCAGCTCGCCGCCGGGGCCGCTGCCGTAAGATCCGCTGCCAGAGCCGCCGCCGCGCACGATGAACTGGCCGTCGGGTCCCATCACCGGGCCGCCGCCAGAGCCGCCTCGCAGCGCCAGCGCGCCCGCGAGGCCACCGAGCGCCGCGCCGCCGAGCGCACCGCCGGCGAGCCACACACCGCTGCCTTGACGAACCCCCCCGCCAGCCGAGACCATGTCGTCCCCGATGAGGCCCTGCGCGCCGGGGTCGCCGTACGAGCCGCTGGCGTTGGCGCCGCCGCGCGACATCGGCACGGCCGGAGCCGAGAGGAGCGACTGGAGCGCCTCGGAGAGGTCGCTGCCGACCACCAGCTCGCCGCTCGAGGGGAACGGCATCGAGAGCACCATCCGCGCGACCTGGCCGCCGTCGCCGACGTCGGTGGTGCCCGCGAGGCGCACGCTCTGGCGATACGGAGAGCCGCCGTCGAGCTTGGCCGACATCGCGTCGCCGCGCTCGAGCGCGTCGGGAGCCGAGAGGATGCGGACCTGGGGCAGCTTGTAGCCGCCAGCCGCCGCCGTCCGCTCGAGAGCGGTGGCGAGCGTGTTGAGCGCCGACTGGGGCACCGCGCCCGAGCGGTAGCCGATCGAGGGCCGCGACGGCGCGCTGCCCGGGCCGCTGTCGCCGCTGCCGTCCTGCACGACGCGGCCGGCCTCGGCGAGGTGCACGGCCTTGGCGGCCTGCACTACCAGCGTGCCGTCCGGAGCGCGGAAGGCGATCACCCGCCCGCCCTTGATGTTGTGCCGCGCCTCTTCGAGCGACTGCCCCGGAGGCAGGCCGAACGCCTCGGCCGCCGAGATCGACATCGGCGAGGCGTCGCGGTCCATCCGCGCCATCAGCGCCGGCATCGCGAGGTCGGATTCGGTGATCTGCCCGCCGGTGGCGAGCGCCCAGTCGGCCCACGGGTCGCCGGTGACCTGCCCGAGCTGCAGCGGCGTGCCCGGCAGCGACACCGCGCCCGGCTGGACGTTGTAGCCCTGCGCGACCAGCTGGCGGGTGGTGCCTTCGCCGATGCGGCTCATGCTGCCGCTCTGCGCGAGATCGAGCGCCGCGTCGGCCTGCTCGCGCGCGGTGGGCGCGAAGAAGACCTCAGGCTGGATCCAGAAGGCGTTCCCGACGAGGCCCTGGGCGCTCATCGGGGTGGAGAAGCCGCCGAGCAGCTTGGCGCCGCGGGCGACCGCCTCGGCCAGCGCGTCCTCCGAGAGCTCGCGGACGTTGGCCTGCAGCAGCCGCACTGAGGTGATCGCCTGCGCCTGCGCCTCGGTGCTGCGGCCCAGCGAGCCTGGGAAGCCGTCGCCGAGCGCGGAGGAGCCGAAGGCGAGGCCCTGGCTGCTGGCGTAGGAGGCGAACGCCGCCATCGCCGAGGACGAGCCGCTGCCTTCGGAGCTGGAGGTGGAGCCGCTGCCAGAAGCGCTTTTGCCGCCGTTGGTGAAGATCGAGACCACGCGGTCCGACTGCACGATGAACGTCTGGCCGGGCAGCACTGCCTGCGGTGCGGAGGTAGCGCCGAGCGAGACGATCGCGGCGCGACCGACCCACTCGTTCACCATCTCCTGCCAGCGGCTGGCCGCGCCGATGACCGGGCGCGCGAGCGTGCCGTCGGGCATCAGGAGGAGGATGGTCTGGTCTGCGCCTGCGGGCGGCGCGGCGAGCGCACCGGCAGCGCCGCCGGCAGCGAGCTCCATCGAGCCGACGCGGCGGTTGCTGGGCAGCGCGGCGTCCCACTGGTTGACCCGGCGGTCGCGCTTGAGCAGCTCGACCTCGCGGGACTCGGTGAGCGAGCGGCGGCGCACGTTGAACGGCTGCAGGCGGGCCGACGGGCGGTCGGCCAACGGCGTATCTGCCGTCCGGAGCACCGGCTGCGAGGTCTTGATGGCCGCCGCGAGCTTCATCACGTCGACCGCGACGATGTCGCCGTTTCGCTTGACGAGAAACGCCCGCGGCTGTCCTTGGTCCGAGCGGTCCACCGAGGCGTCACGGCCGCCGATGGGCGAGCCTTGGTCGTCGGCGATGACGGCGTCGAGGATCGACGCGCGCACCACGCTCGAGTCGGGCAGCGCGAACTCGCCGGCCGAGGAGACGATGATGAAGTCGTCCTTGTCCTCGATGACCACGTACTCGAGCTTGTTGAGGTCGAACTCGTAGGCGTTGAGGCGCGAGCGCGCGGCGCGGGCCACCGCCTCGGCCATGCTCTGCGGGCGGCCCCCTTCGGCGCTCCTGGGGCCGTCGAAGAACCGGCTGATGAACGCCTCGCAGGGGACCTCGCCCTCCCACGACGCGAAGATCTGGGCCGCGAACTCCTCGCGATCGATGAGTGCGGTGTTGCCGGGATCGCCGTAGGCGGTGGCCGCCGCCCAGAGGATCTCCTCGAGCGTGCGCACGCCAGCAGCAGCCCGGGCAGCCGCGGCGGGGTTCGGCGCGCCACTTTGGGCAGACGCCGACGCCTCGGGCTGGCCGAGGTCAGGAAGCTCGAGATCATTCTGGGAATCGGCCATCGATCCTTCTCCCGACCCTTCTCAGACTGCCCGTGCTGCGTGCGACGAGGAGGCGAACACGAACGGACTACTTGCCCTTGGTAACCCGGTGGACCGCCAGCTCGAGCGTCTCGACGGCCGCCTGGCCCGACGCAGTGTCGAACTCGGACATCTCCCAGCGCACCGGCCAGGCCTTCTCGAAGTTCCAGCGGCCGACCTCGGTCTTGTGGTCGGCGGCGTAGGCGATGATCGAGCCGTTGCGGCGCGCGATCTTGTTGGCGTTGCCGTTGTGGAGCTCGTCGCGCCACTTGAAGAACGCAGGATCGGCCGTGTAGCCCTGGGTCAGCACCACGTTGCCGTGCTTGGTCTGGCCGACGAGCTTGTGGACGGTCTCGTTCTCGCCGCCCTCCTGGTACTCGAAGATCTCGGTCTCGGTCTTCAGCCCGCTGCACTTGCGGAACGAGGCCCGCTCGACCCCGTCGATCTCGATGTGAAACGAAGCGATGGAGTGGGGGTCGTTCCGCGTCCCGGTCTTGGCCATTCGTTCCTCCGGCGGGCCTGTGCGTCTCCAGCAGCGTCAACCGCCGGAGATACAAAGCGAAATCTCTAAGAGAGACGAGTCTACCATGAAATCGGGACTCTGGCTAGAGGCTCGGTGTCGAAAGTCGGCGTCTCCAGCCCGGGCCAGCGCCTTCGAACATGGCGATCCACCCGTGAGAACGGAGAGATGGCCAACAGCCGAAGGAAAACGCAAAGTTCGCGGGAGTTCCCAGCGCGATCGCGATCGGCGCGAGGGAGATCCAGCCCGGAGCCCCGGTCTGGGGTCCTCGCGCCACTTGTCTACCCCGCCACCGCCGCCGCAGCGGCTTCGCCACCGGCTGCGGGAGGCGCGGCCTCGTCCTTCTTGTCTTCGGCGTCCGTGCGCTCCTTGGTGTACTGGTGCAAGCGCACGACGATGTACTCGGCCGGCCGCACGGGCGCGATGCCGATCTCGCAGATGAGCATGCCCGCGTCGCGGGTCTCGGGAGGGTTCGTCTCCTCGTCGCACTTGACGTAGAAGGCCTCCTCCTGCGACTTGCCGAGCAGGGCGCCCTGCTGCCAGAAGTCGCGCAGGAAGACGTCGAGCGTGCGCACGACCTTCTTCCAGAGCGTGGGCTCGTTGGGCTCGAACACCACCCACTGCGTGTAGAGCTCGATGCTCTTGCGGATGTTGATGAAGAGCCGGCGGACGTTGATCTGCTTCCAGGAGGCGTCGCTAGAAAGGGTGCGTGCGCCCCAGGTGCGCACGCCGCGCCCCGGGAACGGCGAGATGCTGTTGATGTTGTGTTCGAAGAGGAAGTCGCGCTCGCGCTTGCGGAGGCGGCGGTCGGTGTCGACGAGGCCCTCGATCTTGAGGTTCGCCGGCGCGCGGTGCACGCCCTCGGTCTTGTCGGCCATCGCGTAGAGGCCGGCGATGTGCCCCGACGGCGGGATCGGCGGGCCCACCTCCTCGCCGATGCGGGTGCGGATCCACGGGTAGTAGACGGCGCCGAAGGCGGAGTCGAAGTTGCGCCGCCAGGCGATCGCTTCTTCCACTTTCAGGTTCTGCGGCGTGTCGAGGATGGCGAACCGGTCCTGCATCCGCTCGCAGTGCTCGACCAGCGCCCGCTGCACGGCCAGCACGTGCTTGAGCTCGGGGAAGCCGACCGACTTCTTGTACTGCCCGGCGACGTCGGGAGCGACCACCAGGTCGACGTCCTCGATGCGCTCGGCCACCAAGAGGCCGCGCAAGCCGCCGCCGCCCTGCGTACCGATGTAGTCGTCGGGAGTCGGGTCCATGCCCCCCTGTGGCTTCACGTTGATGATGTACGCCTTCTTGCCGCCGTTGTCGAAGAAGCCGCGGACGGCCTGCGAGAAGTGGCTCTCGTCGTCTCCGAATTGGCGTGCGTACTGCTCGAAGGTGCCCACGCGAACGGGCTCGTTCCGTGGGCCCTTCTGGGCTATGCCGAGGAAGGCGGGGATGGCGGATTCAATCCGCTCGACTGAGATGAACCGGTCGCCCGCCGACTCGATGTGTACGCCGGGCGGCTTATAGACGCTGGACATGTTGTCGAACTCCCCGCGATGCGGGCCACACTACATGCTGCTGCCGCCGCTGCTCGCCGACTTCGAGGCATCGTTGATGCGACGATTGATCTCGCTGATCTCCCGGATCCACATGTGGCGCTCGTCGTGCTCCATCTCCAGGATCTCGTCGATGCCCCAGTGAAAATGGTAGGCGATATACGCTACCTCGCCGGAGATCTTGTCCAGCGGGTAGCTAATTATTCCCCCAGGGAAGTAGCCCCGGTGCCGATGTCGACCTGGAACTCCTGGCCGCATGAGGGACACTTGGCGCCGACGTTGGCGGTGCCGCTCTCGTTGATCTGCCGGTAGAACTCCTGCAGGTACGAGAGGTCGGCGGAGAAGAAGGACTCGACGACGCCGGTGTTGATCGTGCCTTCCTTCATCTCGCCCAGCTTCGTGATGACGCGGGAGAGCAGGATGATGACCAGGAACGCGCGGTTGTTCTTGACGCGAAAATCCTGGAGCGGGACGATCTCATCCTTCGCCGTCGCGAGGCGCATCACGCCTTTGCGGTGAAGGTTGCCCTCGTCGTCGACGAAGCCTTTGGGAAGCGTGAACTCGAACTCGGTCTTGAACGCCATCGCTGAGCTTGCCTCGGGGAACCGTTGCAGCGTGGGAGGGATGCGGCCGATCTGCGCCGCGCGAAGACTCTACAGCAGGAAGCCCCGAGAGTCATCCGCAAGGACGCTTCTCGGGGCTCCTCTGTCAAACAGGATAGTCAGCCGAAACTAGCCGGCCTTCAGGTCCATCGTTTCCCACGAGATCTCGAGCTTCTCCGTGGCGTGACCGGACGACCGGGCGTTGAGCGACGGGCCGAGCCACTTGCTCGGCCAGCAGCTGCCGAAGTTCATCCGACCGGCCTCTTCGCCTGCATCGTTGTGGAAGATGACGGAGATCTCGCGGCGGTCGACCTTGCCGGTGAGCACGGCCTTGCGCCACTTGTACCACTCCGAGGTGTTCGACCAGTCCTTGGTGACCGTCATCTTGCCCGGCTTGTGGTTACCGGGACGGGTGTGGCTGGTGCCGTCCTCGCCGTCCTTGTACTCGACGACGTCGGTCTCGGACTCCAGGCCGTCGATGGTGTGCACGCCAGCGACGATGACGCCTTCGATTTCGAACGAGAAGCGGTTCGAAAGGTTGAAGTCGCCCTGGGTCTTCGTCGTTGCCTTCAGTTTCTCGCGACCAAACGTAACGGCCA
>JAYWAO010000050.1:0-2562 GCA_043782365.1 Deltaproteobacteria bacterium
GCCGCCAGCACCACCCCTGCATAGGCGAGCCCGTAGAGCACGCCGAGCCGCACCACCTCGGCGGACACGGGGAGCTGGCTGGCGGCCTGGGACTTCAGATTCAGCAGCTCGAGGTCGGGGAGCAGCCGGTAGGCGAGCGCGGTGAGCTCCTTCGCCACCTCGCTGTGGCTGCGGGTGCCGAAGTTCTTCAGGTCGCCGAGCAGGTGCCCGATGAGGAACATCGAGAGCGAGAAGGCCGCCGCCAGCACGGGCGTGGTGAAGCTGGAGAAGAAGAGCGCGAAGGCGCCCATCAGGAGCAGCTCCACCAGGATGAGCAGGCTCGCCGAGAGCGTCACCGCGGTCACCGAGTAGCCCGCGAGGTCGAGCACGCCCGCGAGGCAGCCGACCATCACCGCCACGTTGACGGTGAGGATCGCCGCCAGCCCCGCGAAGCGCCCGAGCAGGAAGGTGCTGCGGGCGATGGGCCGCGCCAGCGTGGGGTAGAGCGTGCGCTTGTCGATCTCGCCCGCCAGCAGGGAGACGCCGATCAGCACCGCGATCAAGATCCCCGAGACCTGGATGGCGGCCAGCCCGAGGTCGAGGATGATCCGGTCCCACTGGCCGACCGTCAGCTGCGCGATGAAGAGCGAGCCGGCGATCAGGAGCACCGCGAAGATGAGCAGGTTGTAGAGCAGCTTGCTGCGCACCAGCTCGCGCACGGTGTTGCCCGCCACCACGCCGAGCTGCCAGAGGGTCTCAGTCATTGAGGGATCAGCCCCGATTGGTTCTGGTGGTTCTCGCGAAACATCAGCCGCTCGCGGACGGTCGACCGCGGCGCGCCCTTCTCGTCGAGCTGGTAGCGTCCGCCCCGCGGCTCCTGCGGCACGCCGGGCAGGTCGCCGGCCGAGACCAGCTCTTCCACGGTGCGCGGCAGGCGGCCCGTCCGCGCCGAGAAGGTCTTCTCGGCCGTCTCGATGGCGCGCAGCTGGCGCTCCATCGCGAGGTCGAGCAGCCGCTCGTCCCACTCCTTCTTGCTCTCCTCTTCGGTGGCCTGGGAGGCCATCGCCTGCGCCAGCTGCTCCGCGGTGGCGAGGTTGCCGGTGTCGGCGGCGAGGCGGGTGGCGAGGAGCGGGATGTAGGCGGGCGCGCCTGGCAGCGCGGCGGCGGCGACGAAGTCCGCGGCCGCCTCCACCTTCTTGTTCAGGTAGAACGTGCGGATGAAGCCGAGCGCGAAGAAGATCCGCCAGTCGTCGGGCCGGTGCTTGGCGCCGCGTTCGAGGATCGACTCGGCGGCGAACACGCCCGAGGCCTTGCCATCGGAGGTGTGGCGGATCAGCGCGTTGCCCGTGAACCGGTAGCCGCCGCGGAACTGCGGGTCGAGATCAACCGCGTAGGTGAGCAGCCGCGCGAGGCGCCGATCGTCGAGGAGCCCCTCGGCGTAGGGGTTCGAGCCCTTGCGGCCTCCGTAAACCTGGATCGCCTCCAGGAACGCGAGGTCGGCCACCAGGCTGCGCAGCCCGAAGGAGAAGGGCCGCGCCACCTCGGCCGGGAAGGGAGGGACGTCGAACACCACCTCGGGTGACGGCGGGAACGCGGCGCGCGCGGAGACGCGGGCCTGGGCCGCCAGGGCGGCGCAGACGAGGAGCGCGAGCAGCGGGCCTGACTTTCGGAGCAGCGCCACGGTCTGCGTACCTTAGTACATCCGCGGCGAGCGCTAGCGGGTGACGTCGTTCTGCTCGTTGGCGGGCTCGCCGCCCGAGATGGGTCCGGCGGCGTCGCAGGTGGCCGCGACGGCCAGCGTGCGGGAGGCGGTGGAGACGGTCCACTGGTCGAGGGTCGTGTCGAAGTCGAGGTTGCCGGCGGCGGCGCCGGTCCAGACGGTGGCGCCCGCGACCGCGTCCACCAGGGCAGTTCCGCATCCGAGAGCGCCGGTCGCAGCGATGGCGCCGTAGCCCTTGAAGGTGTCCACCGAGATGCTGGTGGCGGCGCTCAGCAGCGCGGGTGCGGCGGCGGTGGAGCGGTCGTCCTGGAGGACGGTGGCCCCGAGGAAGTAGGCGTAACGGTTGTTGCGCTCGGGCTGGAACCCGACCTCGTAGGCCTTCGACGAGTACCGGTCGTTGGTGGCGAAGTAGGCGGTCTCGGCGTTGAAGGCGGCCCGGAGGTTGGCCTTCGCCTCGCTCTGCTTGGAGCGGGCCTGCATGCGCAGGAAGTTCGGGATGGCGATGGCGGCCAAAAGCCCGATGATGGCGACGACGATCATCAGCTCGATCAGCGTGAACCCGCGAGCAGGGGTCGAGCGGGGCGGCGTCATGGGCTTGGACCTCGTGCCGGAGGTAGGACTCACGTTGTCGGGACAAAAAAAGGGCGGGACCTCGCGGGCCCGCCCCTCTTCAACCAGCGCTGTCCGCTAAGACTAGCGGTTGACGTCGTTGTAGTCGTTGCTCGGCTCGCCGCCCGAGGTGTTGCCGATGTTGTCGCAGGACGAGGTCGCGCGGCTGTTCGAGGTGATCGACCACACGTCGAAGGTGGTGTCCGCGTCGATGTTGCCGATCGCGAAGCCGCCCCAGGTGGCACCGGCCGTGT
>JAYWAO010000051.1:0-2556 GCA_043782365.1 Deltaproteobacteria bacterium
GACGCGACCCGCATCGACGAGAAGAAGGCCAAGGGCCAGGTCGAGCAGAAGCGCACCATCCGCGACGAGAAGATCACCAAGGACACGGTCGAGGAGCCGATCCCCGCGCTGGAGCAGCGGCTGATCGCGGCCTGCGAGAAGTACCTGGTGGTCGCGCCGAAGACGAAGGAGGAGATCGTCATCCGCTACAAGGCGGCGTTCACCTACTATGACCACCGGCATTACGTCGAAGCGGCGACGCGGTTCGGCGACATCATCCTCCGCTGGCCGACCGACGTCTGGAGCCAGAAGGCGGCCGAGCTCTCGATGAACATCCTCGAGGTGAAGGAGCAGTGGCAGCCGCTCAGCGAGCTGGCGCAGAAGTTCCGCGCCGACAAGAGCATCGCGCCGCCGGGCAGCGAGTTCTCCAAGAAGCTGGCCCGCATCGCCGAGGGCGCGCGCTTCAAGTACGTGATGGACATCTACGAGAACAAGAAGGACTACCCGCTCGCCGCGGCCGAGTTCAAGGCCTTCGTCGAGACCTACCCGAAGAGCGAGAACGCCCACATCGCCCTCAACAACGGCATCATCATCGCGGAGAAGGCGAACCAGCTCGACCTGGTGATCTCCAGCGCCGAGCAGCTGCTGCGCGACTATCCCAAGTCGGAGCTCTCCATCCTGAAGCCGGCGCGCCGCTCGCTGGCCGCGGCCTACGAGCGGGCCGCGCGCTATCCGGAGGCGGTCGCCGCCTACCTCGCCTACGCCGACACCTGGCCGCAGGACGAGAAGTCGGCCGACCTGGTGTTCAACGCCGCCCTCTGGAAGGAGGGCCTCGGCGACGACGCCGCCGCGGTCCAGCTCTGGCAGCGGTATCTGAAGGCCTATCCGGGCAGGCCGGACGCCGCGAAGATCGCCTTCAACATCGGCCTCATCCTCACCCGCCAGAAGGATTGGAAGAAGGTCGCCGACTTCTGGTACGCCTACCAGCGCGACTACGCGAAGTCCGCCGCGCCCGGTCAGCTCCTGCTCGCCCGCTACGACGAAGGCATGGCGATGCGCGAGGTGAAGCCCGACGACAAGAACCTCCCGCTGGTGATGACCGAGGTGACCCGGCGCTTCGCGCAGCTCCCCGAGGCGGAGAAGCTCCCGCCCTTGGTGGACGCCGCCGCGCACGCCCGCTTCCTCCTCTTGGAGGGCGCGTTCAACGACTTCCAGGCCATCCACTTCAACTACACCCGGCAGCAAGATCTAGTGTTCGTGCTCAAGGTGAAGAGCAGCCGGATGACCAAGCTGCACGACGCGTACACCGACCTGATCAAGTTCGGCAGCCCGCTCTACAGCGAGGCGGCGCTCTGCCGCCTGGGCGAGGCCTACGGCAACTACAACAAGAAGCTGCTCGAGGCGCCGATGCCCAAGGGCCTGACGCCCGACCAGGAGGACCTCTACCGCAGCACGCTGGAGAACCAGGCGCTGCCGCTCGAGGACAAGGCCGTCGAGGCGTTCGAGAAGGCCATCTCCACCGCGAGCAAGACGGGCGTCTACTCCGCCTGGACGCTGCGGGCGCAGGAGCAGCTGAAGTCGTTCAAGCCCGACGCCTACGGCGAGGTGCACAAGCTGGCCCCGACGGGCGCGGAGCCGCTCTCGGCGGTGCAGCCCGACGGGGTCTCGGTGAAGCCGGAAGGCAAGCCGTCCTCGGGGGCCGAGCCCAGCAAGGCCGTGGGCAGTGCGGGAGGTGCGCCGTGAAGTCGGGACTGGTGAAGAAGTCGCTCTTGGGCGCCCTCGCCTGCGCGTCGCTGCTGGGCTGCGCTGGTGGCAAGGAGGCTGTCAAGAAGCCGGTCGCTGCCCCGATGGCGGCGGCCCCGGCTGCGAGGCCGGTCGAGGTGAACCCGGCCGACATCTACCAGCGCGCGCGCGAAGCGCTCGCCGCGGGCGACTACCCGGCCGCCGGCGACGCGCTCGAGTCTTACTTGACGAAGGAGCCCAAGAGCGCCGCGGCGAACTTCGACGCGGGCTGGGTGGCCGAGCAGCGCCAGCAGCTCGACAAGGCCGCCGGCTACTACAAGAAGGCGCTGGAGATCGACCCCGGCCACCTGGGCGCGGCGCTCAACCTGGCGCGCGTCTACCGGCTCTGGGAGCGGTACCCGGACGCCGAGGGCGTGCTGCGGGCCGCGCTGGGCAAGCGCGAGAGCGATCCGAAGCTGCTCAATGCGCTGGCGACCTTGCTGCGCCTGGAGAAGAAGACCGACGAGGCCGAGGCGACGCTGCGCCGCGTGCTGGTGCGCAAGCCCGCCGACGCCGACGCCTACAAGAACCTCGCGCTGATCGAGCTCGATCGCGACCGCCCGCGGCTCGCCGAGATCGCGCTCGCCAACGCGCGCAAGTACGACCCGGACGACCCGGGCACCGTGAACAACCAGGGCCTGCTCGCGCTCAAGCAGGGCGACGTGGTGGCGGCCAAGGCGAAGTTCGACGAGGCCACAAAAATGTCGCCTGGCTTCGGGCCGGCCTGGGCCAACCTCGGCGCGCTGGCGCTGCAGTACCGGGACTACCCGGCGGCCGCGGCGGCGCTCTCGAAGG
>JAYWAO010000052.1:0-2555 GCA_043782365.1 Deltaproteobacteria bacterium
GTCTGCGCGGGGCTGCGCGGCCTGGCGCTGCGCAAGCGCCTGGAGGCGAAGGGCGTGCACCCGCGCGACGTCGATGAGGCGGTCGCCCTCGCGGCGGACCTGCCGACGGGAGCACCAGACCCGGTGCTGGACGTCTTCATCCACCAGGTGCGCGGAGGGAAGGCTGTCTCCCAAGACCCGCGCGTGCGTTCGTCGCCCTCGTTCCTCGACCACGCCGAGACGCTGCGCACGCTCGGCAAGCTGCGGGCCGAGGCGGTGGAGGCGGTGCGCGCGGACGTCGAGCGGCGCAAGCGTTGAGGCGAACGTCCCGGCCGCGCTGGCGCTGTGGACGGCGGCGGCGCCCTTCTGCTTGCTCGCGGCATCGAGCGCGGCGTGGCCCCGGCGGAGTCCTGCGTCTCCTCCGGCCCCCGAGGAGACATCGATTTTCTAGTGTAATGTCTGATTGTTACACCATTCTTGGGCCGCGTCACTTCAACCCCTCGCCAACTACCCCGGCGATCAGGTAAGATGACCCACCCTGGGAGTGCGCCCGCCGGCGCACCGGGCGAGGCCCACGATGACCTTCCCCATCAAGCCCGTCGACACCGTCCGCAAGCCGGCTGACATGAAGCCGGCCGACCTGGACGGCGTCGAGGGCCGTTGGCTCGACGTTCCCCGCCTCCAGCAGAAGAACGACGCAGAGGTCCAGAGCAACTTCTGGTGCGGCCGGACTTCCGCGGCGATGGTCGCCAACTACTACGCAAAGTTCGGCGGGAAGACCGACCAGTACATCGGCCACGCCGAGGGTAAGACTGGCCACGGCTCCAACCTCGTCAAGGCCAACCTGCGCTGGCTCGGCGGCCCCAACAAGGACAAGGCGGCGGGCGTCAACGAGGGCGGGCTCTGCTGGCCTGCCGGGATCTTCTACGACCTCGGCTACAAGGTCGACTCGGGCGAGCTGGTCAAGAACCTCCAGGGCATCAAGATCAGCGACAACGCTTACATCGAGAAGACGTTCTCGCGGCACATCGCCCAGCTCAAGAAGAACAACCCGGTGGTGCAGTACACGCAGCTCACCGAGCACAAGGGCCACATCGTCGTCATCTGCGGGTATAAGAAGACCGTCACGGGTGCGCTCTGGCTGCGCATCGTCGACCCCTGCTACCCGCACTTCAAGCTGATCGGCACGGGCAACTTCCAGTCGATCACCTCGCCCGAAGAGCCCGACAAGGCCTTCAGCGAGTACTGGATCAAGGCCGCGCGGCTCCTCGACATCTACCCGGGCCGCACCACGCGCATGTTCAGCCACGCGGAGCAGCCGCTCGGCTACTTCGAGTACTGCATGCCGGACAAGCCGGTGCCGGACGACCACGAGCTGGTCCACAAGTTTACGCCCACCACGGCTGGGACGGGCGGCGGCGGCGGTGAGTCCGGCGGCGGCAGCGGCGGAGCTTCCGGGGGCGGTTCGTCTGGAGGCTCTTCTGGCGGCAGCGGCAGCGCGTCCTCGGGCGGCTCGTCTGGCGGTGGCGCTGCGGGCGGCACCTCCGGCGGCGCTGCGGGCGGCGGCGCTGCGGGCGGCACCTCCGGCGGCGCAGCAGGCGGCGCAGTCGCTGCGGCGATGCCCCCCACCACCGGGATGACCCAGCTGCCGTTCCCGGTGGACGGCTCCAACGCGGTCACCGCAGAGGGGATCACCTCGATCTACCACCTGGCCGAGCGCACCGCCGGCGGCTTCTTCCCGCTCGGCGACACGGGCCTGTTCCACTCGGGCGCCCACCTCGCGCTGCCCGAGGCCACCGTGCTCTCGGCGATGGCCGACGGCGAGCTGGTGGCGGCCCGCATCGGCGAGGGCCCGGGCGAGCACCCCTGGGGCGACACAGGCTTCGTCATCACCCGGCACCTGCTCAAGGGCGACAAGAAGATCTACTCGCTCTTCATGCACCTCCAGCGCGAGGCGCTGCACCCCGACCGCGCGTCCCCGTGGCTCAAGACGCTCTTGCTCGACGCCTCCAAGGACAAGGAGCAGAAGGTCAAGTGGCGCGTCCTCGAAGGCCTGCCCACCTGGAAGGACGCCGACAAGGGCAAGTTCTCCCCGGCCAACGTGCAGAACGACAAGGTCGCCCCGGCCGGCGTCTATGACGAGGACGAAGAGCTGGTCGTCGACCACAAGCGGTACGTCAAGCTCAAGGGCCAGGGCTGGGTCCGGACGTCTGGAGTCGAGGGCGACGAGGGCAAGGCCAAGGAGCTCTCGCCCTACGCCAACTTCGATCTCGAGAAGGCCAAGAAGAACTCGCCGCTGGTGAAGGCGCTCGCCGACGGCAAGGTGGCCGTCTTCGACTCAGAGAAGGACGGCGACAAGCACAAGTACAAGCTGCTCGCGGGCGAGATCCTCGGCCGCTCGGGCCGGTACATCGACGGGCCTACGCTGCACTGGTCGGTCTTCTCCAAGGACGAGGTCTTCCCGGGCGGCGCCCTGCCCGAGGCGGAGTTTGGCGAGAAGGACACGGTCAAGCTCGCCTCGCTCGACGTCTCCTCGAAGGACCCCGGCAAGCCCGAGCACAGCAAGGCGCTGATCG
>JAYWAO010000053.1:0-7082 GCA_043782365.1 Deltaproteobacteria bacterium
GGGAACGGGATGGCCAGCGGCGCAGGCTGAGCCCAAGGCTGCCGCAAAGAGAGCTGCGATCATTCGTTTCATTTTTTTCTCCGAGTCACTTCGGAATTGAGGCTTCATCAAGCAGGACGACCAGGGCTTACAACGGGCGGCGTCCCTGGATCACCCGCACCAGCACCACCACCACCGCGACCACCAGCAGCACGTGGATGAAGCCGCTCATCGTGTAGGAGGTCACCATGCCCAGCAGCCAGAGCACCAGGAGGATCACCGCGATCGTATAAAGCATTGATTGCCTCGCCATTGAACTGCGTGTGCGGAGGAGTAGTGCACCGCGCGTGCCGCCAGCGCGCCAGTGGACCCGCAGCGTCTCGCAGCGCCTGCGCTCACCGCCGCGGCGCCATGAACGTTTGCGGGCGTCCGATCAGCCGCTAGCCGGCGGGCTGGCTCGCCACCAGCGTGACCGCGCCCGCGGCGTTCCACTCGGCTGTGAAGGCGTCGAGCGGGTATTCGCGCCAGCCGTCAGCCGGGTCGAGCACCGCCACCCGGCGCGACGCGGGATTGAGTCCGATCACTACCTGGTAGTGCGCATAGCTGGTGGTGAGATAGGGCTTGATGACGCCGACGAGCACCGGCCGCTTCGCCTTCAGCTCGGCCTCCAAATCCGCCACCGTGCCCTTGATCAGGTAGGTCCGCAGCCCGCGGCCGCGCAGGTAGTCGCGCAGGAAGCCCGCGCTGAGCGCCGCCGTCTCTGGGAGCAGGCTGGCGGCGCGGATCTCCTCCTGCTTGACGCTGATGCCCCAATAGCCGAGCAACATCGCTACAGCGGCGGCGCCGCAGTCGCGCTCCTTCTCCTGCAGCACCTCGGGCACCCCGGGCAGCGCGATCCAGCCGGGATCGACCTCTAGGGACGCGCGGTCGAGCGGGCGCCCGCCGCCGCGGTAGCAGGCCGAGGCCAGGGAGACCGCGAGCACGGCGCAGAGGAGGCTTCTGGTCTTGAGCGGAGCGCGCATCCGGGTGTTCTTTGCACACACCGCGCCGGTCGGGACGGGGCTGCGGCCGCGGCTACAGCTCCGGCCCGAAGAGCGCGCGCGCCGTCGGGGCGAGCCCGCCGTGGCCGTCGAGCCGCCACGCCACCTCGAGGCGGCCGAGCTTGTCGAGGAAGAGCTGCGCGCCGGCGCCCGGCAGCGGGCCGCTCCAGCCGTCGCCGGCGTGCACCGCTCCCAGATCGACGAACGCGCCCAAGAAGCGCCAGCGCAGCTCCGCGGTCCCCAGCACGGTGGAGTCGCCGCGGCGCTCCTTGAAGGGGTAGCCGCGCAGCGCACTCCAGCCGCCGAGCGCCTCCTCGCGCTGCAGCGGAAGACCTGCGCCCGTCACCAGCGCGGCGCGCAGGCGCGTGTGCAGCGAGAGCCCGTCCGCGGGGAAGAAGCGCATCCTGGCGTCGCCGAGGAGGCGCAGGTAGTCGATCCCCGGGTCGCTGCCGAGCGCGCCGTTGCCGAGCTCCAGCGCGAAGAGACCGGTGAAGCGCGGCGCCGCGGCCACCGAGAGCGGCACCTCGGCGTACCGGCGCAGCGCGCCCACCTGGAGGAGGGGGATCTCCTCGCTCGACCACTCCGCCCGCAGCAGCAGCGCGCCGACCCGGCCGGGCGTCACCGGCGCTGCCGGGAGCAGGGCCTCGCCGCCGCCGAGCAGCGACCAGACCCGGCCGTTGGGGAGCGGGTCGAACCGATCGCGCCGCACTTCCGCGCCGAGGGTGAGCTGCTCGAAGAGGTGCGCGGTCGCCAGCAGCGTCAGCCCAGCGCGGCGGAAGTAGTCGCGGTCGGGCTGCGCTGAGAGCGCCGAGTGGAGCGAGGAGTCGAGATCGCCCATCCGCCAGGCGTCGCCGGTGTCGGTGAGCGCATACACTTGTGCGCCGAGCTCGGCGAGGCGCCACGCGGGCACCGAAAGGCGCGCGCCGGCCAGGAAGTCGAGCCGCTCGAACGCCGAGAGCCGCTCGAGGCTCCCGGCGTCCGCGGAAGGCACGCGCGCCGGACGTTCGCTGTTCACCGCGAACGCTCCGTCGAGCGCGAGGTGGGCGCGGTCTTCGGTGTCCCAGAGGTGGAGCGTGGCCGCGAGCCCCGGCGCGAAGCCGGTAGCGGGCGTGTGGCGCAGGAGCGCGTCCCACTGCACGTCGAGCGTGACCGGAAGCGCGCGTAGCCAGAGCAGGACCTCGCCCGGCGCGGTCACCTCCACCGCGTTGCCTGCGCTGCCCGGACCCAGGTCTTCAGACGAGCGGTCCACGGCGGCGCCGCCGCTCTTGTCGTAGCCCCAGGCGAAGTAGAGGTCCCCGAGATCGACCCGGCCGCGCTCCCAGAATGGGGACGACTCAGCGGGCGGGTCTCGCTGTGAGCCGCTCCCAGCGCGGGCTGGCGCGCGCTCGACGTCGAGCGTCAGGAACGGATAGCGGGCGGTGAGCCGCGCCGCCGCCTGCCGCAGCGCTGGTCCGGAGAACAGGACCCCCGGCCCGAAGCCGAGGGTGCGCAGCGCTTCTCCCCGCAGCGGCGCCGCAAGGCCGCGCAGTTCGAAGGAGCGCAGCGCACCCTCGTCGGCGCGGAGCAGCAGCGCGCCCGGAGCTCCGCGCTCCACCGAGAGCGTGGCGTAGGGATAGCCGCGCGCCTTCAGCCAGCCGAGCGCTCGCGCGGTCGCCGCGGCCTCCCCGCCACGCAGGAGCCCCGGCGTGAACCGTCTGCCGTCGATGCGCGCAAACGCTCGCCGGTCGTCCGGCGCGACCACAGTGCGTGCGGCGCGCTCCATCGGCTTGCGCCAGACCTGGAGCAGCAGCGCGCTCGACGGCTCGGCGCCCCGCTCGCTCCCCTCCGGCGCAGGCTGGCCGAGGAACCGCGCAAGTAGCCCGGCCTCCGGGGATTCGCGCAGCCCCGTCGACGCGAGCGACGCGACCACCGCCTCGTCCGCACGCGCGCCTCCGCACAGCAGCGCCGCGAGCAGGAGCGGCGCGGCCCGGTGCGGCCCGGCACGGACGCTGGCACTGATGGTGCAGACCCTCAACAGCATGACCAATCCCTCCGCGACCCTCAGGCAGACTGCGCGAACCTTCGCGATCACCATCCTCTTGGCTTCCTCGCTGTTCGGCTTCTCCGCCGGCGCAGCAGAGCCGGAAATGCAAGCGGCGACCCAAGCCGTCACGCAGCCCGCTGCGGCCGAGAAGCAGGCGCCCGGCGAGCAGAGCGACTACGCTGCCCGCGAGCAGCAGGACCAGAAGCTCGCCGGCTTCCAGGGAGGCGACACCGTGGTGGTCGTCGGCGGGACCACGCTGGTGATCGTGCTGCTGGTGATCCTCATCATCGTCATCATTTAGCCCGCTCCTGCAGCGCAGCGCCTCCTCCGCCCTCCAGGGGCGGAGGGGACCGGCGAGGCGACATGCGCCCTGCCAGGCCCACGACATGAAGCAGCCCGGGTGGGGAGCGATCCCCGGCCCGGGCCGTTCTGCGTCTTGGAGGGTCCGCGAGACGCCGTGGGAGCGGACCCGTGGGGCCTGCTCCCGATTCCGGCTCAGGCGCCGAGGCCCGTGATCATCAGGTCGAGCTGGCGCTCGGCCGTCTCGCTCTCGAGGCCCGTGCGCTCCTTGATCTTGGCGAGCAGCGCGAACTTGGTCTTGTCGAGGTACTTGAGGTCGTCGTCGGTCAGCGTGGTCCACTTCTCCTTCATCTGGTGCGCCAGCGCCTTCCAGTGAGTCTGGATCGGGTCGTGGGCCGCAGCGCCGGTCGCCGCGTGCGCGCGCGCGTGGTGCGCCTCGTGCTTGGGCTCGTCGGCGTGGCTGGCCGCGTGGTGGACCGGCGCGTCGTGCTTCTTGTGCTCTGCTGCGTCGAGGTTCGTTCCGTTGGTCATGGAGCTCTCCGGGCTGGCCGCTTGTCGCGCGCGAGCCTGTGTGGTGCGAGGAGTGGCCTCGCGGGGGTCGTGCTGCGCCGCGCGCTGCTCGCCGGAGGCGAAGGGGCAGCGGCGGGTCGTCGGTGCGGAGGGAGCAACGCACGCCACGTGCCAGTGACCGCGCGCAGCCGTGCAGAGCGCGCAGGCGCGTGCGTCCCGATGCCGCGTCGGCCGCGGTCGTTCGCCGTGCGTTCGCAGGGCTCACCCTCCGTTCACTGGCATGGGCAGTGCATTTTCGGTCGCGTGCCGCGCTCGCTCGTGACACCCCGTGCAGGAGACCTTCGATGAACGCCGCTGCACTCCTTCCCCAGCGGTCCCTCCGCAGCGCGATGGTCCTGGCCTGCACCTTCCTCCTCTGCGGCGCGGCGATTGGAAGCCCCGCGCCCTCACCCGAGCGCGCGGCTGGGTACGCCTCGGACCAGGCCAAGGACGTGCTCGCGCTGCAGCGGTTCCGCGCCTCGACGACCATCTCCGCCGAGGGCCCGGCAGGCCGCCTCGGGCAGGCGACGCTCACCGATCTGAACCCGCGCATCCGCTCCTGGTTCGTGCTCTCCCTGGCCTGGGCCGGACAGGGCGCGGCCCAGCTCCACCTCGAGAACGCGCGGCCCGGCGCGCAGCGCGTCTCGCTGCGCCAGGACCAGCCGCGCGGCGTGGTGCTCGAGGAGGACGGCCGCGAGGAGCGCTGCGACCTGTGGAGCCAGTCGCCGCTCAGCGCGCTCGAGGCCGCGCGGCAGAGCAAGCTCCCCTACGCCCCGCTCTGCGGCGGCAGGCTCTACCTGCGCAACCAGGTGGCCGGCGCGACCACCCGCATCGAGTGGGTCACCGATCTGCTGCGCGACCACGCCCCGGGCGGCGAACGGATCATCGGCTTCGTCAAGCGCAAGCTCTACAAGGACAAGTTCCTCGAGGTGGCGCCGCCCGTGACCGGCGTGGCAGATGAGGCGCCGGCGGCGGACGCGCCCGAGGCCCCGGCGGTCGCGCCGCGCGACGAGCGCCGCGCGGTCAACCCGACCGACCTGGGGATCGAGCTCGACGCGCCGGCCGCGCCCACCGTGCTCGGCCGCTGGTACCCGGCCAAGGGTGTGCCGCGCGTGTTCGCCAGCGTCTTCGAGCCAGGCGCGGTAGCTCCCGAGCTGCTCGCGCGGCGCGGCGGCAGCGCTGGGCCGCTCGACCCGGTCGAGTCGAGCGCGCTCGTCTTCCTGGTGGCGTTCGATCTCGCCGCCTTCGACCTCGGCTACTCGATCGGCACCGATCACCCGCGGGTTGGCTGGGCGGAGCGCGTCCTCCCCGAGGTGCGCAGCCCCGGGTTGCCGGGCCCCGATGGCCTCGGCTCCCTCTTGCCCCTGGTCGGCACGGGGCTGGTGAATCCGGCGCTGACGCCGCGGGTCGCCGCGACCTTCACCGCGGGCTTCAAGCGCATCCACGGCGCCTTCCACTCCGGCCCGCTGGCGCGCGTGCAGGGCGGCACGCACTACGGCTTCATCGAGCAGGGCGTGGTGCTGAGCAAGCTGCAGCCCGGGCTCGCCACGCTGTACGCGCTCGACGACGGCATGGTGGGGATGACCACCTGGACCGCCGCCGACGACGCCTGGTCCGGGCGGATCCGCTCGGCGCGCCAGAACGGCGTGCCGCTGCTGGAGCGGGATCCCGCGACGGGCGCGATGGTGCCGGGCGCGCTGGTGTCGCGCTGGTCGGCCGGGAACTGGTCGGGCTCCGAGGAGGAGTCGCTGCGCACGCTGCGCGCGGGGGTCTGCCTCCAGGAGCGCGCAGGCCGCCGGTTCCTCATCTACGGCTGGTTCTCGGATGCGACCCCAGCGGCGATGGCGCGCGTCTTCC
The DNA here is from genome assembly GCA_043782365.1 of Deltaproteobacteria bacterium. Classification (GTDB taxonomy): domain Bacteria; phylum Myxococcota; class Myxococcia; order Myxococcales; family 40CM-4-68-19; genus CAIWCD01. The sequence continues at coordinate 5,749 of JAYWAO010000053.1, forward strand.
AGGCCTACCGCTGCTCGGCCGCCATGCACCTCGACATGAACGCGCTCGAGCACACCTACCTCGCGCTCTACGAGCGGGAGGGCGAGCAGGTGGTGGTCGAGCACCTCTCCACGGGCATGGCGGTGGTGGACAAGAAGGGCAAGGTGCGGCGGGGCGCCGGCGCTCCGCCGCCGCTGCCGCGCTTCCTCGGGTTCCCCGACGACCGCGACTTCTTCTACCTGGTGCGCCGCGAGGCAGCGCGGTGATCCCGCTCCTCCTGGCCGCTGTGCTCGCGCTGCCGGCCGCGCCCCCGATCGAAAGCGCGCGGGCCTCGGCGAACGAGCGGCTGCTCGCGCGGATGGGCGCGGAGCGCGGCTTGTCGCCTGCCCAGTTGGAGCGCGTCCGCGCGGTCTTCGCGGGCTCGCGCCGGATCGGCCAGGGCAACCCGGCGCTCTCGGTGCACCCGCAGACCGAGGCGCAGTGCGCGGCGGCGCTCGCACAGAGGCCCCTGCCCTTCGCCCATGACCCGCGCTTCGAGGAGCGCTGCGGCGGCAAGCACCTCGCTCCGCTCTACGACCCGCGCACGCAGACGCTCGCGGAGGCCCGGGCCTGCATCGACACCTTCGAATATCCCGATCTCCCCTGCGCCTATCCGGTGGTCTGGGTGCGGCCGCGGGAGGCCGCGCTGCTCTGCGAGGCCGAGGGCAAGCGGCTCTGCGACGCGCACGAGTGGGAGGGGGCCTGCGCCGGGGCGCTCGAGCCTGCGGACTACCGCTTCGAGCTCGCCAAGGGGGTCTCGTGGAGGCAGGCGCCGGCGCGGATGCGCGCGGCCCACAACCGCGCCCGCGCCCCGGGCAAGCGCTGGAGCTATGGACCGGCGCCCCGCAAAGGGATCTGCGCCACCGAGGGCCGCAAGACGCCGGGCTGCGACGGCGGCGACTACCAGGGCTGCGGGAGTAATACATTTCCAGCCGGCGCGCACCCGGGGTGCGTGAGCCCGCTCGGCGTCTACGACCTCGACGGCAACGTGGCCGAGGAGATGAACCTGCCGCTCGCGCCCGAGGAGGAGGCGAGCCTTGCGCGGGGAGGGGGGGAAGGCGGCCCGCTCGGCGTCACCGAGCTCAAAGGGAGCTGGTTCGTGTTCGACCAGACGCCCGCGCACCCGGACTGGTGCCGCTGGCGGGCGCCCTTCTGGCACGGGACGCGGACGCGCGCTGCGGACAGCCACGCGAACTACCACCTGGGCTTCCGCTGCTGCAAGACGCTGCCAGGGCCTGCGGCGGCGTCTCCAGCGACGTCTCCAGCGACGCCACCAGCGCCGCCACCCGAGGGATCGCCCCCTCGTCGCTGAGCAT
>JAYWAO010000054.1:0-19021 GCA_043782365.1 Deltaproteobacteria bacterium
GGCGAGCCGGGCACCCGAGGAGAGAGCAGCGGAGGCGTAGCAGCGTTACGTCGAGCAGCGCAGCGACGAGGCTGCCCGGCGCAGACCTCCGGTCCGTCGACGGAGGTAGCTGGGGTTTGAGGACAGGCCCTAGCGTCCCCCTCCTTGGAACCCGAGGCGCCGTCCCTCCGCGGCGACCCGAGGCGGGCCGCCGCGGCTTCACGCCCCAAGCTCCAGCCACTCGAACCACACCGGGTGCCGGGCCTTGTACCACTCGAGCACCTGCCGGATCGCCGCGGTCTTCTCCTGCGGCATCACCCGCTCGTCCACCAAGCCCAGGTGCACGCGGATCTTCTCCCCTTCATATTCCAGCGCCTGCGACAGCATCGTCTGCAGCTCGTTGCGGATGCGCCCCGAATCGCTCACCTTCACCGCGCGGTTCTCGATCGACTGCCCGGAGAGGAACCGCACCAAGAGCGGGCTGAAGATCAGCCTGGTCTCCTCGAGCGACTCCTTGAGCCGGAAGGTGAACTTGATCAGGCTCGAGGCCTCCCGCGTCGCCAGCCGGGTGGACACCTGGTACAGCCCGCCGCCCAGATCGGTGACGCCCGGCGCGCCGGTATACGGATCCGGGCAGATGTAGCCCGTCGAGGCGAGCACGCTCCAGTGCTTCTCCGGCAGGAAGTCGCTCGCATAGAGCACCCGCTTGCCGAGCTCCATGTTGGAGTGATTGGCGACGCGGATGGCCTCGGCGTAGTAGTCGGCCCGCTCCTGGTCGATGGGCCGGCCGAAGAGCCCGGAGAGCTCCTCCTTGAACGCGGGCTTCTCGGGGTCGAGCCGCATCAAGCGATACTCCTCGTCCACCTCCAGCTCGAACCTGGGCGAGAACGGCGCCATCGTCACGTCGACGTCGAGGACTTCTGACAGGCTGGCGGCCTGCAGCGCCTCGGCGGTGGCCGCATAGCCGTCGCAGAGGAAGACGTGCGGCGCGCCGCTCGCGTCCTTCCAGCTCCCCACCAGGAGCGAGGGCGCATAGGTGCCCGAATCGGTAAAGATCGGTAATCCAGAAGGCGCGACCCAGCCGTCGTCCACCACGTGCGCGCCGGCGCCCTCCCACTCGGCCCAGAGCTTCGCCATCCGGTGCACGCGGCTCTTCCCGCGCAGCGTCCAGACGTGGATGTTGGCGCGGGCGATGCCCGGATAGGTCTTCTCGATCAGCTCCACCACCCGCGCGCGCGGCGTCCGGTAGTCGAGCAGGACGCTCTCCTGCGAGGCGGCCTGGGTGACCTTGCGGGGCACCGTCAGGCAGCCCATATAGGCTTCATAAGGCTGCGAGACCGTCAGCGGGCTGTCGAACAAGTGAAACACCACCATCGGCCCGGTGGGCTTGCCCTCGGCGAAGCGCGAGGTGTTCTCCAGGGTGTCGACCGCGGCGCCCCAGACGGTGAGCCCGCGCTCCTTGAGCGCGCCATAGAAGTCGTCGAAGGTCCGCGTCTTCTCATTGAGCAGGCGCCGCACTTGATAATCGACCGCGCGCGCCACCTCGGGCCGGCCATAGACGCGGCCGAAGCCGAGCAGCGGGTTCGCGCCCATCTCGGGAGTCTCGCCGGCCTTCGGCATCAGGCCCTCGCCGAGCGACACCATGATGGCGTGGTTCTCCGGGAGCGTGCGGGTGAGCGTCCAGAGGCCCTCGCTCATCACGTAGGCGCTGATGGCGTCGGCGGCCTTCTTCACCTGGTTGTAGGTCTTCTTGTCGGCGCCGGCGGCGGCGCCGTAGTCGCCGAAGAGGCGGGTGCCGAGCGCGGTGGCGGCCGAGGTCATCGCCAGGCAGCGGGCGATCCCGCGCGGCGTGAAGGTGAAGTTGGAGACGGGCTCCTCTTGCGCGCGCTCCACCTCGACGTCCTCGAGCCAGAGGTGGAAGCGGGTGAGCACCGGCCGGGTGTCGAAGGCCCACTGGGCGATCAGGTTGCGCTTTTCGGACATGGCGCGACTCTAGCAGGGACGGAGGAATTGCTCTGCCGGAGAGAAGGGCTGGCCAGGCTAGCGCTCCAACTCGACGCGCGGTGCAGCGCGCGCCGCGGCAGCCCGTTTGGCGAGCGCCTTGTCGAAGGTGACGAACGCCTCGCACCGCGCGCTGCTGGCGAGGTGCAGCGCGTCGGCGAGGTCGAATCCGCGGCCGTGCCAGTCGAGCGCCGAGAGGACGCTGTCGCGGTCCTCCAGCGTGACGTTCTCCAGCCCGCAGAGCGCCGCGAGCACTGCGCCGATCTCGCCTGCGCTCCGCTCGTAGAAGCCGCGCAGCACCCACTCGAACTCGAGCAGCACCGTGGTTGAGACGAAGACCTCGCCGGACATCACGCGCGTCGCCCTGGGGCGCTGCCTGGCCGCCTCTGGATCATCAGGGTCGTCGACGAAGAAGCGGGCCAGGACGTTGGTGTCGACGGCCTTCACCGCTTGCCTTTGCCCTTCGCCAGCAGGGCGGCCGGGTCGAAGGCGCCGAGTCGGCGTGGCTTGCCCTTGGACGGGATCTTCAACATCCCGGCGAGGTCGGCCACCTGCGTGCGAGCGACTGGCCTCACGACCGAGAGACGGAGTCCATCGTGCTCTTCGGTGAGCTCGAGCCGCGCTCCTGCGCCGAGCCCCAGGCGGGCGCGCACCTTGGCGGGGAGAACGACCTGTCCCTTGGAGGAGACGGTGAGAATCGACATGGGCACTCCTTGCGACCGTGACGGCCAGCCATCGAGGTTAGGTTGGCTTACCTTGTAAGTCAAGGTTCGGCCCGTGCAACAACTCGCGGCCCGGCCTGTCCTCGTTGGGCTGCCGCCTCCGCTCCGTGTTCTTCCCCATCTCTCTATGGTAAGGCGACCCCGCCGTCGCACCACCGCAGGCAGCACCACGGCCTGCGCCGCAGGCATCCGCTCACTCACGGAGTCCCACCCATGTCGAAGCCACACCAGCACCTCTCTGCCGCCGCGCTGCTGCTCGCAGCCTGCGCCGCCGGAGGGCCCGCGGTCACGGCGACGCCCCCGGCCGCCGCTCCGCCCGCAGCCGCCCCCGAAGCCCCGCCCGCGCCGAAGCCGGCCACTCCCGTCAAGTTCACCTCGGTGGAGGGGATCACCGAGTACCGGCTCCCCAACGGACTCGAGGTATTACTCTTTCCCGATCAGACCAAGCAGACGGTCACCGTCAACATGACCTACCTGGTCGGCTCCCGGCACGAGGACTACGGCGAGACCGGCATGGCCCACCTGCTCGAGCACCTCGTCTTCAAGGGCACGCCCAACCACAAGAACATCCCGCAGGAGCTCTCCAGCCACGGTGCGCGGCCCAACGGCAGCACCTGGTTCGACCGCACCAACTACTTCGAGACCTTCGGCTCCACCGAGGAGAACCTCGACTGGGCGCTCGATCTCGAGGCGGACCGGATGGTGAACTCGTTCATCGCGCGCACGGACCTCGACAGCGAGATGACCGTCGTGCGCAACGAGTTCGAGTCGGGCGAGAACAACCCGCTCAACGTGCTCGAGGAGCGGGTGCTCGCCACCGCCTTCGTCTGGCACAACTACGGCCACACCACCATCGGCGCGCGCAGCGACATCGAGCAGGTGCCGATCGACCGCCTGCAGGGCTTCTATCGCAAGTACTACCAGCCCGATAACGCCGTGCTGCTGGTGGCCGGCAAGTTCGACGAGGCGAAGACGCTCGCCAAGATCGCGGCCCGCTTCGGCGCCATCCCCAGGCCCGAGCGCAAGCTGCAGGCGACGTACACCGTCGAGCCCGTGCAGGACGGCGAGCGCTCGGTGACGCTGCGGCGCGTGGGCGACACCCAGGGCCTGACGGCGATCTACCACGCGCCGCCGGCCTCGCACCCGGACGCGGCCGCGGTGGCGGTGCTGGCGGAGATCCTCGGCGACGTGCCCTCGGGCCGCCTGCACAAGGCCCTCGTCGAGACCAAGAAGGCGGCGCGGGTCTCGGCCTACTTCCAGTCGATCAAGGACCCGGGCTTCCTCGCGGTGGCGGCGGAGGTGCGCAACGAGAACAAGCTGGAGGATTCGAAGGCCGCCTTCCTCGCCGTGCTCGACCAGGCCGCGGGCGGCAAGGCGATCACGCAGGAGGAAGTGGACCGCGCGAAGGCGCGCATCCTGAAGAACATCGCGCTCTCGCTCAACTCCGCCGACCGGGTGGGCCTGCAGATGTCCGAGTACATCGGCGCAGGCGACTGGCGGCTCTTCTTCCTCGGGCGCGACGAGATCCGCGCGCTCAAGCTGGAGGATGTCCGCCGGGTGGCCGCGCTCTATCTCAAGCCGTCGAACCGCACCGTGGGCGAGTTCATCCCCACCCCCAAGCCCGACCGCACCGAGGTCCCGGCCGCGCCGGATTTGGAGAAGCTGCTCGCGGGCTACACGGGCGACAAGGCCAAGGACCAGGGCGAAGTGTTCGACCCCTCTCCCGCAAACGTGGAGGCCCGCACCAGGCGCAGCACCGCGGGCGGCGTCAAGCTGGCGCTCCTGCCGAAGAAGACCCGCGGCGGCTCGGTGGTGGCGTCGCTCTGGCTGCACTTCGGCGACGAGACCAGCCTGCGCGGCCAGAACACCGCGTCCGACCTCGCCATCGACATGCTGATGCGCGGCGCCAAGAAGCACACCCGCCAGCAGATCACCGACGAGCTCGACAAGCTGCAAGCCCGGATGAACGTGGGCGGCGGCGTCGACTCGCTGCGCGCCTCGGTTGAGACGACGCGCGACAACCTGCCGGCGGCGCTCAAGCTGCTGGGTGAGATCCTCCAGGAGCCCGCGTTCTCCGAGAAGGAGTTCGAGCTCTTGCGCCAGGAGAACCTCGCGCAGCTGGAGAAGAGCCGCTCGGAGCCGCAGGAGAAGGCTTCCCGCGCGCTCTCGCGCCACACCAACAAGTGGCCCAAGGGCGATCCGCGCGAGGTGCTCACGCTCGACCAGCTGGTGGCGAGCTACCAGACGGCGAAGCTCGCGGACGTGGCGAAGTTCCACGCCGACTTCATCGGCGCGCAGGCGGCCGAGCTGGCGGTGGTGGGCGACTTCGACGAGGCGGCGATCTCGAAGGAGGTGACCGACCTCTTCGGCAATTGGAAGGCGAAGAAGCCCTACGCCCGCCTGGCCAAGCCGTTCCAGGACGCCGCCCCGGTGAGCGAGTCGATCGAGGCGCCCGACAAGGCCAACGCCTTCTTCATCGGCGCGCAGCCCGTGCAGATGAAGGACAACGACCCGGACTGGCCCGCGATGGCGCTCGGCAACTACATGCTGGGCGGCGGGTTCCTCAACTCGCGGCTCGCCGTGCGCATCCGCCAGAAGGAGGGCCTCAGCTACGGCGTGGGCGCGGGCTTCATGGCCCCGGCCCTCGACGACTCGGCCCGCTTCACGGGCTTTGCCATCTATGCGCCGCAGAACGTCGAGAAGCTGGAGAAGGCGTTCCGCGAGGAGGTCGCACGCGTGCTCGACTCTGGCTTCACCGACACCGAGGTGGCCGAGGCGAAGACGGGCTGGCTGCAGGGCCGCAACGTCACCAGGGCGCAGGACGCGGCGCTGGCGGGCGCGCTGGTCGGCACGCTCTACGCGGGCCGCACGCTTTCGTGGGATGAGCTGAAGGAGAATGAAGTAGGGGCGCTGACGCCTGCGCAGATCCAGGCGGCGATGAAGAGGCACCTCGACCCGGCGAAGCTGGTGATCTTCAAGTCGGGTGACTTCGCCGGAGCCAAGGCGAAGGCCGCTGGTGCTGCTGCTGCTGCTGCGGCGGCGGCTGCGGCTGCTGCGCCGGCAGCTCCGGCGGCGCCTGCTGCCCCGGCTCCCGCGCCGAAGTAGTCACGGCAGCAGCGTGCTTGAAGGAGCGGCCGTCGCCCGGGTCTGGGCGGCGGCCGCTGCCATTTTCGGCGTGCGGCCTTTGCGCTCCCGCCCTCCGGCCGTTAACAAGGGTTGGTGACCGCAGCCCGACCAGCAGGGTCCGTCCTGGGCCGCAGCGCCGAAGCCGAGCGCGCCGGCGTCCGCGACCTCGCCGGAGTGCCGTCGCCTTCGTTCGCCGCCCCGCTCAACCTCGCGCTGGGCGCGCTCTTCCTCGCCTCCATCCCAGCAGGCTTCTTCGCCATCGACGCGCACCCGCTCTGGGCGCTCGCAATCTCCCCGTGGCTCGTCTTCTGCTTCACCGGGCTCTTCATCCTCGCCCACGAGGCCATCCACGGCACGCTGGTGCCCGGGCATCCGCGCCTCGGCCACGCGCTCGGCTGGCTCTTCGCCTTCGCCTACGCCGCGATGGACTACCGGACGCTGCGGGCGCGCCACCGCGAGCACCACGCTTCGCCGGGTCGCGCGCTGGACCCCGACGCGCACCAGAGCGGCCACTTCCTCCCGCACTTCGGCGGATTCGTCTACCGATATTTGCGTGTCTGGCAGGTGGCCCTGCTGGTGCTCGTCGGCAACCAGCTCGGCCAGGCTGGCTACACGCGGGCGATGCTCTGCGCCTACGTCGGGCCGGTGGTGGCCTCGACGCTGATCGTGTTCACGGTTGGCATCTTCCTCGTGCACCACCCGAGCCTCTGGCGCGCGGGCCTGGCCGACGAGCGGCACCGGAGCGTCGGCGTCGATCTCGGCGGCGCCGGTTCGCTGCTGGCCATCCTCTTCTTCAACACGCACTGGCTGCACCACGAGCACCCGCACCTCACCTGGGTGCAGCTGGGCAGGTACCGCGCCCGCGAGCCGCGCTGGGTCTCGCTCTTCGAGGCGGTGCGGGTGGTGCGCGGAGCCTGACGCGCCTCGCTCACCGCAGCAGGCGGGCCAGCAGCCTGCCGGCGGGGCCCTCACCGAGCCGCGCGGGCTCGGGCCACAGGCCGGCCGGGGGCGCGCCCGAGGAGAGCCGCTGCTGCACCTGCTGCAGACCGGCGGTGATCGACTCCTCGAGCAGCGCTGGCGAGCGGAGCGGCGGCCCGAAGCACGCCCAGGCCTCGGGCTGCTCGCGCTCGCCCACCTCGTAGTGGAGCGAGAGGGGCAAGAGGGTCGCCTGCGGTGCGCGCCGCGCGATCAGCTCGAAGCCGCGCGAGAGCCCGAGCGGGCGCACCCACTGTGGCCGCTGCGCCCCCTGCGGAAAGACCCAGACCACGCGGCCCGGGCGGTCGAGGAGGCCGGCGGCGTGCCGGATCACGCGAGCGCCGTCCTTGGGGTCGTCCGGCTCGAGCCCGAAGCAGCCGGCCCAGCGGAGGAGCGGCGCAGCGCGCAGCTGCGGGGCGCGCATCAGGACCCGCGTGTCGAGTCCGAGGAGGTCGGTGAAGAGCGCGATCAGGAAGCCGTCCCAGAAGGCGACGTGGTTGCCGCAGACGAGCACCGGGCCGGCGCGCGCCGCCGCCGCGAGGTGCGTAAGGCCGAGGACGCGGACCGCTGCGAGCCCTCGCCGGGCCTTGCGCCGCATCACCCAGCGGACGAAGCGGCCGCGGCGCGGCGCGCTCTCTTCGGCGATCACCGCGGCTCCCCTGCAGGCGCCGATGGCAGTGGCAGCGCCCCGGCGCCCCGCCCGTAGCGCCGGCCCCGCCAGGAGACCGCGCCCCGGTGGGCTCTCGCCGCCGACTCGAGCGCGATGAAGGTGAGCGCGCAGACGGAGAGCGGGTGGAGCAGCACGGCGGCGAGGCCGTCCTGGCGGAAGCGGCGGGCCAGGAGCCAGCGCAGCAGCGCGAGCGCGCCTGCGCCGGGGAGCGCAGCGAGGAAGAGCGGCCGGAGCCCGGCGAGGGCCGGGCCGGCGAACCAGAGCGCGCCCACGGCCAGCGCGAGCAGGGGCGCGAGGAAGGTCCAGTGGATCAAGGCGAGCACCCCCGCGAGCCGGAGCGGCGTGGCGCCGATGCCGAGGTAGAGGTTCTTGACGAAGCCCTGCCGCACCTCCAGCCACGAGCGGTACATGCGGCACCGCGAGAGCTGCTGCCCGTCGGCGAAGAGCAGCCGCAGCCCGTGCTCCTTGGCGGTGCGGCAGAAGGCCTGGTCGTCCACCACCGCGCCGCGCACCGCAGGGTGGGCGTGGCCGCCGAAGCGGCGGACGGCGGCGGCGCTCGCGAGCAGGAGCTGCCCGTTGGCAGCGGTGACCGAGGGTGCGCGGACCTTTGGGATCAGCCAGAGGGGCGCGAGCGCGAAGTAGACGAGGTGGAGGAGCGGCACCACCAGCCGCTCGGCGAACCCGCCCAGCTCTTGTCGCGGGAGCGCGCAGACCACGTCGGCTAGTGCGGCCTCCCGCGCGGCCAGCAGGCCGTCGAGGCCGCCCGGCTCGAGGCGGACGTCGGCGTCGATGAAGACGAGCAGGTCGCCGCGCGCCGCCGCGGTGAGCGCTGCGCAGGCGCGCGGCTTCCCCGCCCAGCCTTCTGGCAGCGGTCCCGGCGAGCGCAGCAGGCGGATCCGCGGGTCGCGGGTGGCGCGGGAGGCGACCAGCGCGGCGGTGGCGTCGCGGCTGTCGTCGTCGAAGACGAGGATCTCGTCGAACGGCTCCGCTGCCAGCGAGTCGAGGCAGGGGCCGATCGCGCCGGCCTCGTCGCGGGCCGGCACCAGCGCGGAGACGAGCGGCCCCGCCACGCGCGCGCTCCGCCCGGGCCGGGCCACCACCGGGCGCACCAAGCGCAGGTTCAAGAGCGCGAGGCAGAGCGCCGCGAGCGCCGGGCCGCTCACCGCGGCGATCAGGAGGAGCACGCTCACGGCCGCGCCCCGAGCCCCAGCAGCCGGCGCATGCGCCCCTGCCGCGGACCGGTGAAGAGCGGGGCGAAGAGGGAGTTGCCACCGTCGGGCTGGTGGAGCCGCATGCGCACGAGCGGGCGGTGCCACGTCGCGCCGACGCTCGCCACCTCGCACCGCTCGTGGATGGTCGGCAGCGAGGGGCCACCGGGCTCGGCGAGCAGGCCGAATGACCGCAGATAGAATGGGCTCCGCTCCACCGCCGCGCCGCGCTCGATCCGCAGCGCGCCGCCTTGCGCCTCGGAGTGGACGACGAGCTCCCGTCGGGTCGCGGTGAAGCCCGGCGCCGCCAGCACCGAGCAGGTTGGGCGCGGGCCGCCTACCGCGTCGAGCGTGACCGCTTGCTGGTCGCCGTCCGTTCCCTCGAGGAGGTAGTAGGCAAGGCAGCGGTCGCCCGAGCGCGCGCGGCCCCATGCCCAGCGGCGCAGGCCGAGGCTGGCGAGCGGGGCGTCGCCGAGGTTGCGGTCGGCGTAGCCCGGGCCGTCCCAGTCGAAGAGCGGCGCGCCGCCGAGGGAGAGGCGGGCGCTGCAGCGGGCGACCGGCGCGAGCGGCACCCAGCGGTGGGGGTGGGCAGCGGCGCGCGCGTCGGGAGGTCCCGCGAGCAGCGCCGACGGGCCTCGCCAGCAGAGCGTGCCTTGCAGCCGCCGCGAGTCGCGGGGGAGGGACAGGTCGAGAGAGGCGTCGAGCGAGAACTCTCCGTTGGCGGCGCGCACCGAGAGCGTCGAGCGGCGGCCCTCCTCGCCTTCGAGCGTGAGCGCGAACGATCGCCCGGAGACCCGCTCGCTCCACGCCGCGCGCGGGGGCTGCTGCAGCAGCCAGAACTCCGGCCGGCCGCCCCGATAGAGCGCGAGGTTGATCGAGGGGCGCGCCGCGGCGAAGAAGGGGAGCCGGCTCGCCCAGATGAAGACGAGGCCATCGCCCCGCTCGTCGCGGCCGTCGGCGTACCACCAGTCGAACGCTCCGGGCCGCGGCGGGCGCGGCAATGCGGCCTCCCACGATCGGTCGACCGCGAGCAGCGGCGCGGAGGGCGGGGTCACCGCAGCTCCCCGGCGAGCGCGCTCGCCTCGTCCCGGTAGCGCTGGTGGGTGCGCGGCTGCCGCTCGTCGAGCGGGCCCGCGAGGATGACCGCGAGGTGCGCGCGGGCCTCGTCGAGCGCGCCCCGGTCGCGCGCCTGCCACGCCAGCACCAGCCGGGCCTCGTAGGAGCGAGGGTCCTGCTCGAGCGCGCGGACGCAGTAGGCGCGGGCGAGCTCCTTGTCGCCGAACGACAGCGGCCAGCCCGGGGCGCGGTGGTAGAGACCGCAGAGGCCCGAGAGCGGCGCGCCGCCCTGGTAGCCCGCGTCCCGCTCGGCGGCCTGGTGGAGCGCGGCGCGGATCTCCTGCGCGTGGCCGACCATCGCCAGGAGGCCGCGCTCGCTCCCCTCGGAGGTGAGGGCCATCGCCAGCCAGAACCAGGCGCCGGCCTGATCGGGAGCGCTCGCGGCCGCGACCCGCGCCAGCTTCACCGCGTCGGCGAAGCCAGCCCGCCGGTGGAGGCCGAGGGCGTCCTCGGCGGCGCGCCAGCCCGCCTCCGCTGCTGCCACCCTGGCGCCGGGCGAGGCGCACGGGGACAGCCGCTGCAGGACCTCCTTCGCGAGCCCGGGCTGCGTCTCGGCTCGGGCGAGCAGGTCCTTGGCGCGGCGCACGAGCTCCGCTTCACCAGGCGCCGCCTCGCAGGACGGGGAGCGGGCGGGCCCGGACTGCGCGACCGCACTGGGCGCAGGCGCGCAAAGCAGCGCGGTGGCCGCGAGCGCAGCAGTGGCCGCGCCGCGCGGGCGTCCCCGGGTGCGTCGCCGGTCGCTCACCAGGGCCTCGGCGGCCCGCAGTCCAGACGACGCCACCAACGGCAGGCCCGCGCCCGGGTGGGCGCTGCCGCCGCAGAGGTAGAGCCCGGGCACCGAGCGCACGCGGTTTTGGGGCCGCTGGAACGCCGCCCGCCACGAGTGGGAGGCGAGGCCGTAGAGAGCGCCGCCGCTGCCCGGGAAGCGTGCGGCGAGCTGGCGGACGCCGCGCTGCCACACCGGCGACGCACCGGCCGAGACCACGCCGGCTGCTGCGAGGCGATCGCGCACCGCCAGCGCGAAGGCCCGCTCCTCGGCCTCACCGACAAGCGGATCTGGTCGCGCGTCCCGAGGCATGGGCGGCGCGTTGACCATGCAGAAGAGCGCGTCCGCGCCGGGCCACGGCTCCTGCGCGTGCGCGACGCGCGGCGCACAGACGGTGATGGTCGGGTCGGCCAGGGCGCCGGTGCCCGCGAGCCAGTCGAGCTCAGCGAGGTACCGCGCCGGCAGCAGCGCCTGGTGCGCGGGCCGCTCCCGGCGCTCGTCGCGCAGGAGCAGACAGCGACCGGAGTAGCTGGGCACGCCGGGCAGCTCGCGCCGCAGGGCTGGCGGCAGCAGCGCGGCGAACACCCGGCGCGCCTCGGCGTTGCAGATCACCGCCCCCGCGCGGAGCCGCTGCCCGCCCGAGAGGCGCACGCCCTCGATGCGCCCGCGGGGCGCGAGCAGCTCCTCGACCGGGGCCGAGGTGTGCAGGCGCACACCGAGCTTCGCCGCGGCGGAGGCGAGCCTCGCGACCAGGCGGTGCATTCCTCCACGAACGCCACATCCTCCCAGCCCCAGCTCGACCCAGGCGATGGTCCCCAGCACCGCCGGGGCGAGGCGCGCATCGCTGCCCGCGTAGGTGCCGAAGCGCGCGAGCAGCGCGCGCAGGTGCGGGTCGGTGACCGTCGCGCAGATCCAGTCATACAACGTCGTGAACGGGCGGATCGCCAGCAGCTCCCGCGGCGAGGCCGAGAGGAGCGCGCGGGGGCCAGGCGCGCCGCCGAAGACGAAGCGCGGCGCGGCCACCTCCCACGCCTTCCGGGCCTGCTCGAGGAAGCGCTCCAGCTCGGCGGCCGGCCCGCGGCCGAGGGCGGCCCGCACACCGTCGAGCGCGCCTGCGAGACCCTGCCCCAGCTCGAGCTCGGGGCCGTTTGCGAATCGATAACGGCACCACCGCGCGGGCCGGACGAGCTCGAGCGGGGGCTCGCCGGCGAGCGCCAGCACGTCGTCGAAGACCTCCGGCAGCGTCAGCACGCTCGGTCCGGTGTCGAGGACGAGCCCGTCCACCGAGACCGTGCCTGCCTTCCCGCCGAGCTCTGGCGCCGACTCGAAGAGCGCCACCTCGAAGCCGTGCGCCGCCGCCGCGATGGCCGCGCAGAGGCCGCCGACCCCGCCGCCGACCACGATCACCTCGGCGTCGAGCGGCTCGCCTCTTGCTGCGCGGGACGAGCCGGGCATCAGCCCGCCCCCTGGGTGATCGCGCGCGGCCCGCGCTGGGAGCCGACCGGCGAGGCCAAGAAGGCGGCCAGCCGTACAGCGAAGGCGAGCAGCTCCGCGAAGGTGAGGTTGCGCAGCGCCAGCCGGTAGACCTCGGGCAGGCTCGCCGCGGTCCCGGTGAGCATGCGCACGAGCGAGCGCGGGGTCGCCTGGTCCTGCAGGAAGCCGCGCAGCGCGCCCTCTCCCTGCGCGGCGAGTGCGCCGAACGAGGCGCCGAGCAGGCGGTTGATCACCTCCGGGTCGCGCGCGCTGCCCAGCCCGCCGCGGTCGATCATCATCAGCGCGAGCGCCCCCTGCACCGAGAGGCTCGGGTGCTCCTCCCAGACCCTGCCGAGGGCGCGCCGGGAGAGGTCGCCGCGCTCGAGCAGGAGGGCCACGCGGTCGGAGACGGGCCCAAAGGACCGGAGCGCGGCGCCGAAGCCGCAGAAGGTGAGCGGCGAGTGCCGGCCGGCGGCGTCGCCGACCAGCAGCACGCCGTCGGCGGGGGCGGTGGGCCGCGGTCGCAGCCGGGTATATGCCGGGATATATCCGAAGGTGGGCCTCACCACCCGCGCCGCGCCGCGCTTGTAGCGGGGCAGCGTCTCGAAGAAGCGGACGAAGAGGTCGGTGAGCGGCCGCGCGCCGAGCCGGCGCGGCTCGGTATATTCGAACAGATAGGTGGTGAATCGGCCCGGCGCGCCCGGGAAGCCCTCCCAGATGGGCTGCGTGCCACCGGAGGCTCCGTCCACCGAGACGAGGATCTCGCCCAGCGTAGGGTCGACCTCGTCGGGCGCGGTCCCCTCGGCGAGGCCCTCGAGCACACCGCCGACCGTCGGGCAGACGAGGTCCCAGCGCGCGTGCGGAGAGGCTGCCCCGCGGCCGTCGAGGAGCAGGCGGGCGGTCAGCGTGCGGGAGCGTCGGCCCGGAGACTCTGCCCCGAGCAGCGTCGCCACTCCGCCAGGGCCGCTCGCGTGGGCGAGCACCGCCTCGCCGTCGAGCAGGTGCACGCCGAGGCCGCGGGCCCGCGCGCGCAAGAGGTCGAGCAGCCGCTGCGCGTCGACGGCGACGTCGAGCACGCCCTCGACCAGGAGCGGGGCAGACCCGCGCCAGCGGATCAGGCCGGCGCGGTAGCGGTTGACGATTACCTGCTCCAGCCCGGCCCGGTCGAGGACGCCCTCGGCCAAGAGCGGCGCGAGCTCGGGGAGCGAGGCGTTCCACTCGCGGTGCGCCCGGCCCACGCCGCGAGGGTCGGCGACCGCCACCCGCAGCCCTCGCCGGGCCAGGGTCACCGCGTAGAGGAGCGAGAGCCCGCCGCCCGCGAGCAGCACGTCGTAGTCGGTCGTGGCGCCCGCCTCAGGCGCGCGCGGCGGCTCAGCTGGCGCCGTCCGCCGCTCGCGGAAGCGGCGCTCGAGGGCCTCCACCTCGTCGGCCCCAGCGCGCCCGAGCCGCTCGGCGAGCAGGCCCGGCGCGAAGCCTGGGCCGCGCGCGCCCACCGCCGCCGTCTCGCTCGAGTCCCGCATGGCTCCGGCCCGCTCCCGACTGGGGTCTCCGAGCGCCTGCTCCTCAAAAACGCTCGAATCGCTCATCTGCCCGATGCATCTGATGCGAACCAAGCGGCGGGGATTCTCCATCCAAAGAGCCCGCACGGAAGGATTGACCCATGCCCGCTGTGCAGCCGAGTGCAATCGTCGTAGGCGGCGGGTTCGGCGGACTCGCGGCGGCCATCCGGCTCGCCTCGCGCGGACACCGGGTGACGCTCCTCGAGCGCCAGGACCAGTGTGGAGGACGCGGGATGGTCTTCCGGCAGGACGGCTTCTCCTTCGACGCCGGGCCCACGGTGATCACCGCGCCGTTCCTCCTCGAGGAGCTCTTCGCGCTCTCGGGCCGGAGGATGGACGACTACCTGACGCTGCTGCCGGTGGACCCCTGGTACCGGGTGGTCTTCCCGGACGGTCGCCACTTCGACTACGTCGGGGACGAAGAGCGCACCATCGAGCAGATCCGCAAGTTCAACCCCAAGGACATCGACGGCTGGCGCCGGATGAAGGCCCACTCCGACGACATCTACAAGGTGGGCTTCGAGAAGCTCTCGGACGCGCCCTTCTCCAACTTCACCGACATGCTCAAGGCGGTGCCCCAAATGGCGCGGCTGCGCTCCGACCGCAGCGTCTATCGCGCGGTCAGCCGCGAGATCAAGGACCCCTCGCTGCGGCAGGTCTTCACCTTCCAGCCGCTCTTGGTGGGCGGAAACCCGTTCCGCACCAGCTCCATCTACATGTTGATCGGCACGCTCGAGCGGAGGTTCGGCGTCCACTTCCCCGTCGGCGGCACCGCAGCCCTGGTGGCCGCGCTGGTCAAGCTCGCGGGCGAGCTCGGCGTCGAGGTCCGCACCAGCAGCACGGTCGAGCAGATCCTCGTCGAGGGCGGCGCGGCCAAGGGGGTGCGGCTCGAAGGTGGCGCGGAGCTGCGCGCCGACCGCGTGGTCTGCAACGCCGACGCACCCGCCGTCTACCGCCACCTGATCGCGCCCGAGCACCGCAGGAAGCACACCGATGCGCGCGTCGAGGCGATGAAGTTCTCGATGGGCCTCTTCGTCGCCTACTTCGGCACCAAGCGGCAGCACCCAAGCCTCGCGCACCACACCATCCTGCTCGGGCCCCGCTACCGGGAGCTGCTCGAGGACGTCTTCGACAAGAAGGTGCTGGCCGAGGACTTCTCCCTCTACCTGCACGCGCCGACGCGCACCGACCCCGCGCTCGCGCCGCCCGGGCACGAGGGCTTCTACGTGCTCTCGCCGGTGCCCAACAACCAGGGGCGCAAGGTCGACTGGGACGCAGAGGGCGAGCGGTACCGCGACCGGATCTTCGCCGCGCTCGAGCAGCGGATGATCCCGGGGCTTCGCAAGGATTTGGTAACCGTCAAGCACGTCACGCCCGATCACTTCGAGAAGAACCTCCTCTCGATGCACGGCGCGGGGTTCTCCATCGAGCCGACGCTGCGGCAGTCGGCGTGGTTCCGCTTCCACAACCAGAGCGAGGACGTGCGGTCGCTCTACTTCGTCGGCGCCGGCACGCACCCGGGTGCGGGCGTTCCGGGAGTGCTCTGCTCGGCCAAGGTGCTCGACCGGCTGATCCCGGCTGCGGACACGGCGTGGCGGCGCTCGCCCGGTGCGTCGGTGCAGGTGCCCCGGCGCGAAGGCGCCGCGAGCGCGCTGCCCCTCGCAGCAAGGTAAGAGGTTGCGTCGTGAGGCGCGCCACCGTCGGGCAGCAGGCTGCGCTCCCGCCGCTCCGTCCCGTGGCGGCGCAGGCCGGGAGCGCCTCCCTGGCGCCCGCCGCCCGCCAGCGAACGGCGCCAGTCGCCACCAGCCCGGCCTCCCGCGGCCCCCGGGAGCCCGCCGAGCGCGCGCTCGCCGCCCTTCTCGCCCCGCGGCGCTCGCCGCCCGGCATCCGCGTCCCCTGGGACCGCCTGAGGGAGTTCGCCACGCGCCCCGGGAAGCGCCTGCGTCCCAAGCTGGTGGAGCTGGGCTGGCGCGCGGGCGGCGGCGCCCATCCAGCGCCCGAGGGGCTGGCCCGCTTCGCCGCGGCGCTCGAGGTGATGCACGCGTTCTTCCTCGTCCACGACGACATCGCCGACGACGCCGGCACCCGCCGCGGAGGACCGGCGCTCCACCGCGTGCTCGGCGACGGCCGCCTCGGCGAGCAGCTGGCGGTGGTCGCGGGTGACCTCCTCTTCGTGGAGGCGATCGACGCGATGCTAGGCTGCGGCCTCCCCGGCGCGGCCACCACCACGCGCGAGGTGCTCGCCGCCTGCCGTGAGACCGCCGCCGGGCAGTACCTCGACATCGCCTTCACCGGCGTCGAGCTCTCCAGCGTCTCTTGCAGCGCGGCCCGCAGGGCGGAGCAGCTGAAGACGGCCCGCTACTCCTTCGAGGCGCCGCTGGTGGCGGGCGCGATGCTCGCGGCCGCGGGGCCGGAGGTGCTCGAAGCGCTGCGCCGGGTGGCGCGGCCGCTCGGGCTCGCCTTCCAGTTGCAGGACGATCTGCTCCCGTTCCGCCAGGGGGACGCCGCCGGAAAGCCCGCGCTCGCCGATCTCGCCGCCGGGAAGAAGACCTGGCTCTTGCTGCTCACCTGGCGTGCGCTCGACGAGGTGGGGCGCGCACGGCTCAAGGGGTGCCTCGCGCACCCGGACGCCGCCGCGCTCGCCGCCCTGCAGCGCATGATCACCGACTGCGGCGCGCTCGCCCGGGTGGAGCGGGAGGTGCGCAGGCTGTGCGCCCGCTCGCGAAAAGCCGCTGCCTGCGCGCCGCTCTTGGAGGTGGCCCGCTCGCTCGACGCGGTCATCGCCAGGGTGGAGGCGATGGCGTGAGCGCAGTGCTGGCTCCGCTGTCGCGCGCGCTGCCGCGAGGCCGGCTGGCGGTCGCCCTCGAGGGGTGCCGCGCGGTGACCGAGCGGCACGCGAAGACCTTCTCGCTCGCTGCCCACCTGCTCCCGAAAGAGCTGCGGGCGGCCTGCTACGCCGTCTACGCCTTCTGCCGTCGCGCCGACGACGCGGTGGACTCCGCCAGCTCCGAGCCGGCCGCCCGCAAAGCGCTGCTGCGCGCGCGCGACCGCCTCCAGCGCGCCTTCAGTGCCCCGGGCCTCGACGACCCCGAGCCGGAGGTCGCCGCGCTCGCCTGGGCCTGCCGCAGCCACCAGATCCCGCGCGCCCCTCTCGAAGAGCTGCTCGACGGGATGTCCCTCGACCTCACCCAAGTGCGGGTCGGCAGCTGGCCCGAGCTGCGCCGGTACTGCGGGCTGGCGGCGGGCACGGTCGGCCGCGCGCTCGGGCCGGCGCTCGGTGCCGGAGCGGAGGCCACCGACTCCGCCGAGGCGCTGGGAGTGGCAATGCAGCTCACCAACATCCTGCGCGACGTGGCCGAGGACGCGGCAGCCGGACGCGTCTACCTCGCAGAGGACGAGCTCCGTGCGGCCGGGCTCTCACAAGCGGAGATCCTGGCGGCGGCGCAGCCGGGCCATGCGGGGTGCAGTCCGCCGCTGCTGCCCGCCTTCGTCGAAGGGCAGATCGAGCGGGCCCGCGTCTGGTACGCGCGGGCGGAGCCGGGGCTCGCGCTCATCCCTTCGTGGCGCGCGCGGCTCTGCGTGCGGGCGATGGGCGTGCTCTACGGCGAGATCCTCGCGGCGCTCGAGGCGCAGGGGCGCGACCCGTACCGCGGCCGGGCCCGGGTCTCCCTCGGGCGCAAGCTCTGGCTCGCGGCGGCCTGTCTCTTCGGGCGCAAGCTGCCGCGACCCAGGCGCGCGCCGCTGGCCCCCGCCAATGCCTGAAGGCCGCGCACCTCTGGGAGCCGGTGGTGGAGAGGCTGCGGCAGTGCGAGGGCTCCCGCCAACTGGAGCCCGCGGCGCGCTGCTTCAGAGCCCCAGGTACGCCGCCCGGATCGACGGATCCGCCGCCAGCGCCTTGCACTCGCCTTGCATCTTCACCCTGCCCGTTTCAATCACATATCCACGCTGCGCCACCTCCAGCGCCGACGCGAGGTTCTGCTCCACCAAGAGCACCGTCAGCCCGCCCGCATGCAGCGCCTTGATCGCCGCGAACATCTGATCGACCACGATCGGCGCGAGCCCCAAGGACGGCTCGTCGAGGAGCAGCAGCGCGGGCTCGGACATCAGCCCGCGCCCGATGGCGGCCATCTGCTGCTCGCCGCCCGAGAGGCTGCCCGCGAGCTGCCTCTGCCTTTCCTGCAGCCGCGGGAACAGCGCATACACTTTCTCGAGGTTCTCCCGCAGCCGCGGCCGCGCGCGCAGGCCGAACGCGCCCAGCTCGAGGTTCTCCTTCACGGTGAGCTGCGGCCACAGCTCGCGCCCCTCTGGGACGAGCGAAAGGCCGAGGCCGTTGCGCAGGTGCGGCGGCACCCGGAGGAGGTCCTGCCCGGCGAAGCGCACCTCGCCCGCGGTCACCGCGCACAAGCCGCAGAGCGCCCGCAGCGTGGTGGTCTTGCCTGCGCCGTTGGAGCCGAGCAGCGTGACGATCTCACCCTTGCGCACCTCCAGCGAGATGCCTTCGAGCACGGCTACCTCTCCATAGCCCGCGTGCAGCCCCTGCACCGAGAGCAGCACCGGCGAGGGAGCCCCCGCGCCTTCCCCGCTCATGGCGCCACCTCGCCCACGCCGCGCCCGCCGCCGAGCGCCGGCTCCGCAGCGCCATCCGCCGCGGGCGCGTGGCGCTGCCCGAGGTAGGCAGCGATCACCGCCGGGTCCTTGACGATGTCGGCGGGCTTCCCCTCGGCGATCAGCTTCCCGGCGTCGAGCACCAGCACGTGGTCGGAGAGGCTCATCACCGCGGGCATCACGTGCTCGGTCATGACGATTGACACCCCGCGCTCGTCGCGTATCCGGCGGACGAGCAGCGTCATCTCCTGCGCCTCGGCGGGGTTGACGCCGGCGACCACCTCGTCGAGGAGGATCACCTTGGGCCGCAGCGCGATGGCCCGCGCGAGCTCCAGGCGCTTGCGGCCCGCGAGCGTGAGGTTGCCGGGGAGCTCGGCGGCGCGGCGCTCGAGGCCGGTGAAGCGGAGCGCTTCCAGGGCGGCCTCGCGCGGATCGGCCGTCTCGCCGAGCGCGTGCAGCGCGGCCACCTCGACGTTCTCCAATAGTGTCAGCGCCGCGAACGGTCGCACGATCTGATGCGTGCGCACCACGCCCAGGCGCGCCACCCTCCACGCCGGAAGCCCGGTCAGCTCTTCCGCGCCGAGGTAGATGCGGCCCTTGGTGGGCGGCACCGAGCCCGCGAGCATCGAGAAGAGCGTGCTCTTCCCCGCGCCGTTGGGGCCGATCAGCCCGAGGATCTCGCCCTCGCGCAGGCCCAGCGAGACGCCGCCCACCGCGGTGAGGCCGCCGTAGCGCTTGACGAGGCCCTCGGCGCGCAGCACGGGGGCGACGCTGTCGCGGCGGTAGGGGCCCGCGGTGTCGACCGCTGGCACGGGGCTCAC
>JAYWAO010000055.1:0-7069 GCA_043782365.1 Deltaproteobacteria bacterium
GTGCACGGCGCGAGGATCGCCGAGGTCAAGGCGAAGCTCCGTGCGGCGTTCCCTCCGGGCAAGGCGCTCGACCCCGCCAAGATCACTTCCACACCCAACGACCGCGACGAGGGGCAGAAGATCTACAACGCCCTGCGCGGGCGCACGTGGGATGCGATTCCGCTGGAGGCTTTGGAGCGCAACAGCCCCTCGTTTCTGACTCCGGAGGGATATTGCTACTACCTGCCGGCGTGGCTGACGGCCGGGCTCGACTTCGAGAACCTCGACGTGCGGGACCGCGCGCTGGCAGCGCTCGGGCCGACGCGCACCTCGGGGTCGTGGTTCGTCGAACGTGCGGGCAAGCTCTCCGCCGGGCAGAGGAAAGCGATCCTCGAATTGGTCGAGTTCATCCGTTCGGTGCCGGACTACGACTACAGCGAGTCGCTGCCGGTGATGCAGGACAGCAGCTACTGGTCTGCGGGTGCCAAGGTAGGCAAGTGAGGGCTCGCGCAGCAGCAGGCGGTTACCGCCGAGGGAGTGCATTGTCCCAACTGCGTCCCACGCGGCGGCGAGCGCCCGAGAAGTCGAGCGGTCAAGGGCGGTTCCCTCAATGACACGGGGACAAGGTAATCCCCGCGTCAGCCCTGAAAATCCCCGTGTCGTTGGTTCGATTCCGACCTCGGGCACCAACTTTCCACCATCGGGGGGGCTCGATGCACTTGATCCTGCGAAGCGCACTGCTCGTGATCGCAGCGCTGGCGGTGGCTTTGCCGGCTTCCGCGGCCCACTACCGCGGCCACAAGACTGCCCACGCCAAGCCCCACGACGCCTTGCAGGCTGGCATTTCGGACTTCGGCTGCAAGGTGACTCAAGCCACCGCCAAGAAGGGTGCGCCGAAGCCCAAGCAGCAGGTGACCACGCGCGGCCTTTCGTTGTTCGACGCCGTCGACCAACTCGGTGCGTATCGCGGCACGATCTTCGAGGTCGAGTCGGTCCCGCACGGGCTGGCGATCCAGCAGCGCGGCGGAAACCCGCACCACTTCGAGATCGTGGTGACGGACTGCACGAGCACGAACCACCCCGACGCCATCGAGTTCCAGAAGCGGCTCAACCACGTGGAGCTCAAGGACGTCACCTCCAGCCACGCTCATCACTAGCTGTGGAGCACGCCATGTCGATTCGCATCCATTGGCCCAACGATATCGATGCTATCGCGGGCTATTTGCCGTCAAAGGGCTTCTTGGACCTCGAGGTCGAGGCGCACGGCCACTGCTATCGGCTCAGCTTTCGCGATCTGGCCAACGTGCAGGAGGGAGTCCGCGGAGCCGCATCCGCGGGCGGAGTCGCTTGGTGGGAGCCAGGGCTCGTCGTGCTGACCGAGGTGTCTGTCGAGAACGTGAAGTCGGCGGTCGAGACCCTCGAGGCGAACGGCGCGTTCAAGGGCCGAGAATTTCCTGCTCGTTGAATGGTGCGCGGCCATGGACCTCGCGGCACGGTGGGACTCGAAACCGATGACACGGGGACTTCCGGTCCCCGTGTCAGCCTGAAAATCCCAGTGTCGTTGGTTCGATTCCGACCTCAGCCACCCACTTCCTTCAGCGCCCGCGCCAATAGCCCGGTTCGCGCCGCTCGTGGGCCACGGCGAGCACCAGCAGCGAGTCGCTGCCGACCCGGTAGATCAGCGCGTGTGGGAAGCCGTGCAGGCGATGCCGGCGCGTCCCGAAGCCGCCAGGGCTGCCAGCCGAAGGCAAGAGGCCGATGAACTCCACCGCGCGTCGCAGCTCGGCCTCGAAGCGCAGCGCTGCGGGCTCTGACCGTTCCGCGTACCAGAGGAGCGCGGAGCGCGCGTCTCCGAGCGCCCCCGGGTGGAACTCAACGATCATCGCGCAGCCGACGGAAGAACTCGTCGGAGGAGATCGGGCTTGCCTGTCCCGAGTCGATCTCCAGGGCACGTCGCCGCGCCAGGTCGTCCCAAGCGGCAGCCGCTCCCGCGTCCTCCTGCTCATCGAGGCTCGCGAGCAGCGCAGCAGCCAGATCGGCGCGGTCGCCGGGCTGCAGACGGAGTGCTTCGGTGAGGACCTGCTGCGTGATCGCCATCCGAGGAGTGTAGCGGCACAAGGGCGTGCCGCCAACCCCTGCCGCAGAGCAAGAGCGAGCCGATGACACGGGACTTCCAATCCCCGCGTCAGCCCTGAAAATCCCCGTGTCGTTGGTTCGATTCCGACCTCGGGCACCAACTTTCCACGCCGTGCCATCGCCGTCCGCCTTGGGACCCGCGATCAAGCCGAGTCGGCCCCCTGGACGTGCGGGTGTCGATGAGGTCCGTCTGGACGGCAGTGCCCCCGCGCAGTACGCTCGGTTGGTGACAAATCTCCAGATGCTTGAGGAGTTCCGCAAACTGCCGGTGGGTGCGGCGACAAGGCGTCGCTTCTCGACGCACTCTGGGTCGAGTTGGCGGCGGATACCGAGCACGCGCCTCTGAGCGATTCGGAGCGGGCCGCGCTCGACCGGCCCACGGCCACCGCCATTTGCAACTTACGCGCGCGCGCATCATGGGGTCCTTAGACGGTGCGGGACCGCGGCGGGAACCACTCGATCCAAGATGAGTTTCTGTGAGCGAGCGCTCAGCTCGCTGATCCCAACGCCGCCCGTGCACCGCGGCCGACCCTCGCCAAGAAGCAGCAGGGGTGGGTTGGTGGCGAGCTAAGGCGCGGGCGTAGTGGCCAATGGCGGGTCGAACGATGGCCCCGGCGTTGGCGGCCTGGGGGCGGGCACCGGCCAGGGCGGCATCTTCACGGGCGGCGCTGGGGGCGGGACGGGCGCACAGTGAGCCAGCCGCCGCTGCTGTTGCAGGACGGGGACTTGTGGTTTGACGGAACCAGCCTGAAGATCCGGGTGCAGGGCGGCGTCCGAACCATCGCGTTCGCGTACAGGCCGGCGGCGGCCCCTTGGTGGGGCCAGAACCCCTTGTGATAGAGGAGGCGCGCAATGAGAGCAGCCAACCAGATGCAGGACCCCAGCGTGCCCGAGGAGCTTCCCGCCTACGCGGTGAGCCGTGCCGCTCAGATCGTGCGGCTGTCGCCGTCGACGCTGCGGCTCTGGGCTGTCGGCAACGGCGACCACAAGCAGCTCTTCGTGCCTGCCGACGAGCAGCCTCTGAACCTGTCGTTCTCCAACCTCGTCGAGGCGTTCGTGCTCGCGTCGATCCGGCGCGTGCACGGCATCTCGATGCAGAAGGTCCGCAAGGCGCTCCATCTCGTCGGCACAGAGATGGGCATCAAGCGACCGCTCATCCACGCCCAGTTCAAGACCGACGGTAAGCGGCTGTTCATCGAGCGCGCGGGCCGGCTGCTGGAAGCGAGCCAGCCGAACCAAGCACTGCTCGAAAAGATCCTCTCGCAGAACCTGGAGCGGATCGACTGGGGCCTCGACGTCGCCCAGCGCCTCCATCCTTGGGTGCGGGCTGATATCGGAGCCGCGCAGCCAAAGAGCATCGTCATCGACCCCCGCCGTGGCTTCGGCCAGCCGGTCATCATCGGCACTGGCATCCAGGCCCGGGTGGTGGCGGGACGTTATCGGGCCGGTGAGTCGATCAACGAACTCGCTGACGACTATGGCCTGTCGCTCGACTTGATCGAGGACGCGATCCGGTGCGAGACGGTTGAAGCCGCCTGAGCCCTTCACGTGGTTCGTCGACCGTGCTCTTGGGCGGCGGCTCGCGCAGGAGCTTCGCGCAGCCGGCTGGAAGGTCGAGACCCACGACGACCACTTCAAGCAGGACGCTGAGGACTCGTTCTGGCTCGCCGATGTCGGGCAGCGGGGCTGGATCGTTCTGACCAAGGACAAGGCGATTCGCCGCAACGCGCTCGAGCAAGCAGCCCTGGTCCGTGCAGGCGTTGCCTGCTTCACGCTGGGCCACGGCAACTTGAGCGCGGCACAGATGGCGGCGGCGTTCCTGGCCGCGGAGGCCCGGATGGCGAAGGTGCTGCGCCGCTTCGACGTGCCCCTGACCGCAAGCGTGACGTCGACAGGGCACGTTACCGTCCTGATGGCGGAGGGCGAGATCCTCACGCCGCCGAAGCAGATCAAGTAGCCCGAGGCCGATGCTGGAACGACGAAGGGCGGCCGCTTCGGGCGGTCGCCCCCTCGGGAGCCAAGGCTCGCTGCCTCACTCAGCCGAGCAGCGCGTCGAGCTGCGCGCCATGGATCCGCGCGAGCTTCGCCACCTCGGCCTTGCGCTCGCCCTGCATCGCCGCGCCGACCACCTCGGCGTAGCGCTTCCAGAGCTGCTCCAGCCGCAGCGTCGGGTCCGCCGCAGCGCGGTTGGGCTTGCCGAGGCCCCAGAACACGAAGCCGTTGAAGGAGTTGCCGGGGAGTCCCAGGTCCTTCGCCGCCGCGACCGCGGCGCCGGAGAGCGAGCCGTAGACCTTGCCCTCGTAGTGGACGCCGTCCTTCTCGATCTTGCACTCGCAGCGGACCTTGCCGCAGCGGTCGGTCTTCTTCACCGTAGTGCCGACTGCGGGCAGGCGCGGCTCCGCGCCCGCTGCCGCCGCCTTGGCGGGGCGCGCTGCCTTGGCCGGGGCAGGGCGCTTGGTCTGCTCCTCGGCCGGCGCTTCTCCGCGGGGGCGGGCGCGGGGGCGGCCTTGGTGCGGGGCTGGGTGAGCTTGATCTTCTTGCCGGTGGTCTTCGTCCTCCGTCATCCACCGCTCGCGCGGCTGGTAGCGGTTGCGGAAGGGCGGGATGATTGCCGACGGGTCCAGCCGGTACTTGCCATTCTGCCGCGCGAGCTTGAGCGCGCGCCGCAGCGTGACCAGCTCCTTGTAGATGGTCCCCGACTTCGCCCCCTCCTGCTGCCGCGCCGCGATGAACCCCGAGATCGCGTCCATGCTCAAGCTGCCGAGCCGCCGCGTCTCGCCGAGCAGCCGCAGAAGGTGGCCCGCCTTCCGCTTGTACATCTCCGCCGTCGCCGTCGACTTGTCGATGCAGCCCGTCTCGACGAGCTGTTCGAGCGCATCGGAGAGCGTGTACCCGCGCACGCCCGCGCCCACGCCGAACGCTCCCTGCTCGGCCTTGCTGAGCGCCGCCTCCGCCGCCCGCTTGTTCCTGCAGTGGGTGGAGAAGCGCACCCGGTTCTGCTGCTCGTCGTAGAACCACGCGTACCAAACGCCCCGCTTCGCCCGCCTGAACAACCGCTCGCTCGCCATGTGCCGTCCTCTCTTGCGGCGGCGCCATTGCCTCCGCCGAGCCTTCTTCCCCATCCCCCCGCCAGCAGGCCCCCTCATCTGCCGCGGCCCGGCGCGGGGAGTACGCTGAGCACGTTGCGCCCATTTTGGGCACATGCTAGAAATCTGGGGTGAGGATCATCGCCAGGAAGACCCTGCACGAGTTCGTGGAGTCGCTGCAGGGCCACAGAGACCAGCGGGCGGTCAGGGCCGCGCTGGACGCATGGTTCGCTGAAGTCCAGAAGGCCGCGTGGCCAAGCACCCCTGCGGTCAAGTCGCTCTACGCAACTGCAAGCATCGTGTCGGCCGACCGGATCGTCTTCAACATCAAAGGGAATGCCTACCGGCTGATCACCGCCGTCGACTTTGAAAAAGGGATCGTCTGGATCAAGTGGGTAGGCACGCACTCCGAGTACGACGCGGTCGACGTCAAGACCGTCAAGTTCGTGAAGAGGTGAAGTCATGACCGCCGTGAAGCCCATCCGAAATGAGCGCGACCACCGAAAGGCCCTGCAGGAGGTCGAGCGGCTCTGGGGGCATCGATTGGGGACCCCGAAGGGGGACCGCCTCGATGTTCTGGCGACGTTGATCGACGCCTACGAGAGCACCCACCACGCGATCGATCCGCCCGACCCCATCGACGCGATCAAGTTCAGGATGGAGCAACAGGGGTTGGTCCGGAAGGACCTGGAGGGTGTGATCGGCACGAGGACGCGCGTCGCCGAGGTCTTGAACCGGCGACGGTCGCTCTCGATTGGGATGATTCGGAGACTCCACGCGGAGTTGGGGATCCCCGCGGACATCTTGATCCGGCGCCCGCGCCACGCGGTCGGTTCGCGCGCGGCGCGGACCGGATAGAGGGTGACCGCGAAGCGTTGTCGCAACGGTGACCCACTGGCTCACAAGTGTCCGAGAAGCGCCAAGAACACGTCCGCGATGACACGGGGACTTCTAATCCCCGGGTCAGCCCTGAAAATCCCCGTGTCGTTGGTTCGATTCCGACCTCGGGCACCTTACACAGTCATCGGGGGGGCTCGATGCAGATCTCGCGCAGCGCACTGATCGTGATCGCAGCGATTGCAGCGGCATTGCCCGCTTCCGCGGCCCACTACCGCGGCCACAAGACTGCCCACGCAAAGGCCCACGACGCACTGCAGGCTGGCCCTTCGGACTTCGTCTGCAAGGTGACCCAAGCCGCCGCCAAGAAGGGCGCGCCGAAGCCGAAGCCGCAGGTGACCACGCGCGGCCTCTCGTTGTTCGATGCCGTCGACCAACTCGGTGCGTATCGCGGCACGATCTTCGATGTCGAGTCGGTCCCCCACGGGCTGGCGATCCAGCAACGCGGTTCCAACCAGCACCACTTCGAGATCGTGGTGACGGACTGCACGGCCACGAACCACCCCGGCGCGGTCGAGTTCCAGAAGCGGCTCAATCACGTGGTGCTCAAGGACGTCACGTCCAGCCACTCTCATCACTAGCTGCGGAGCAAACCATGTCCGTCCGTATCCATTGGCCGAGCGATATCGACGCTGTCGCAGGCTATCTGCCATCAAAAGGCTTCTTGGACCTCGAGGTCGAGGCGCACGGTCAGCGCTACCGGCTCAGCTTTCGGGATCTGGCCAACGTCCGGGAAGGAGTTCGCGGGGCCAAGGCCGCGGGCGGGGTCGCCTGGTGGGAGCCGGGGCTCGTGGTGCTGACTGACGTGTCGGTCGAGAACGTGCAGTCTGCGGTCGACACGCTCGAGGCGAACGGCGCGTTCGAGGGCGGAGAGTTCCCTGCTCGTTGAAGGGTTGCGGGCACCAACTTCGCCGCGCCCCTGAGGGCGCTGGCGGGTGGCTTGACAAAAAATCAAGTCGGGTCGATCGTCC
>JAYWAO010000056.1:0-19007 GCA_043782365.1 Deltaproteobacteria bacterium
TCGACCTCGCTGGCGGTGTCGCCGTGGACGTTCTTGCCCGCGTCCTCCTCGAGGTGGATGCGGGTCAGCGGCACCATCCGCAGCGAGCCGTCGGGCTGCGGGACGGGCACCTGTCCGCCCTCACAGATGGGCAGCTCGTACTGCGAGATTTGGTAACCCTTCGGCAGGTCCGGGTAGAAGTAGTTCTTCCGCGCGAACACCGAGCGCAGCCGGATGGCGCAGCCGAAGGCCTTGCCGGCCCGGATCGCCATCTCGACCGCGCTGCGGTTGAGCGCCGGCAGCGAGCCCGGGAGCCCCAGGCAGGTGGGGCAGACCTGCGTGTTGGGCGGCGCCCCGAAGGCGGTGGAGCAGCCGCAGAAGATCTTGCTCTTGGTGAGCAGCTGCGCGTGGACCTCCAGGCCGATGACGGGCTCGTAGTCTTGGACGGGCATCGCGCTCCCCTAGCCGATCACCGGCACGCGCAGGTGCCAGTCGGTGCGGGCCTCGTGCGCAGCGGCGAGCCGCAGCAGCGTCGCCTCGTCCCAGGCGCGGCCGATGAGTTGGTAACCGATCGGTAGTCCCGACTTGGTGAAGCCGCACGGCGCCGAGAGCCCGGGCAGGCCCGCGAGGTTGGCCGGGACGGTGTAGATGTCGTTCAGGTACATCGCCAGCGGGTCGTCTACCTTCTCGCCCAGCTTGAAGGCCGCGGTGGGCGAGGTCGGCGAGAGCACCGCGTCCACTCCGGTAAAGGCTTTTGCAAAGTCCTGATGGATGAGCTGCCGCACCTTCTGGGCCCGCAGGTAGTACGCGTCGTAGTACCCGGACGAGAGCGCGTAGGTGCCCAGCATGATCCGGCGCTTCACCTCGGCGCCGAAGCCCGCCTCGCGCGACTCACCGTACATCTGCGCGAGCGACTTCTCCCCGCCCCTGCGCAGGCCGAACCGCACGCCGTCGTAGCGGGCGAGGTTCGACGAGGCCTCCGCCGTCGCGACGAGGTAGTACGTCGCGATCGCGTGCGGCGAGTTGGGGAGCGACACCGGGACGATCTGCGCGCCGGCCTCCTCGAAGACCTGCACCGTGCGCCGCACCGCCGCTTCGACCTCGGGGTCGAGCCCCTCGCCGAAATACTCCTTGGGCAGGCCCAGCTTGAGGCCGCGCACGTCGGGCGCGCGCACCGCCGCGTCGAAGTCGGGCACCGCGCGCGGAGAAGAGGTCTGGTCGCGCTCGTCGCGTCCCGAGACCGCTTGCAGGAGGAGCGCGCAGCCGCGCACGTCCTGCGCCATCGGACCCACTTGATCAAGCGAGGAGGCGAACGCGATCACGCCGTAGCGCGAGACGCGCCCGTAGGTGGGCTTGAGCCCGACGCAGCCCACCAGCGCGGCGGGCTGGCGGATCGACCCGCCGGTGTCGGTGCCGAAGGCGCCCGGGACCAGCCGCGCCGCGACCGCCGCCGCAGAGCCGCCGCTGGAGCCGCCGGGCGTGCGCGAGAGGTCCCACGGGTTGTGCGTCGGCCCGTAGGCGGAGTTCTCGGTGGACGAGCCCATCGCGAACTCGTCCATGTTGAGCTTGCCCACCAGCACCGCGCCGGCCGCCTCGAGCTTCTGCACCACCGTGGCCGAGTAAGGGCTCTTCCAGCCCTCGAGGATCTTCGACCCGCAGGTGGTCTCGACCCCCTTCTGGCAGAAGATGTCCTTGAGCCCCACGGGCACGCCGTCGAGCGCGGAGAGCGGCCTACCGGCCCGGCGACGCTCGCCAGCCGCAGCGGCCATCGCGCAGGCGCCGGGCTCGTCCACGCGCAGGAACGCCTTCACCTGGGGGTCGTGCGCGCGGATCCGCGCGAGGCAGGCGTCGAGCGCGGCCTCGGGTGTGGCAGCGCCGCTCTCGAGCGCGTCCGAGAGCGCGCCGAGCGTCAACAGAGAGGGGTCGATCGCGCTCAACCGGTCACTCCATCACTCGAGGATGCGGGGAACGAGGAAGCTCTGCTCATCGCGCTTGGGGGCGGCGGCGAGCGCCTCCTCGCGCGACAGCCCCTGGACCGCCAGGTCCTCCCGGAGCAGCGACGCGGGGTCCAGCCCGGCGGCGTCGCCCGCGAAGGCGAGCGGCTCGACCTGCGAGACGTCCACCTGCGCGAGCGTCTCGACGTAGCCGAGCACCTTGGAGAGCTGGGCCGCGAACTTCTCTTCTTCCTCAGGCCCGAGCTGGAGCCGGGCGAGGTGCGCGACGTGCCGCACCTTGGCGCGATCGATCGACACTGGACTGCCTCCGATCCGCTACTTCTTCTCCGGCTCGGGGGCAGGCGGCGTCTCTGCCGGGGGGGCGTTCGCCTGCAGGTCGCCCAGGGCCGCCTGCGCGCGCTCGTGGCTGCCGGAGAGCTTGAGCGTCTCCTGCAGCGCCTTGAGCGCCTCGGCGTCGTTCTTGAGCGCGAGGTACGCCCTGGCGATCCGGTACTGCACCCGCGCCGAGCCCGGGAAGGCCGCCAGCGCCGCCTTCAGCTTGGGCAGCGCCTTCTCGGCGCCGTCGTCGTCGGCGAGCAGCCGGAGGCCCTCGACCAGCGCGACCCTGCCCTCGGTGGCCTTCAGCTCCGCGGCCTTCTTCAGCTGCTTGTTGAGGTTCGAGTTCGACCTGGTCACCCGGTAGTAGTTCGCCAGCGCCAAGGTCAGCTCCGGCGACTTCGGGTCGGCCTTGTAGCCGGCCTGGGTGGCCTCCAGCGCGGCCTTCAGGTGCGCCTTGGCGTCGACCTTGGCCTTCTCGGAGCCGGCGTTGGCCTCGGCCTTGGCTTTGTCGTCGTCGGCGCGCTGCGCCTTGTCCTCGAGGATCGCCGACTGCTCGGTGAGCGCCTCCGACCAGGCGATCTCGATCTCGGCCTTCACCGCGTGGGCCTCGCCGAAGGGGCTCTTGGGCGCGGCCTCGATGGCGGCCACGGTGGTCTCGAGCGCGCTGCCGAAGGTCGCCAGCGAGTCCTTCTCCAGCAGCACGCGGCCCTGCTCGAGCTGCTGCACCGCGGCCTCGGGCGGCGGCTTGGGGCCCAGCTTCTTCACCACGACGAGTCCGCCCAGGACGAGGAAGATCGCCGCGGCGACACCGCCCAGGATCATCATCAGCTTCTTCGAAGGTCCCTTGGAGAGCCTGCTCTCCGGCTCGGGCGCCTCTTCGGCGGGCGCCTCGCCCTCGGCGGCCTGCTGCTCGGCGGTCATCGCGCCGCCGTCGACCTGGTCCTCGCCGACGGACTCGCCGGGCGCTGCCACCACCGGCTCGGCCGGAGGCTTCTTGCCCGGCTTGGTGGCCTCGTCGTGTGCGGCGGCCTGCTCCTCGGCCGGGATCTCGACCTTGCCGGGCACCGAGGACTGCGAGTGCGAGGTGGGGATCTCGTCGTCGGTCGCCTCGGCGGTGCCGGCGGGCGAGTGCTCTTCGGCGGGGGCCTCGGCCGCCGGCGCAGGGGCGGGCGGAGGCGGCGCCGGGGGGGGCGGCTTGGGCGCGGGCGGCGCGGGCGGCCTGGCCGCGAGCGGCGACTGCCCGAACATCATGGTGGAGCCAGCGCCGTCGACCATGGCAGGAGCCGGGGCAGGCTTGCCCGCCGACGACGTGGCCTTGGGCATGGCCGTGGGCGCAGGCTTGGGCAGCACCGGGGCCGAGCCGAACACCATGGTGGAGCCCGAGTCGTCGGGCGGCCTGGCAGCCGGGGCGGGCTTGGGCTTCCCGAGCGCTGCAGCGGCGATCGCCGGCGCCACTGGCGACTGGCCGAACATCATGGTGGAGCCAGCGCCATCTCCGGCCGGTGCGGGGGCAGGCGCTGGCTTGGGCGCCGGCTTGGGCAGCACGGGGGCCTGCCCGAACACCATGGTGGCGTTGGGCGCAGGCTCAGCCTTGGCGGGCGCGGGCTTGCTGGCGGGCGCAGCGGGCGGCGGAGCCGATGCGCCCGCCGCCGAGTCCTTCGTGACCTTGAAGGTGTTGCCGCACTTTCCACAGCGCATGGTCAGGCCGCTGGGGCCAACGCGAGCGTCATCGATGCGGTAACGGGCCTGACACTTGTCGCAGCGGACGTCCATTGACCGAACCTCTCCGCGAATCGCGAGCGGGGTAGAGCAGAGTCTGGAAAAGATCGAAAAGATAGGCTGGCCTGCGCCCCAAGTAAAGCAAAGGGAGCCGCCCCGAGATGACGAAAAATTGACCTCGCCCCGCGCACCCCTAGAGTCGGCTCGCCGAGGTTTGCCCGCAGCACGGGTCCGCGCGGCTTTGGAGGCAGTGGATGGCCAGGCGCGAGTCGCAGGGAAAGAAGGCCAAGCTGGGCGCGGCGCGCAAGCGGGGCGAGGGCGCAGGCCGCTTCTTGCGGCCGGTCAGCGGGCTGCTGCTCGGCGGGTCGGCGCTGGTGATGCTGCTCGGCCTCTACAGCTACAAGCCCAAGGTCGCTGTCGAGAACCTCGCCGGTCCGCTCGGCCACTCCCTGGCCGCCACCCTCCTCGAGGCGCTCGGCGTGGGCGCGTGGGCGCTGGGGCTCTTCTTCCTCCTCTGCGCCAGCGCGCTGCTCTCGGGCTGGCCGCGGCTGACGGCCGCGCGGGTGCTCTCCTGGGCGGTGGTCTGCGGCGGCCTGATGTCGCTCTCGGCGCTGCTGGTCCACGGCAAGCTGCAGGGTCACCTCTCGGGAGGCGTGGTGGGCGCGCTCTCGGCCGCCGCGGTGCGTGGCGCGCTCTCGACCGCTGGCGCCGCGGTGCTGCTCTCGGCGATCTGCTTTGCGGCCCTGGTGGTCGCGACCGACCTCTGGGCGCTGCGGGCTGCTGCCACCGCGGGCCGGCTCTCGGTGGCCGGCGGGGCGATGGCGTTCAAGGGCGCGGCCTACGCCGTGGACGCGGCCCGTCGCCGCGCTGTCGCGGGCCGCGACGACTCGTTCGGCGACGAAGAGGACGAAGGGGACGAGGACGGCCCGGCCGCCGACAGCGACTCCGGCGACGGCTCCGAGGACGACGACTCCGCCGAGAGGTCCGCCGAAGAGTCCCAGGACAAGCCCCGCGCCAAGAAGGCGCTCGCCCCCGAGGCGAGGGCGCTCGCGCTCGCCTCCGCGGATGAGCCGCCGCAGGACCCGCGCCTGCCCGTGCAGCCCGAGATCGTCGAGCCCAAGGTGAAGCGCGGGAAGGCCGCCGCTGGGGCGGCCGCTGCCGCAACGGGCGCTGCGCTCGTCGGCGCTGGTGCTGCCTCGGCTGGAGCCTCCGCCGCGGTGACGCCTGCCGCGCCTCCCGTCGCCGCTCCCGCTCCCTCTCCCGCTCCCAGCGCCGTCTCCGGCCGTACTGCGGCGCCCACTCCTACGGTGACTGCTGCGAACGTTGCCGCAGCGCCCGCCGCCGCGCCGCAGAGCGCTGCGAAGGCTGCCGCTGCAGCCAGGTCCGCGAGCAAGCCCGCGGTGGCCGCGTCGATCGCCGCGGCCGCCGACCTCTCCTCGGCCGCAAGCCCCGCCGCCGACAAGGCCTCCGCCGCCGAAGCCTCCGCCTCGCCGCTGATCATCGAGCCCAAGGCCCCGCCCAAGCCCGCGCCGCGCATCGAGCCGCAGGTCAAGTTGGAGCCGGCCAAGCCCGCGCCCACCCGCAAGACGAGCGACTTCGAGCTCTTCGGCGGCCGCTCTGCCTTCACCATCCCGCCGATCGACATCCTCACCGGCGAGATCGCGGCCGCCGCGCCGATCGACCGCGACGGGCTGACGGCCACCGCCGCCAGGCTGCGCGACAAGCTCGCGTCCTTCGGCATCGACGGCCAGGTGACGCAGATCCGGCCCGGCCCGGTCGTCACCATGTTCGAGTTCCTCCCCGCCGCCGGCGTGAAGGTCTCGCGCATCGCCTCGCTTTCGGACGACCTGGCGATGGCGATGGAGGCGATGAAGGTCCGCATCGTCGCCCCCATCCCGGGCAAGGGCGTGGTCGGCATCGAGATCCCCAACAAGACCCGCCAGACGGTGGTCCTGCGCGAGCTGGTGGAGCAGGAGGCGTTCCTCAAGTCGACCAGCAAGCTGGCGATGTGCCTCGGCAAGGACATCGAAGGCCAGCCGTACATCGCCGACCTCGCGAAGATGCCGCACCTCCTGATCGCCGGCACCACGGGCTCGGGGAAGAGCGTCGCGGTCAACTCGATGATCGTCTCGATGCTGCTGCGGGCGACGCCGGAGGAGGTGCGCTTCCTGATGGTCGACCCGAAGATGCTCGAGCTCTCGGTCTACGAGGGGATCCCGCATCTTTTGTTACCGGTGGTTACCGATTCGAAGAAGGCCGCGATGGCGCTCCGCTGGGGCGTCGAGGAGATGGAGCGCCGCTACCAGCTGCTCTCCGAGTGCGGAGTGCGCGACATCGCCTCGTACAACAAGCGGGTCGAGAAGGAGGGCGACGCTGCCCGCAAGGCCCCGCCCAAGCTGGTCGCGCCCAAGCGGGTGGTCGACCTCACCGATCCGAACCTCGACGTGCACGACCTCGCTGCCGCCGCGGCGCGCGGTGAGGTGACCGGCTCGCGGGAGCAGATCGGCCTGCGCCCGACCGCGGCTGGTGACGGCCCCGCGCGAGCGCCTTACCTCGTCGATGGCGCGGGCGCCCAGCACGGCCTGCAGGCCTCGCAAAACAAGGGCACCGCGGCCAACGGCGCGGGGGCCAACGCGGCGACCACCTCAGAGTGGCTGCGCGCGGAGCTGCAGGCCCGCGGCGAGCCCACCGACCTGCCCGGCGACCCGGGCAGCCGGAGCCCATCGCCTGAGCCGCTCAAGAAGCTGCCCTACATCGTCATCATCATCGACGAGCTCGCGGATCTCATGATGGTGGCCTCGCGCGAGGTGGAGACGTACATCGCCCGGCTCGCCCAGATGGCCCGCGCCGCTGGCATCCACCTGATGGTCGCCACCCAGCGCCCCTCGACCGACGTGGTCACCGGCGTGATCAAGGCCAACTTCCCCTCGCGCATCTCGTTCAAGGTCGCCAGCCGGCACGACTCGGCCACCATCATCAACGCCAACGGCGCCGAGAACCTGCTCGGCATGGGCGACATGCTCATCCTGCCTCCGGGCACCTCTGCGCTCACCCGCGTGCACGGCCCGTTCGTGGACGAAAAAGAGATCCACGCGGTGGTCGAGCACTGGAAGCAGCAGGGCGCGCCGGTCTACGACCCGAACATCTTGAAGCCCCGCGCCGAGGACGGCGAAGGGGTCGAGGGGGTCGAGGACGAGGGCCCCGACGAGCTCTACGACCAGGCGCTCGCCGCGCTGGCCGACATGCGGTTCATCTCGATCTCGCTGCTGCAGCGCAAGCTGCGGGTTGGCTACAACCGGGCGGCGCGGATGATCGAGCGGATGGAGCGGGACGGCATCGTCGGGCCGGCGGATGGGGCGAAGCCGCGCGAGGTGCTGATCCGGGCGCTCGGGGAGATGCCGGGCGCCGGGGCGTAGCAGCGTCGGCCACCGCAGACGGGGCCGCCGGCCAGCGGAGCCACGCGTCGGGCCTGCGCTACCCCTTCGGAGGCTCCCCTGGGGGCAACGCCAGCTGCCTGCGCCGCGGCGGCAGCGCCAGCCGCGGCTTCTCATCGGCGAAGCTCGACGGCAGCACGTTGAACGGCAACAGCTTGATCAGCATCGGCAACAAGAGCGCCCCGCCCGGGGCCGCGAAGATGGCGAGCGCCGGGATGGTCTTCGCCAGATCGATCAGCTGCTCGCGCACCTTGGCCTTCTCGACGGCGTTGAGCGTCTGGCCCGCGGTGGCCCTCGCGAGCAGCTCGGCCAGCTCGCCCGTCTCGCGGATCTCCTGGATGACGCGGTCGAGGTTGTCGTTGATGGCCGCCTGCATCCGGCTGGTGAAGGCGCGCGGCAGGCCCTCGGGGATCTCGGCGCGGCGCAGGGCCGCCAGCGCGGCGCTGTTCTGCCGGTAGAAGCCGTCGACGGCCATCTCCACCATCGAGAGGCGCTCGGTGTCGACCTGCAGCGCGTCGGCGAGCCGGGAGACGTACGCTAGCTCACCGGAGTCGAAGTGCTGGTCCACCAGCGCCGCCAAGAGCACCTGCTCGAGCGCGAACTGCCGCAGCGCCTCGCCGCCCAAGGCCCCGGCCAGCTGCTCGGGAGGCCGCGGGTCCTCGAGCCCGGCGCGCAGGAGCCGCGCCTCCTTGGCCGGCAGCCGCTGGTCGCGGATCACCTGCTCGAAGCCGCGCAGCGACTCCTGGCCGTTCTCCTGCTCCCGCGCGAGCCCCGCGAGGAGCTCCACCAGCACCGCCCGCCAGGAGAGCGCGGTGCGCAGGAGCAGCTTCACCGCTTCGGCCGAGATGCGCCCGCGGTGGAACGAGGCCAGCGCCAGCGTGGCGGTGGTGCGCACCTCGATCGCCGAGAGCCCGCTGTGCAGCGGCAGCCCCGCGAACGGCCCACCCTCGGCGAGGTAGCGCCGCTGGAGCCGCAGCGCCGCCTTGCCCGCCAGCCGCTGCCAGAGCGCCGGGGCAGAGCCCACCGGATCGGCAAAGAGCGTCGCCGCTGCCTGCGCCTCGTCGGCGGAGGCCGCAAGCAGCGCGATCAGCTGCGCCTTGCGTGCGAGGACCGCCTCTTCGGTCGCGCCTGCCGCGTGCGTGAACCAGGGCGACCCCGAGAGGTGGCCGATGTGGCAGCACGTCCGCAGGAGCCCGGCCACCAGCAGCCCGAACGCCCGCTCGCCTGGGGAGGCCTCGGGCAGCAGCGCCAGCGCGTCGTCGTCCGCGCCGGTGCCATAGTTGAGGCCGGTCTGCGCGAGCAGCCGCTCGACCGCCCCGCGCCGCTCGCGCAGTGTGGGCAGCAGGAGGCCCTTGGGCTGCGGGCCGGTGACGACCGCGCCGACTAGCGCGAGCAGCCACTCCCGGCTGCCCACGGGCTCGGCCGTCTGCTGCGTCTGGTAGCTCAGGCTCTCGATGACCCACGTCTCCGGCGGAACGGTCCTGAGTCTAACACTCCGACCCGCGGCGCACTCACGGGGATGAATACGGACCGGGCAACCGGAGAGCCATCCATCGGACTGCAAATCCGGGGCTGCTGGGCCCCGGCTCTCAGCGGGGGCGCTACTTCACGGCCTTCACCCGCGGCCGCTTCTCCTCGGCCTCGGGCGCGGGCGCGGGGACGAGCTGGGCCACGGGTGCCACCGGACCGCGGGCGACGCCGAACTTCTCGAAGAGCTTGCCCTCCACCTCGGCCAGCACTTGCGGGTGCGTCTTGAGGAAGTCGCGCGAGTTCTCGCGGCCCTGGCCGATGCGCTCGCCCCCGTAGCTGAACCAGGCGCCGGACTTCTCGATGATGTTGTTCTCCGCGGCGAGGTCGAGCACGTCGCCCTCGCGGGAGATGCCCTGGCCGTAGAGGATGTCGAACTCCACCTCGCGGAAGGGCGGGGCGACCTTGTTCTTCACCACCTTCACGCGGGTCCGCGAGCCGATGACGGTGTCGCCGTCCTTGAGCGCGCCGACCCGGCGGATGTCGAGCCGCTGCGAGGCGTAGAACTTGAGCGCGTTGCCTCCCGTGGTGGTCTCGGGGTTGCCGAACATCACGCCGATCTTCATGCGGATCTGGTTGATGAAGATGACGGTGGTGTTCGACTTCGAGATGGTGGCCGTGAGCTTGCGCAGCGCCTGCGACATGAGCCGGGCCTGCAGGCCCATGTGCTGGTCGCCCATCTCGCCTTCGAGCTCGGCGCGGGGCACCAGCGCGGCGACCGAGTCGATCACCACCACGTCGACCGCCGACGACCGCACCAGCATCTCGCAGATCTCCAGCGCCTGCTCGCCGGTGTCGGGCTGCGAGATGAGCAGGTCTTCGGTGCGCACGCCCAGCTTGCGGGCGTAGCCGACGTCGAGCGCGTGCTCGGCGTCGATGAAGGCTGCCACGCCGCCTGCCTTCTGGGCCTCGGCGACGATGTGGAGCGTGAGCGTGGTCTTGCCGCTCGACTCCGGCCCGTAGATCTCGACGATGCGGCCGCGGGGCACGCCGCCCACGCCGAGCGCGAGGTCGAGCGAGATGGAGCCCGTGGAGATCGACGCGACGTCCGCCGAGATGGGCTCGCCCTCGCCGAGGCGCATGACAGAGCCCTTGCCGAACTGCTTCTCGATCGCCGAGACCGCGAGCTCGAGTGCCTTTTCCTTCTCTGCGTTGGCCATGTGTTCTCCGAAAAGGGGGTCCGTGGAGGGACTGAACCCTTGTACAGCAGTGGTCCGACAATCGCAAGAGCCGTTGCGCCGGGGCCGGAGCTCGATCGGGAGCCGCCAGCGTGCTGCAAATCGATGTCCCGGTGATAGCAGGGCAGTCCGACATCGCCTCGGCGCAGGGGGACCGCGGGCGGCCCGTGCTCCCCTCGAAGAGCGCGCCTCGCGAGGCCCGCAATGGTGGCGCAATCGGAGCCATTGTAAGGTCCCGCTCCGACTGGAGCGGGCTACCAGGACATGAGCGAGATGATGAAGAAGATGCCGGGCGGCATGGGCGGCCGGCCGGGGATGCCTCCGGGCGGGCTGCCGCCGGCGCCGCCGCCGGGCGCGGACCAGAAGTAGTGCACAACCACAGACACGAAAATGGGTAACACCCAGCGCCGGGTGTTACCCTTTCTGCTGCGACCGTAAAGTGTATTAATCCACCGCCACCGCGAGCAGCTCCACGTCGAACCGCAGCGTCGCGCCCGGCGGCACCACCGGCGGCTGGCCCGCGTCTCCATAGGCGGTCTGGCTCGGGCAGGTGAGCCGCGCGGTCTCGCCCACCTGCATCTTCAGCATCCCCTCGCGCCAGCAGGGGATGACCGCCGAGAGCGGGAAGCTGATCGGCGCGCCGCTCTTGTGGCTCGAGTCGAAGACGGTGCCGTCCACCAGGAGGCCCGTGTAGTGCACCGTCACCGAGCCCGACTCGGCTGGCCTCGCGCCCGTGCC
This sequence comes from Deltaproteobacteria bacterium, assembly GCA_043782365.1. GTDB lineage: Bacteria > Myxococcota > Myxococcia > Myxococcales > 40CM-4-68-19 > CAIWCD01. The sequence goes on from JAYWAO010000056.1 coordinate 10,849, forward strand.
AGGCTTGAGCTTGCGGTAGATGACGCCCGACTTGCTCACCTCGGCGCCGGGCTCCTTCGCTTCGGCGGCGAGCACCGAGCGCGCGGCCTCCTTCTGCTGCGCGGCGGCCACCACGGGGTCGGGCTTGCCGTCGCGGCCCTCGATGGAGATCAGCTCCACGTCGAAGACCAGCGTCGCGTTGCCCGGGATCAGGCCGGGCTGCCCACGCTCGCCGTAGCCGATGTGCGCGGGGCAGACCAGCTGCGCCTGCTCGCCGACCTTCATCTTGGCGAGGCCCTCGGTCCAGCACTTGATGACGCGGCCGAGCGGGAAGACCGACGGCTCGCCGCGCTTGCGGGAGCTGTCGAAGACGGTGCCGTCGACGAGGCGGCCATCGTAGTGGACCTTCACCGTGGAGGCCGCGCTCGGCTGCGGGCCCGTGCCCGGCTTGAGCAGCTTGTAGATCAGGCCCGACGGCAGCTCCACGGCCCCGGGCTCGGCGGCCTTCTGCTTGAGGAAGGCGGCGCTGGCGGCCTTCTCCTTCGCCTGCGCCGCGAGCACGGCTTTGCTCTCGGGCGGAGGAGTTGCTGTCTGCGCCTCTGCGTCAAAGGCGGCGGGGCCCCCGAGCGCGAGCGCGCTGGCGAGGGCCCCGAGCACTGCGGTTCTGCGTGCAGCGTTCACGGAGCTAGCTGCGCTGCGAGCGGCGGCGGAAGAAGAGCAGCGCGGCGGCGCCCGAGAGGGCTTCGATCATCGAGGCGGCGCCCATCCCCGAGCAGCCCTTGGAGGCGGCGGCCGTGGAGGTGGCGCTGGCGGCCGGCGTGGCCGGCTTGGCGTCGGCCTTGGCGGGCGCTGCAGGCGTGGCAGGCGCGGCCGGAGGAGGGGCCGGGGGCGCCTCGATGGAGATCAGCTCCACCTCGAACACCAGCGTCGCGCCGCCGGGGATGCTGGGGGGACGGCCGCGGTCGCCGTAGGCGATGTCGCTCGGGCAGACCAGCTGGGCCACCTCGCCCTCCTTCATCTTGGCGACGCCCTCGGTCCAGCACTTGATGACGCCGTTGAGCGGAAACGTCGTGGGCTGGCCGCGCTTCTTCGAGCTGTCGAAGATCTCGCCGTTGGTCAGCTTGCCCTCGTAGTGGACCTTGACGGTGTCGGTGGCGGCGGGCTGCTTGCCGGTGCCGGGCTTGAGGCTCTTGAAGACGAGGCCCGAGGGGAGCTTCTCGGCGCCCTTCTCGGCGGCGGCCTTCTCGAGGTACGCGGCAGAGGCGGACTTCTCCTTCGCCGCGTCCTTGCCCGCGTTGTCGGCCTGGCGCTTCTGGGCGAAGGTGGAGACCTTCGGGCCCCACTCGGACATCTCCAGCTTGAGCTTGCTGCCGTGGGCGGCGTCGTCGAAGCCCGCCTTCACCAGGACCAGCTCTTCCTTGGTGAGGCCGAGCGACTTGACGTTGCCGCCCAGGATGGAGCCGAGGGCGTAGAGGGTCTTGTCCTCGTCGGTCTTGAGGGCCTGCGCGCGGGCCGCGAGGGGGGCGGCGCAGAGCAGGAGGGCGAGGAGGGCGGAGGCGGTTCGCATGAGGGATCCTTGTGACAGGTGCGGAAAGGGCGGCCGAGTCTATGCCAGAAAGGGGGCGTGCGGGCGAGGGGGACGCGCGCTGGGGGCGTCTACCGCGCTGGCTCCGGTCCAGATCGAGAGGTGGCGTGCGGGGCAAGGCACCGCGCCCGCTCTACGTGGCCACCGAAGGACTCGTAGGCCCGCTTCGCGGAGAGCAGGCGGGCGATGCCTGCGTCTGCGAGAGAAGTGGAGCGCGCCCCTGGCAGCGCGCCGCCCGCGGCCAAGGCCCCGGCGTGGGAGGAGCCGCTCAACGGCCACCTCTCTCGGCCTTGGTGTTGTCGCCCTCCCGGACCACCTTGTGCAGGAGGTCGCAGCACGACCGCCACCGGGGTCAAGCTGCCGCGCGCCGACGAGACCGCAGCGCAGCGCCTTCGGGCCGGACGACGCCTGCACGAGGGTGTAGTCCCTCGCCCGCGAGCAAGGCCTCCAGCGCGAGCAGGTTCGCCGGCAGGTCGTCGACGAGCAGGATGTCGATCTTTTCCTTCTTCCCGGCGGACTCGATCGGGAGTCGGGCGGGCTTCATGCTTTTTTTGACCATTCCTCGATGAGCAAGAGCAGATCGTTGCCCGTCGCGTAGATGGTCTTGGCGGACTCGATCTGCTTAGCGGTCAGGTTCTCGTCCCCGTTGTCGCTCAGAATCCGGGATAGGTTGAGTATGCTCTTGAGCGGCGTGCCCAGTTCGTGGGACATCTTGGCCAGGAACTGCGCCTGATCCACATGTTTGTGTCCGGTGACATTGCGTGCGGCGGCGAATACGCCCTGCAGCTTCCTGTTGCGGTCGTAGAAGGCAGTCGCGTTGTAGGACACCACTGTTTTCGTTTTCTTGCCGTCCCTGGCGCTTGCGGTCAGCTCGTAGTCGATGACCTTCTTGTTGCTCAGCACCAGCTTGACTACCGCCTCAGCCCGCTCCGGATCGGTGAAGTAATTCTTGAATGGCGCGCCGATCAGCTCGTCGCGCGTGCAACCGGTGAGCGTCTCCATCTGCTTGTTGACGTCTGTAATGATGCCGGACGGATCGGTCGTCATGATTGCGTCGATGTTGGATTCGAAGAGCGAGCGCGTGTAGAACTGCTGCTCGCGCAGTCGCTCATCGAGCTGTTTCTGCTCGGCCTCGATCTGCTTACGCGCGATGTAGAGCTCGGCGAAGACGTTCACCTTCGCCGTGAGTATCTCGGCGACGATGGGCTTGTAGATGTAGTCTACGGCGCCTAGGGAGTAGCCCCGGGAGACATGATTCTCGTTGCTGCCCGTCGCGGTGATGAAGATGATCGGCGTATACACCGACTGGCGACGCTCACGGATCAGCTTTGCCGTCTCGAAGCCGTCCATGCCCGGCATGAGGACGTCGAGCAGGATGAGCGCGAATTCCTTCTCGAGTACGCAGCGCAGCGCCTCCGGACCGGACGCCGCCCGCGTGAGGGCATAGCCCGTGTCCGCAAGTAATGCCTCCAGCGCCAACAGGTTCGCCGGCTGATCGTCAACGAGCAGGATATTGATTGTCTCCTTCTTGCTGGCGGCTTCTTCGCGGCGGGCGGCGGCGGCGGCGGACTCGACCGGGAACATCTGGATGGGCTTCATGCTCATTTGGACCAGACGCGCAGCATGGAGAGCAGCTGTGGGATGTCAACGGGCTTGGTGATATAGTCCGAGGCGCCGGCCTCCAGGCACTTCTCGCGATCGCCCTTCATCGCCTTCGCCGTCAGCGCAACGATCGGCAGGTGCTGGAATTTCGGGATCTTGCGAATGGCCTGCATCGTCTCGTAGCCGTCCATATCGGGCATCATGACGTCCATGAGTACCACGTCGATGCCGGAGGTGCTCTGCAGTATCTTGATCGCGCCCTTGCCGCTCTCGGAATTCAGGATGTTGACCTTGTGCTGCTCGAGAAGGCTCGTGAGCGCGAAGATGTTGCGCATGTCGTCATCGACGATGAGCACGGTCTTGTTCGCGAGCGCGGGGTCCTCGAGACGCATCTTCTCGATGATACTGCGCTTGTCGTCGGCCAGGATCGTCTCGGGGCGGTGGAGGTACATCGAGGTCTCCTCGAGCAGGCGGTCTGGCGACTGGGCGTCTTTGATGATGATGCTCTTTGCAAGCTTCTTGAGCCGCGCCTCCTGCTTGGGACTGAGCTCTTTGCCGGTGTAGACGATGACAGGGAGTTGGCGCAGGGACACGTCTTTGTGGAGCTCTTCGAGCAAAGTAAAGCCCGTCATGTCACTCAGGCCCAGATCGAGGACCATGCAGTCGTATTTCTCGCTGCGAAGCGCCTCGAGGGCCTCAGCGCCGGTTGCGACCGCGGTGACCCCGATATCGCCGCCGCCGACAAACGCGACCATCGCATTGCGCTGAACGTCGTTGTCCTCGACAATCAGCAACTTCTTGACCTTGCGGTCGATGAAGTCCTTGATGCTCGTCAGCGCGCGGGAGAGAGCTTCCTTCGTTACTGGCTTCTCGAGGCAGGCGAGTGCGCCCATGTGGGCCGGGCGCGCCTCGTCGCCTTCCACCGAGACCACGTGCACGGGGATATGCCGGGTCGTGGGATCGTGCTTGAGCAGATCCAGTACCCGCCAGCCGTTCATGTCGGGAAGCCTGATGTCGAGCATGATGCCGTCCGGCCGCACCTTCTGGGCGAGTTCCAATGCTCTGTCACCGCGCTCTGCGACGAGGCCCTTGAAGCCGACCTCGCGGGCGGTCTCGAGTATGATGCGCGCGAAATGAGAGTCGTCCTCCACGATCAGGAGCACCTTGTCGCCGGGGCTGATACTCTCGCGGTCGTCCGGCATTTCCTGGACGGCCGAAACCCGCTCGATGCGGGTCACGGGAGAGATCGAGGCGCTGCGCAGCTGCGAGATCGATTCGGGCCGCAACTCCTTCGAGGGACTCAACTGCGTAACCGGCACGTACGACTCCGGCAGGAACAGCGTGAACACGGACCCACTCAGCGAACCACCCTCCACATGGATCTCGCCGCCGAGAAGCTTCGCGATCTCGCGGCTGATCGTGAGGCCGAGGCCGGTGCCGCCGTATTTGCGGCTCGTCGTCATGTCCGCCTGCTGGAAGGCCTCGAAGATGATCTTGCGCTTGTCGGCCGGGATGCCGATGCCGGTGTCCGACACGGAGAACGCGAACACGGTTTCCGATGACTGCAATATGGGGTTCTCGTACACCCGGCCCTTTGGCGCGAGGCCGATATTGAGGGTCACCGAGCCGCGTTCCGTGAACTTAAAAGCGTTCGACAGCAGGTTCTTGAGCACCTGCTGGAAACGCTTGGCGTCCGTGAGGATGGATTTTGGCAGACCGTCGGCGAGCGTGATGTGGAACTCGAGGCCGCGGTCCAGCGCGACCTGTCGGAAGTTCCGGTCCACATAGTCTCGGAGGGCGTTGAAGTCGAGGTCACCGATCTCGACAGTGATCATGCCGGACTCGATCTTGGACATGTCTAAGATCTCGTTGATCAGCGCGAGCAGGTCCGAGCCGGAGGAGTGGACCGTCTTCGCAAATTCGATTTGCTTATCCGTCAGGTTGCCTTCCTGGTTCTGGTAGAGCAGCTTCGCCAGGATGAGCAGGCTGTTCAGCGGCGTGCGAAGCTCGTGCGACATGTTCGCGAGGAACTGTGACTTGTACTTCGAAGTCAGCGCGAGCTGATCGGCTTTCTCCTCGAGCGACTTCTTCGCGAGCTCGACTTCCTGGTTCTTGGCCTCGATCTCATCCTTCTGCTTAGAGAGCAGGTGCGCCTTGTCCTCGAGCGCCTCATTCGACTCCTTGAGTTCGACCTGCTGGGTCTGGAGGTTCGTCGTCAGGGACTGGGACTGCTTGAGCAGGTCTTCCGTGCGCATGTTCGCGGTGATCGTGTTGAGCACGATGCCGATCGACTCTGTCAGCTGTTCCATGAACACGAGGTGGGTGTCGCTGAAGCTATCGAATGAGGCCAGCTCGATGATCGCCTTCACCTGGCCTTCGAAGAGCACGGGAAAGATGGCGACGTTCTTGGGGATGGCCGAGCCGAGCGCCGACGAGATGTTGATGTAATCACTCGGCACGGTGAGTATGATGCGCTTTTTGTCTACCGCGCACTGCCCGAGGAGACTTTCGCCGAGGCTGAAGCTCTGCTGTGGGGTCTTGTGTTCTTTGTAGCCGTAGCTGCCGAGAAGGCGCAAGGTCGGCCGTGCCCCTCCAACATCACCAGCTTGCATCAGGTAAAAGGCACCGTATTGGACCGAGACGAGCGGCGACAGCTCGGAGAGGATCAGTTTGATAACGGTCTCGAGGTCGCGCTGGCCCTGAAGTATGCGGGTAAACTTGGCGAGGTTGGTCTTTAGCCAGTCCTGCTCCGTGTTCTTGTGGGTCGTGTCCTTCAGATTGCGGATCATCTCGTTGATGTTGTCCTTGAGCGCCGCGACTTCGCCCTGCGCCTGTACGTCAATGGAGCGCGTGAGGTCGCCCTTCGTCACGGCGGTCGCGACTTCGGCGATCGCTCGGACCTGGGTCGTGAGGTTGGCGGCCAGCTGGTTGACGTTGTCCGTCAAGTCCTTCCACGTGCCGGCGGCTCCTTTGACCTTCGCCTGGCCGCCGAGTTCGCCTTCGGTGCCGACTTCGCGGGCGACGCGGGTGACTTCCGAGGCGAACGAGCTCAGCTGGTCGACCATGATGTTGATCGTGTTCTTTAGTTCGAGGACCTCACCTTTGCCGTCGAGGGTGATCTTTTTTGTGAGGTCGCCCTTCGCGACGGCAGTCGTCACGTCGGCGATGTTCCGGACCTGCGAGGTCAGGTTGCCGGCCATCGAGTTGACGTTGTCGGTCAAGTCCTTCCACGTGCCGGCCACTCCTTTGACCTTCGCCTGGCCGCCAAGCTCGCCTTCCGTTCCGACCTCGCGGGCCACGCGCGTCACTTCCGAGGCGAAGGAAGAGAGCTGGTCGACCATGGTGTTGATCGTGTTCTTTAGCTCGAGGAACTCCCCTTTGACGTTGACGGTGATTTTCTTCGTCAGGTCGCCCTTGGCTACGGCCGTCGTCACGTCGGCGATGTTCCGGACCTGCGAGGTCAGGTTGCCGGCCATCGAGTTGACGTTGTCGGTCAAGTCCTTCCACGTGCCGGCGACTCCTTTGACCTTCGCCTGGCCGCCAAGCTCGCCTTCGGTGCCGACTTCGCGGGCGACGCGGGTGACTTCCGAGGCGAACGAGCTCAGCTGGTCGACCATGGTGTTGACCGTGCTCTTCAACGTGAGGAACTCACCGTTGACGTCGACGGCGATCTTCTTCGTGAGGTCGCCCTTGGCGACGGCCGTCGTCACATCGGCGATGTTGCGGACCTGCAAGGTCAGGTTGCCGGCCAGGGCGTTGACGTTGTCCGTCAAGTCCTTCCAAGTGCCGGCCACACCCTTCACCTGCGCCTGGCCGCCAAGCTTTCCTTCCGTTCCGACTTCGCGGGCCACGCGTGTCACTTCCGAGGCGAAGGAAGAGAGCTGGTCGACCATGGTGTTGATTGTGTTCTTGAGGGCCAGGAACTCGCCTTTGACATCGACCGTAATCTTGCGCGAAAGGTCGCCCTTCGCGATCGCGGTCGTCACATCGGCGATGTTTCGCACCTGCGAGGTCAGGTTGCCGGCCATCGAGTTGACGTTATCGGTCAGGTTCTTCCAAGTGCCGGCCACCCCCTTCACCTTCGCCTGGCCGCCGAGCTTGCCTTCCGTTCCGACTTCGCGGGCGACGCGAGTCACTTCCGAGGCGAACGACGAGAGCTGGTCGACCATGGTGTTTACGATCTTGGCGATACGCAAGAATTCGCCTTTGACCGGGTGCCCGTCAATGGTGAGGGCCATGCTCTGGGACAGGTCACCCTTCGCGACGGCGCCGATGACACGCGCGACTTCGTTGGTCGGCTGCACAAGATCGCCGATCAGGGAGTTCACCGAGGTCACGCAGCTCTTCCAGCCGCCGCCCACGTAGCCGATCGAGGCGCGCTGGGTGATCTTGCCTTCCTTGCCGACGACCTTGGAGATGCGCAAGAATTCCACGGTCATCTGGCTGTTTAAATCGACGATGTCGTTGAGGTTCTCGGCGATGGCGCGCGCACTCCCCTTGCGGTCCATGGGCATATGCACGGAAAAGTTCCCTTTCTTGATGGCGAGAAGGGTGTGATTGATGTGGATGAAGTCTTCCCGCATCCGCTGGTTCTGTTCGAGCAGGTCGTTGATCGAGTCCGCAACCTTTCCCGGTAGACCGGTTCGGTCCACGGGCATATGTGCTCCCAGGCCACCCTTCTTGTGCTTCACCATCGCGGTCAGGATCTCGGAGAGGTCGAGGCGCTCGGATGCGGACGGGCCTGTTCCGTTGGCCTTGTGACCTTTGCCCTTTTTTCCGGCGGGCGAGGTGGCGGTGGTCATGCTCTTATCTCCTCGAGTTCTTGGAAGCGTCGGCGAGTGGCCGGTCGCTGTTCTTGATCTGACAGTCCACTCTGCGGATGTCCACCTCTAGCACCAATGCCGATCAGTTAGCACCGGGGTTGGGGTCGCACTCAGGAGCCCCGGCAAATGCCGGGGCTAGAAAAACGGTCGCCCCTACGGGGCTGCCTCCT
>JAYWAO010000057.1:0-7049 GCA_043782365.1 Deltaproteobacteria bacterium
CTCGCGCAGGAGCTCCTGCGCGTAGCCCAGCTCGGCGAGGCCGCCGTCTCCCTGCTCCGCTGCGCGCGAGGGTCTCGTCTCCGTTTCCAGGCCGCCTCCCGAGTTCACCCGACTGTACGCCAAGCGCCCGCCGCGGGGAGTCGAGTGCGCGCAGCACGCCGCGGGGTCCGCGGCCGGGAGGCGCGGCATGCAGAGGCAGCGGATGGGCACGGTCTGGGTGGACGCAGCCGCCGCCGGGCAGGCTTTCTGCTCCGGCGAGAGGGGCCCCGGTGTTAGGCTGCACGGCATGTCGGACGCCCCCAGAGTGCCCGTGCAGATCTTCGCCTCGGAGCGGGTCGAGGCCGCGCTGAAGTTCGCCGCTGGCTCGGGCCCCGTCTCCAACCTTGGCGAGCGCCTCGGCCACCTCTGCCAGCTCCTCTCCCAGGTGCTCTCGGCGCCGGTCTGCTCGGTCTACGTGCTCGAGGGCAAGGGCGAGCTGGTCCTGCGCGGCAACCACGGCTTCCCGGCGGCGGCCATCGGCGAGGTGCGGCTGCAGGTGGGGCAGGGCATCACCGGCACCGCGGTCGAGACGATGCGGCCCGTCACGGTGGACGACGCCGGGCTCACCGCGCAGTTCGCCTACTTCCCGCAGCTCGCCGAGGAGCGGTACCCGGCCTTCCTGGCGGTCCCGCTGGCGGCCGGTGCGCGGCCCGTCGGGGCGCTGGTGCTGCAGCGCGAGGCCGGGCCGTTCACCGAGGCCGACGTGCTGCTCGCGCTCGCCAGTGCGCGCCCCATCGCGGCGCTGCTCGAGCACGAGCGTCCCGCGGGCGCGAACCTCGTGCTCACCGGCGAGGGCAACGGCCGCGGGCGCGCGCTGGGCATGGCCCGCGTGCTCTCGCGCGTGCTGGCCCGCCGCGAGGGCCGCGGCAAGGTTGACGCTGCCGCGCGCAGCGAGGCGAAGGCCCGCCTGGAGGCCGCCTTCGAAGAGGAGCGCACCGAGCTGCGCGACCTGTTCGGGCAGGCCCGCGCCGCCGCCGCGGTGGCCGCCACGGGCGCTGCGCCGGGCGAGAAGCCAGCGCGGCTGCCGGTCGAGCTGGAGACGGTCATGGAGGACCACCGCATCGTCGAGCGGGCCCTCGAGCACCTCGACTCCGGCCTCTCTCCCTCGCAGGCCCTGGAGCGGCTCGCCGCCGAGAGCGCCAGGGCGCTGGCGGCCCACGGTCCGATGGCCCGCCGCGCGCTCGAGGTGGAGGCGTTCGCCTCGGGCGTGGCCCACCGGCACGCGGGGCAGGCGGCCGACCGCGTGCGCAAGGGCGAGCTGATCGTCGCGGTGCAGCTCTCCGGGATCGCCGCGCTGCGGGCCTGGGCGCACGGCGCGGTCGGCGCGCTGGTGGCGTCCTCATCGGAGGAGAGCCCCGGCGTGGCGCTGCTCACCGCGCTCGGGCTGCCCGTGGTCTCCGACCTGCCGCACCTGTTCGACCGGCTCGGCAACGGCGACAAGATCGGCCTCGAGGCGCAGAGCGGCGAGGTGGTCGTCAACCCGAGCGCCGCGCAGGCGGCGGGTTGGCGAAGGTAGCCATGGCAGGGCGCGGGCCGCTCGCAACAGCAAGCTTCACCGGGAGGAGGGCAGGAGGGGACAGGCCGGGGATCGGGCCTCGGCTCGCGGCTGCCTTGGTCGCCGCTGCCTTGGCTGCCTGTGCGCACGCGCAGCCCGCGCCGGCCGAACTTTCTCCTCAGATCGCCCCCGCTCCCGCGGCGCCCGCACCCGAACCCGCCACGCCCGCGCCGGCCGTCGCGCCTCCGCCCGCACCGCCGCGTCCCGCCTGCGCGCCTTACCCAGCCGAGCCCGGCGAGCGCACGCTCTCCTCTGGCGGCGACCTCGACCTCTCCTGCGTCCCCTCCACCTCCGTCACCACCGAGGGCGACACCGTGGTCGCCTGGGGCCTGAGCGAGCTGCCCGGCGCCTCCCGCCTGCAGGCCGCGCTGGCGGTGGCCGACGCCGCCGCCCGCGCGGAGTTGGTGGCTTCGGTGCAGGTGGGCGTAGCTTCGCTGTTCCGCTCGGCCGGTCAGACAACCCAGGGCGGACAGGGCAGCGCGCTGGTGCTGGAGAGAGTGACCGCGCAGGTGGCCAGCGGCCTCTTGCCCGCGCTCGCTCCGCCGGGGCACGGGTGGCGCAAGGTGAAGCGGGGCGCGGCCGAGGTGCTGATCGTCGCCGCGCGGCTCACCGCCGGAAGGCGCGCCGTGCAGGAGTCGGTCCAGGCCTCGCTGTGGGCCGCGCAGCAGAAGGAGTTCGGCAGCCAGGACGCCGCCGACGTCGCCGCGCGCAGGGCGGTCGAGGCGCTGGGGGCGGGCCGCTCGCTCGGCCAGGCGCGCTGATCGGGGCACCCCAGACCGCAGCGCTTGGGCGTCGGCACGTTTCCTGCGGTGCGAAGCGCCGTGAATCCACTCGTCCGCGGCGTCGCCCTCGTCTTCACGCTCTGCCTGCTGGCCGCCTTCTGCTGGATGGTGCGGCCGGTGGTCACGCCGGTGCTGCTCGCCGCGGTGTTCGCGGTGGTGCTGGCGCCGCTCACCGCACGCCTGTCGAAGGCGCTGGGCCGGCGCGCCTCGTTCGCGCCCGCGCTGATCACGGTCGGGACGCTCCTCGGCATCCTCGGGCCCGCGGCGCTGCTCGGCACGCTGACGGTGCTGCAGCTCCGCTCGGTGAAGGGCTCCGGGTTCGCGAGCGCGGTCGAGGCGCAGACGGGTGCGTTGATCCGCCTCGCGCAGCGCGCTGGCGGGCCGCTCTCGAGCTTCGGCATCGACATGTCCACCGCCGGCCTGCGGACCTGGCTGGAGGGCGAGGCCCAGCGCCTGCTCGGCTGGCTCGGCGGGGTCGCCAGCGAGATCATCGCGCTCACGCCCGACCTGATCATCGGCGGCTTCCTCTTCGTGCTCGCGCTCTTCTTCTGGCTGCGGGACGGCCACGCCGCGCTGGCGCTCCTCAAGCGCGCCCTCCCTCTCTCGGATGCAGACTCGGAGCTGCTCTTCACCGGGGTGCGCGACGCCGCCCGCGGTGTGCTCATCGCCGAGGTGTTCACGGGCGCGGTCCAGTCGGCGCTGACCCTGGGTTTCCTCGCGGCGCTGCGCGTGCCGGGCGCGTTCCTCTGGGGCGTGCTCGCGTTCGGCCTCTCGTTCATCCCCGTCTTCGGGACCACTCCGGTGACGGCGGGCGCGGTGGTCTACCTCCTCGCCGCCGGCCGCCCCGGCGCAGCGGCGGTGATGGCAGTGGGGGTCGTCTTCATCGGCTCGGCCGACAACCTGGTGCGCCCGCTGGTCGCGAGCAGCAGCGCGCACCTGCACCCGCTCCTGGTGCTGCTGGCGATCTTCGGCGGCCTCGCGGCGCTGGGCCCGAGCGGGATCTTCTTCGGACCCATCCTGGCGGCGTTGGCGGTGTGGGCGGTGGGCTACCACGGGCGGATGAAGGCCGTGCAGCAGTAGCGGCTAGTCGACCGCGCCGAACCAGCCGCGCCGCTCCATCCACTTCGCCGCCTCCACCACCGGCACGATGCTGGCCGCGCCCGAGAGGACCACCGCCCAGTCGAGCGGCGAGAGCGAGGTGGTGGCGAACATCTTCTGTAGGAACGGTATGTCGACGATCGCCAGCAGGAGCACCACCTCCCAGCCGACGGCGAGGTTGAGCCACTTGTTGGCGAACGGCTTGTGCAGCGCCGAGCGGCGGTCGGAGCGGAAGTTGTAGGCGTTGAAGAACTGGATCAGCACCAGCAAGGTGAAGGTCATCGACGACGCCTCCACCGCCGGTCTGCCCGAGCGCAGCGCCCAGGCGAAGAGCCCCACGTTGACCAGCGTCGACCAGACCCCGCTGACGACCATCAGCGTGACGACCGGCCGCGTGAACAGCCCCTGGCGCGCATCGCGAGGCGGCCGCGACATGAGGTCTTCGTCCGGCGGGTCCACCGCCAGCGCCAGCGCGGGGAGCCCGTCGGTGGCGAGGTTCACGTAGAGCAGCTGCACGGCGCCGAGCGGCAGCGGCAGGCCGAGCAGCGTCGCGCCCGCCACCAGCCCGATCTCGCCGATGTTCGAGGAGAGCAGGTACATCAGGTACTTCTTGATGTTGCCGAAGACGCGCCGGCCCTCTTCCACGGCGGCCACGATCGAGGCGAAGCCGTCGTCGGTGAGCGTCATCGCGGCGGCGTCCCGCGCCACGTCGGTGCCGGTGATCCCCATGGCGATGCCGATGTCGGCCTTGCGCAGCGCGGGGGCGTCGTTGACGCCGTCGCCGGTCATCGCGACGGTGTGGCCGCGCGCCTGCAGCGCGGCGACCACGCGCAGCTTGTGCGCCGGAGAGACGCGGGCGAACACCTCGACCCCTTCGATCTCCGCCGCCAGCCGCGCCTCGTCCCAGCCGTCGAGGTCCTTGCCCGTGGCCACCTTCCCGCTCTTGAGCAGGCCCAGCTCGCGCGCGACCGCGGCCGCCGTGTCCGGGTGGTCACCAGTGATCATCACCGCGCGGATCCCCGCCGCCTCGCAGGAGCGCAGCGCCTCCGCCACCTCGGGCCGGGGCGGGTCGAGCATGCCCACGAGGCCCAGCAGCGTCAGGCCGAAGTCGGCCTCCTCGAGCGAGCCGTCGAGCCGGCGCGCGACCGCGAGCACCCGCAGCGCGCCCCCGGCGAGCTGCTTCGCCACCGCCAGCACGCCCGCCCGGCCGGCCTCGTCGAGCAGCACCGGACCTCCCTCGCCGAGCACCTCGGAGCAGCAGCCGAGCACCACGCCCGGCGCGCCCTTCACCAGCACGACGCGGCCCTGCGCGGTCTGGTGCAGGGTGGCCATGCTCCGCTTCTCGGCGCTGAACGGCACCTCGCCGATCCGCGGCGAGGCGGCCACCAGCGCGCTCTGGACGAGGCCCCCCTTGGCCGCCGCGACGATCAGCGCCCCCTCGGTGGGATCTCCGTGCACCTTCCACGCGCCGCGCGGGCTCTTCTCCAGCGTCGCGTCGGAGGCGAGCACGCCTGCCTCCAGCAGCGCCTGCAGCTGCGCGGTGGGCGCCGCGGCCGCGCCGTCCCGGGTCAGGCTCCCCACCGGCTCATACCCCGCCCCCGAGAGGTCGAAGAGCGCGCCGCCAGCCCAGAGCTTGCGCACGGTCATCTCGTCCCTGGTGAGCGTGCCCGTCTTGTCGGTGCAGATCACCGAGGTGCTCCCCAGCGTCTCCACCGCGGGGAGCCGGCGGATCAGCGCGTGCCGCTTCGCCATCCGCTGCAGGCCCAGCGCGAGCGAGATGGTCACCACCGCGGGCAGCGCCTCCGGCACCACCGCGACCGCCAGCGCCACCCCGAACAGCAGCATCTCGAGGAACGGCTGCCCGCGGAAGAGGCCGAGCGCGACCACCACCAGCACGATGCCCAGCGCCACCCGCGCCAGCACGCTGCCGAGGCGGTCGAGGTTCTTCTGCAGCGGCGTCTGCGGCGTCACCACGCTGGTGAGCAGCTGCGCGATGCCGCCGAACTCGGTGCCCATCCCGGTGGCGACCACCAGCGCGGTGCCCCGGCCGTAGCTGACGGTGGTGCCCGCGTGCACGAGGTTGTTGCGGTCGCCCACCGGGAGCACGCCGGCCAGCGCCTCCGTCTCCTTCTCGACGGGCAGCGACTCGCCGGTCAGCGCGGCCTCCTCGGTGGTGAGGTTGAACGCCTCGAGCAGGCGCCCATCCGCGGGGACGTAGTCGCCGGCGTGGAGGAGCGCGACGTCGCCGGGGACCACCTCGCGCGCGGGGATCTTCTTCGCCACGCCGTCGCGCAGCACCTCAGCGTGGGGCGCGGCCAGCCTGCGCAGCGACTCGATCGCCCGTCCGGCCCGGTACTCCTGCACGAACCCGAGCAGCACGGAGAGGAGCACGATCGCCGCGATCACCCCCGCCTCCAGCCCATGCCCCACCGCGAGCGACAACCCCGCGGCCCCGAGCAGGATCAGCGTCAGCACGTTCTTGAACTGGCCGAGCAATAGCCGCCACGCGGGCACGTGCCCGGCCGCGGCCAGCTCATTGGGCCCGCTCTGCGCGAGGCGCGCTGCTGCCTCTGCTGAGGTGAGGCCCGTCGCGCTGCTCTGCGCGCGCGCGAGGGCGGCCTCGGAGGAGAGCGTGTACCAGGGTGCGGGGTCGGACATCCCGGCGGGAACTGCACGGGGCGGGCCGGTCGAGACGCGGCCGCAGTTGCTCTCTTACACGACCGCGGGACCGTTCGCGGACATCCGTGAACGCACGCCGTGCGCCCGGGGCCCCCGCGTACCGTATGCTCCCGGTGTGAACAAACCAGCTCGCCTCGCCGCGGCCTCCTCCCTCGCGCTGCTCACGCTCGCGCTCCCTGGCCTGGGAAAGCCGGGCTGGTCGGGCAACCCCGACACCGCCACCGAGCAAGGTCATACATTTATTTGCGAGGGCCAGGGCAAGACCGAGGAGGACGCGCTCGGCGCGGCCCACGGCATCTGCAACGACAAGATCTGCAAGGTGTGCGGGGTCGAGGTCACCTCGACGGTCGAGACCAAGGAGACGCTCACCGGCGTGGACTTCCAGCGCAAGGTGGTCGAGCGGTGCCGCCGCGTGCGCAAGCAGGACGCGCAGGTGAAGCGCAAGTCCACCGACTGTGATGAGGGCACCTGCTCGGCGTGGCTCGAGATCTGGTACCCGAAGGAGCTGGAGAAGCAGGAGTGCGCGTCCTACACGAAAGAAGACTTCGCCGACCCCGCGGCCTGCGAGAAGGACCTCGACGGCTTCCGCAACGTCGAGGGCCGCGACGCCGCCTCGTTCCGGGCGCGCACGGGCTTCCTCGACGCCGCGCTGATCCACTGCGCACAGATCGACGTGCGGCCCACGCCCGCCATGCTCGCGCTCGACGAGAAGCTGAAGGCCGGCCTCGACGCCTTCGAGTTCACCGACCGCTTCCAGGACCGCTGGGCCGAGCAGAACCGCGTCTCGGATCCGTTCTCCTACGGCGCCTCCGATTCGCGCTCGGCCTCGCTGCAGTCGCGGCCGTTCTGGGCCTGGTACCTCACCAGCGACCCGGCGCTGCGGCGGCAGATCGCCG
>JAYWAO010000058.1:0-2536 GCA_043782365.1 Deltaproteobacteria bacterium
CCGCAGGCCGACATCGGCACCGAGCCCCGCTGGGCCCGCATCAACAACACCTTCGGCGAGAACCCGGTCGCGGTCGGCGCGATGGTCAGCGCCTACATGGCCGGCATGCAGGGTGACGGCGACGGCGGCCTCAAGTTCGGCGGCGTCGCGACCACCCTCAAGCACTTCCCCGGCGCGGGCGCGGAGGCGGGCGGCATGGACAGCCACCAGGCCGTCGGCCGCTACAACGTGTTCCCGGGCGGCAACTTCCTCCAGCACGTCTACCCGTTCCGTGCGGCGGTGGCGGCCGGCGCCGCGGCGATCATGCCCTGCTACTCGATCTTCAAGAACCAGTGGACCTGGGACCCGCTCCAGGTTGGCGCGTCGATGAGCAAGGAGATCGTCACCGACCTCCTCAAGACGCAGCTCGGATTCAGCGGCATGATCTCTTCGGACTGGGGCATCATCAGCAAAGCCTACGGCGTCGAGCATGCCAGCGCAGCCGAGAAGGGCGCGCTCTACATCAAGGCGGGCGGCCACCAGCTCGGGCTGGAAGCGGCAACGGGGAACATCCTGCTCGCCCTCCAGAACGGACTGATCACCCAGGACGAGTTCGACATGGCGGCCATCAAGATCCTCGAGATGTCCTTCAAGCTGGGCCTCTTCGAGAACCCCTATACCGATTACGCCACCGTGCAGGGGCACACGACCGCCTGGGTCGCCGACGCCCACAGCGCCGCGATCCGCACCAACGCCTTCAACGCGCAGAAGATGGCGGTGGTCATCCTCCGCAACCGGGACCACGGCACCACCAACGGGGTCGCCAACAACAACTCCAACGCGTATCTGCCGATCGACGGCAGCCGCAAGGTCGGCACCACCGCCCAGGCCATCGCGGACACCAACAACGACGGCACCATCAACGTGTACTTCGACGGGATGCTCAAGGGCCTCACCGCAGTCACCAACGGCACGTCCACCCCGGACCCGGTCACCGACATCTTCGGCGACTATGACTACAGCGCAGCCGCCAGCGCCACCTCGACGCCGGTCGTGTCCACCTCGGACATCACCAAGGCCGACGTGGCCATCATCCGGGTCGTCGCTCGCAAGGGCGCCTACAGCGGGCTCGACGCCGGCGTGCCGCTCTCGTTCGATGGTCCGTTCCCGGGCACCTCGACCGACAACGAGGCCACCAGCGCCAGGGTCGGCCGGAACAAGATCATCGACGCGCTGCGCGTGCGTGACGGCTACAACCGGTGGGACGTCGCCACCTCCGCCCTCGTCGCCGTGCCGGCCGCCAACCCGACCCTCAAGATCGTGGTCGTCATGCACATGGACCGTCCGGGCATCGTGAAGCCGTTCATCAACGGCCTCCTCTCGCTCGACGACGTCACTGTCTCCACGGTCACCACGGCCACCGCCACCACCGGGCCGGTGGCCGACTTCCACCCGCTGGTCTCCAACGAGGCGAACATCTTCGTGGCCGTGCCCGGAGCCAACGCCACCAAGGGCGTCGACGCCTTCCTGGTGGAGTTCGGCGCCTACGACCGCGCGGTGCTCGACGTGGTGTTCAACCAGCACAAGCCGACGTACCTCGCGCCCGGGCAGACCGTGTTCCACTACGGCACGGCCCGGCTCCCGCTGGAGATCCCGAGCACCGACGCAGAAGTTGCGGCGCAGTTCGAGGACCTGCCGGCTGACACGGCGAATCCGAGCTTCAAGCTCGGCGCCGGTGCGTCCTCGAGTGGCACCGGCTCGAACATCCTGAGCAGCTACTAACCGCAGCACCCCTCCAGGGGCAGTGAACGCCCGGGGTCGCGAAGTCCGCAGCGGCCCCGGGCGTCGAAGTAGCGACACAGCAAGAGCGCCGCTGCGCAAAGGAAGACTGTCATGACGAACCAACGCTGGCTCTATCTGTTCGCCGCTGCAATCACCCTCGCTGGCGCGACTGCATGCGGGGGCAGCGGCCCGGTCACACCTCCTCCCGACTCGGGGACGCCGGACAGCGGCACGCCAGACGCCGGCACCGACGCAGGCAGCGATGCAGGCACCGATGCAGGCACCGACGCAGGCACCGACGCAGGCACCGATGCAGGCACCGATGCAGGCACTGACGCAGGCACCGATGCAGGCACTGACGGCGGAGTCGTCACGGCCGAATGCGACAAGGCGGCGAACGTCGCCAAGGCGAACGCGCTCGTCGCCGGGCAGCCTGTTCTAGGAGTGAAGACCAAGGCGGTGATCACCGCCAACACCACTTTCGCCAGCGTCGCTGGCGACGCGAGCGTGAACTGTACCGTCTCGCTGAAGTTCAAGGATTCGAACGGCAACGGGACGCTGGAGGCATACGAAGACTGGACGAAGAGCGCTGACGCCCGCGCCGCCGACCTCGCCGCCCGGATGACGAGCGACCAGAAGCTGGCGCTCCTCGCCCACGCCGCCACCACCGACGCGCCCACCGGGACGACGCCGACCGTGGCCGCCGCGCTGCAGACCGCCATCACCGCAGGCATCCGCTTCGGCGCCGTCGCCGCCGCCGCGAACAACTCCTCGC
>JAYWAO010000059.1:0-7020 GCA_043782365.1 Deltaproteobacteria bacterium
GGAAGGCCACGGCGCGCTGGTGGCCCGGCGCGCCGGTGTGCACCGCGGGGAGGACGATGGTGGTGTCGAAGGAGATCATCGGCGGGTCAGCCCGCGGGAGTCTTCGTCAAGGAAGAGGACGTCGCGGAGCTTGTCGAGCGGCACCTTGAGCGGCCCTGTGCCGACGATCCGGGGGAGCTTCCAGTGCTTCGGCTTGGCGGGGGTGGGCGGGTAGCGCTCGAGGAAGAGTTCGAGGCCGCGGCGGGTGAGCTCGGCGAGGGACATCTCGCGGGAGGCGGCGAACTGCTTGGCCCGGGCGTAGAGCGCGTCGGGGAGCTGGATCTGGGTGCGCGTCATGATGGCAGTTTGATGGCACATCAGATTGACGTCAAGGACGCTCGCCCTGGCCCGGTGCGGGCGGGCCCAAGCAGCGCGCCGAACTCGCTGGACAGCAGCCGTTCGCCGGGGTACCTCCCCACGACTCATAGACAGACAGCGGGAGGGCTGCTGAAGATCCGGCCCGACGAGATCTACAACCTCGGCGCCCAGAGCCACCTGCGCGTGTCGTTCGATGTCCCCGAGTACGCCGCCGAGGTGCCCGCGCTGGGCGTCCTGCGTCTGCTCGAAGGCCTGCGCGAGAGCGGGCTCACCAAGATCCATTTCTACCAGGCCAGCTCATCGGAGATGTTCGGCTCGGCGCCGGCGCCCGAGGGATACTACACACCGTTCCACCCGCGCTCGCCGTAGGCGGTCTCGAAGGTCTTCGGTGGCGGCGGACCTGGAGTTGGCGCGGGGCGAGGAGTGGGCGCTGCCGCGGGGCCCGCGCGGTCAACCTGTTGAAGGCTGAGACAACCCCACCTTCACCTGCCAGGAGTAGATCGACTCCTCAAACTCCTCCCTGAACCGCGAGAGGAACTCCTCCCGGTCCACTACCGACTCGCGAGCCGTCCGGGTCGAGTTCTCGTAGTGATAGGAGAGAATCGCCGGGTGCACCACCGAGCGCTTCCCTCCTGCGCGCACGCGCAGGCACAGGTCCACGTCCTGCGCCTCCTCCTCATAGATCTCGTCAAACCCGCCGAGGGCGCGGAACTCCGCGCTCCGCATAATCAGGAATGCCCCGGTCACGGCGACCACCTCGCGCGGACCGGCCAGACCAGGATAGCGCTCGATCGCCGCGAGACGGTCGAAGTGCTCGGGCACGCCGCGATAGGGCTCTTCGGTGCAGATCCGCACGCCTGCGTGCTGGATGCGCCCGTCCGCATAGAGAAGATATCCGCCCACGCAGCCGACATCGGCGTTTTGATCGAGGTAGTCGACGATGGCCTTCGCATCGACCTTGATCAGTTCGGTGTCATTGTTCAGACAGACCAGGACGCGACCGCGCGCCCGCTCCGCCAGCAGGTTGTTCCCCTGGCTGAAGTTGTAGAAGCCGAGATAGCGAACGGAGATCCCCGGGTCGGAGTAGATCTCCATCGTGCCCTCGTTGGTCGATCCGGTATCGCCGACCAGGATCTCGAAGGGGACGTTGCAATGCTCGCGAATGGACCGGATACACGGGCCCAGCAGCTCCGGCTTGTCCTTGTTGAGGATCAGGAAGCTGATCACTGGCTCCACCGATTGCGACGGGGCGGGCGCGGCCACGGCAGGCGCGCCTTTGCGCTCGAGACCTTCCACGAGCAACTTCTCGAGCTGCCCGCAGGCCTTGCTCCACGGGAACAGCGTCGCGTTCCGGAGCCTGTGGAGAGCGCCCGTGCGGGTCATTGCCGTGCCCGATTGCCGCTGGTATTCGGCATAGACCAGGTCTGCCAGCACGGCGGGGTCGTTGCTGACCGGAATCCCGAACTCGCTGTGGGCGCCCTGGGCCGAGGCGATGGCAGGGAGACCGAGAGAGAGCGCTTCGGCGATGCCGAGGTTGTAGCCCTCCCATTGCGACGTCGACAGATAGACGTCGGCATCGAGATAGGCCGAGACGAGCTCGTCGTCGGTGAGATTGGAGACAGCCTTCAACCCCTTCTGCGAGGCCCAATTGCGATCCTCGGCCGTGCTCCGGCCCGCCAAGGCGAAGGTGACGACATTTTCCAACTCAGGGTGGTCTGCGAAGAAGCGATCGCGCACGGCGACGAATTGATCGATCCCCTTGTAGTTCCGCTCCGCCGCCAGGTATCGCGCCACATTGAGCACGACAAAGCCCCACAGTCCGTGTTCCTGCCGGAACTTGCCAGCGAGGCGGGCGAGGTTCGCGCGGCGCCGGAGCCGGTGATCGTTGCCGTTGAAGCACACCTCTTTCGCGGAGAGGCCCGAGTCGCGGCGGATGAACTCGGAGATGGCGACGGTCAGGTCCATGCGCGCGGCCAACTCCATCTTGCGCGACCGCGTGCGCAGCCGATCCGCACGGTCGGGGAAGAGGTGGGCTGGAGGTTCGCCGTGGTCGAAGAGCACCCGGAGCACGCTCGACGGCACCAGGTCCAGCGCCTCGTACATCGAGGGGGTGTGCGCCACCACGACCTTCGCGCCCACGGTCTCGGCGAGGGCCGCGGCCTCCTCGGGCGAACGCACCAGGAGCATCCGCATCCGGCTGCCCTCGATCATCGCTTCGAAGCGGCCTTGGTAGTGGCCATCGCCCTCGAAGAATCCGACCGTGACGTCCCACCCCCTCGACCAGAGGTACTCGGCCTGCTCGGCCACGACCACGTCGACGCCGAAGCCCTTCATCATCCGGTGGGCGAGCAGCAGCACCGACCGATCGCCGGCGGGCCGGTTGTGCCAGGGCTTCTTCGTGCGCGGCGGAAAGGCGAGGGTCGCGCGCGGATCCGCTAGAGACAGGTTGGGGCTGTAGTACGGATCGTAGCGAGCGAGGCGGCCGTTGCGCTCGAACACGCGCGCTGCCTCGGCGGCGGTGCGCGCCCGCTTCTCCGGCGTCGTGTCCGGCCCGCGCGACGAGCTCTCGAGGTGCAGCAGCTCGGCGAAGGGCGTGTAGATGATCGCCTTCCCCCGAGCCCGCAGGCGTAGGCAGAGATCGATGTCGTTGAAGGCCACCGCCAGACGCTCATCGAAACCGCCGACCTCTTCGAACAACCCGCGCCGCATGACGAGACATGCGGCCGTCACCGCGCCCGCCTCGCGGGCGACCAGCGCCGCGCCCCCTTGCCCTGGGTCGTCTGGCGCGGAGTGCTGGAAGACGTGGGAAGCGAGCCCTTCCATCCCAATCACCACACCCGCGTGCTGGACGGTCCCGTCGCCGTAGAGGAGCCGGCACCCGACCCCGCCAACGTCTTCGCGCAGGGCCCAGCCAGTCATCTCCTCGAGCCAACCGGCGTCGTGCACCTCGATGTCGTTGTTCAAGAACACGAGCACGGAGCCCCGGGCCTTGCGCACCGCCGAGTTGTTGATCGCCGAGAAGTTGAACGGCCCCGGGTGGCGGATCACCCGCGCTTGCCCCGACGTGGTGAGCTCGTCGAACAGCGCGAGCGTCGCGGGGTCCGTGGTGTCGTTGTCGACCACCAGGATCTCGTACGCCGGGTAGGTGGTGTTCTTGCGCAGGGTCTCGATGCAGCGACGGACCAGCTCGCCTCGGTCGCGGGTCGGGATGATCACGCTGACGACGGGGGGCGGGCTCGGCAGGGGCAAGCGGACGCGGACGGTGCCAGGCAGTCGCCCCGGTCCGACGCGGCTCCCTGGCTCCTGCGTCTCCAGCCACAGGCGTAGCTGCGCTTCGTGAGCGGGCGCGACGCGGCTCGAGGCTCCGGTGTGATGCAGCACATGAGGCGCGTGCCCGACCGAGGTGTGCGCGTCCGCAGCGCCGAGCAGCAAGCGCGCGAACGGGTGCGGCGACGACAGGGCGGGGCGGTGCGCGCGGAGGAAGGATGCGCGCGCGGCGAAGCGGTGCTGCACGTAGTCCTGCGACCAGAGACGGTACGGACTCCAGTCGGGCTTGAAGGTCGGCGAAGAGGGCGAGGCCAGCGTCCCGGCGTCCTCGTCCGCGTAGACGATTTCGTGCGCGGGCTCACGGCCAAAGGCAGCCGCGAGGATAAGCAGAGCATTCGGATCGAGCTGCTCGCCAGGACGGAGGAAGGTGACGAAGGCGGCGTCGCCGGCATCCAGGGCCGCCTCGATCGAGGCGGCTTGCTGCGCTCCCGAGAGGGGGCTGGCGAGGCCGCCGGCACCGACCACGCAGACCCGAGCGGCCGGGAGCGACTGCGCGGCCACGCTCCCCAGCGTCAGTTGAAGCTGGCCGGCGGAGGAGTCCGGGTCACAGCAGACGAGCACCAGGAAGGAGGCCGCGCTCTTCTGCGCGAGCTGCGCGATGGCATCCCTCGTACCGGGCGACGGGATGCAATACCGCGCATACCACTCGGGATAGGTGCGCGCGGCTCCGGCCTCGAGCAGGGTCTGGCGCACCCAGGGCCGCAGGGCACCCTGCCGCCTCGAGTTCGCCAACTGGCGAAAGTCCTGGCCGAGGCTGCGGCGCTGCCGGAGGTAGTCGCGAAGGAGCGCCAAGCCTAGTCGGGTGCCGGCCCCAAACCTGGAGAGTTCGGTAAGGGCGATGCTGCCGAGGAGAAAGCGCCCCGGCCCATCGATTGGGTCCAAGCGAAGCGCCTGCACGCGCGGCGGCAGGTTGATCACGCCCCGGACCCGGCCGTCGAACGGCTCGGGGAGCATGACGATGGTCCCTTCGTTCATGCCGTCGCCGGCGTCGAAGTAGAGTCGCGGTTGCAATGAGGGAGTGCTGAGGGCCTCGAGTTGCAGGTCGATGAAGACCCAGCCAGTGGGCAGGCCGCCCGAGGGCGCCTTCAGGTGGACGTAGGGGTCGAGGCTGACGCTCTCGAGGGTCTGGCCCTTGCCAACCAGACCATGCCGCTTCTCGATCTCCAGCGTCATTCGGCGGGGCAAGAACATGCGGCGCAGGCGCCCAGGGCCAGCGGGCGCGGCGCTGGCCCGGGAGGCGGCTTGGGCGCTGCTGTCGAGGCGCGCGGCGAGCGCATCGACCTTGGAAACCAGGTCCGAGTTCACCTTCTGCAGTTGGGTGAGCGCTTCCAGCAACTGCGGTGACGGGGTGCCGCTCGCCGTGCGGGCGGCGAACCGCGCGAACTCCTGGGCAAGCTCGCCGACCTGGCGCGCCAGCGCGTCGCTGCCCGGCGATCGCCCTCCGCCGTAGGGGCTCACCGCTTGCGGGCTTGTCCCGTCGCCCTCCGCCGTAGTGATAGCTGCGCGCATCCCAGACGCCTCTGCGCTGGACATCCCCTGATCCTGGTTCCCCATGCGCGACGTTTTCGGCCGCACCGAGGGTCTTGGTCAAGGACTGACTTGCGCGGTGCGTCCAGGCCTGGAGGAAGCCACTACTCCGAGAAGAGGTTGAGCTTGTTCTTCTCGAGGTAGTCGAGTTTCTCTTGCATGTGCGTTCCCACTGGCACCGGGTAGATCGGCCCGCCGGCCGCGTCGCAGCCCTGGATGCTGTGCGTCTGGAGATAGCAGCGGACCCAGGCCTTCTTCCGGGTCATGTAGTGGCCGGCGCCGGAGCGGTCGACCCGCTCGCCGAGAGCCGCCATGGTGAAGAGCACCAGGACCGTGTCCCGCGCTACCTGGCTCTCGGGCAACAGCCGGATGAGCCAGAGATACACCGCGAACCAGGCGAGCGACGAATAGTCCACATAGCGGGACGCCAGGCCGGCACCAGCGCCGATACAGGTGCGGCCGATGGCCGAGTTGACGGCGAACAGGAGCACGTAACTCGACAGCGCGGCCACGACCAAGGCGACCCGATCCTCGCGGAAGAACGCAAGCCACCAGGAGCGCAACGCGAGCGCGATCAGGCCGACGAGGAGCGCGCCGTAGAGGACGACGCCCTTCCCTCCCTCGAGGACCACCCCTGTGCGCTGAAAATAGAACTCTCCGATGAACAGGAGATACCTGCTCGGGTGCGGGTCCGGAAACTTGAAGCAGTCGACCGCGGGCACGAACCGGTAGTGGACGAAGAACCCTGCGAAGGCGCCGAGGGTGCACGCGAGCGCCGTGGCAAACAGCGCCCGGTCCCGGCTCTCCGTGGCCTGATGGACCTCGAGCGCGAGCAGCACCGGACCCACCAAGCCGAGGAACACACCGAAGCCGGTGTAGGTCGCCAGGATCGTCGCCAAAGCGATGTTCAACACCCGCCAGCGCCGCGACGCCATGGTGGTCGAGAAGGCGAGCCAGGTGACGAGCAGCAACGGCAGCGGCCCGTGCGCCGGGTTCACGGTGACCGCCACCATCTCCCACTGGTTCAGCGTCAGGTAGATGAGCGGAATGAAGACGTCCAGCGGCCGGAGAGGCCCGATCAGGCGGCGCTTCGTCCAGAGGGCGAGCGCAGCCGCGATGCAAACAACGCCGGCCTCGAAGAAGCTCTCGACGCGGCTGTTCCAGTTGGTCAGTCGGTAGATGATCTCGATTGCGATCGCGCCCACTCCCTGGCGGATCGGACCGTGCTGCCAGAGGAACTTGGTCGCGAGGCTGTCGCCGTTGAAGTAGGGAGCGAGGAAGTCCCACTCGTCCCAATAGAGGACGTTGACCGCGAACGTGTCGGTGAAGTTGAGCAGGCGCACGGCCAAGGCGGCGCACGCCGCGATGACGAAGGCGGCGCTGAGCCGTGGCGAGACTCTCATCCAGGACGCTCCGCAAGTTGCTCGGGAAAAATTGCCTCACCTTGAACCGTGCGCGGCTACCCGCTGTCAAGCAGCGTGGTCCGGAGCACCGACAACGCCCTCGCGAACTCGGCTTGACGGGTTTGGCAAAGGACCGTTGTGGTGCCTGACCAAGGGCGAACGTGGACGCAGGCGTATCTGCTGCGCGACTTCCTGCAATACAACGCGCAGTTCAGCGGGGTGTGGATCTCATCCTGAGCGGGGGCCGCGGCAGTGGCAGCGTTGCCGACACCGCCAAATCATTTCTGCTCCTGTATTGGGGGCTGGGCCTCGCGGCCCTCGCCTGATCTCCATCGGCTCGTACTCGAGGTCGGTGTCCTGCACCACGATGGCGGCGCCCGTCGCCTCAGCGAAGCCACGGTGGAGC
>JAYWAO010000060.1:0-18859 GCA_043782365.1 Deltaproteobacteria bacterium
GTCGTCGGGATGAGCGCCGCGCTACTCCAAGGCGCGCGCGGCGCGACCGAAGGCATCGACCTCTGGTTCCACGATCTCTCCGACCCTCGAATCGGCGAGGCCGCGCACCGCTCGGGCGGTTTCTGGGTGACCCGGTCGGAGCCTCCGATGCTGGGCGGAATGGGAGAGCGCTTCGACGTGGTCACCACCATGTCTGGGCTCCCAGACTTCGACGAGGAGTACGCACGCGCGAAGGAGTTCAGCGTCGACGGCGTAGCGCTCAAGGTGCTGCCGCTCGAGCGGATCATCGCGAGCAAGCGCGCCGCCAATCGGAGCAAGGATCAGGTGGTGCTACAGAACCTGGAGCTGACGCTGAAGCTGCTCGACAAGTAGCTCGTCGATGAGCGCCGCGCCGGCCGGCTACAGCCGCCGCAGCGCCCGCTCGGCCTCCAGCCGCCGCGCCTCGCTCTGACTCTTCAAGATCTCCTCGTACCCCGCCCGCGCCGCCGCCACGTCGCCCGCCCGCGCCGCGCAGAGCGCCCGGATCCGCTTCGCCTCCTCCTCGAAGGGCGCGCCGGGCAGCGGCCGCGTTAATGATTCATTAGTGAACCGCCTGCACGTCTCCCACGCGCCCCGGCCCTGCGCCTGCCGCCCGAGGAGGTACGCGGGGAGCCCCTCTCCTGGCTGCGCGAGGTCGAGGTCGCGCAGGAGCAGCCACGCCTCGGGCCCGGTGTCGCCGTCGAGCACCAGCTTGCGGATGGCCGGGAAGCGCACCGGGTCCGCCAGCATCCAGCGCCGCACCGCCAGCGCACGGCCCTGCGCCTCGGGCTGCGGCAGCGCGCCGGCCTCGCCCCAGCGCGCGGCGGCGCCCGCGAGGTCTCCCTGGCGGAAGGCGAGGTCGCCGGCCTCGGTGAGCAGCTGCGCCCGCTGCGCCTGGGCGAGCTTGGGGTGGGCCAGCGCTGCCTGCGCCGCGCGCGCAGCGCCGGGCTCGTCCCCAGCGCGGTGGAGCGCCCGGGACTCGGCGATGAGCAGGTTCGGGTCATCGCCCTCGAGCGCGAGGCACTTCGCGAAGAGCTGCGCCGCGCCCGCTGCGTCCCCGCGCTGCGCGGCCTCACCCGCCAGCCGCTGCAGCTCGGCCACCTCGTGCGGGCAGGGCCGCCGCAAGATCGACGGCTGCTGGAAGCGCAGGGCCGCGAGCGCGCGCACGTTCTCGGGCACCGGGAGCGTCCGCAGAGAGGCGGCGTGGGCGCGGACCAGCCCGTCGAGCGGGCCCAGCGAGGCGAGCCCGTCGGGAGCGCCGTAGGCAGCGCGGACCGCCTCTGCGCCGCGCGTGCGCCAGAGGAAGCGGATGAACGAGCCCGCGGTCGCGTACGCGCTCGGGCCCGCCTCGCCGTAGAACCGACCGGGCGCGAACAGCTTCGCGAGATCGGTGAGCTTGCGGGCCTCGAGCAGCGCCGCGGTGTCCTGGTCGACCGTCGACTCTCCCGCGGGCCAATCGGCGGCCACCGCGAGGCCCTCGATGAAGGCCATCTCCGGTATCGCGCCCCAGAGGCGGCCGGGCACGCCGAACGGGCCGCGCGCGTAGTCGGCGGCGAGCGCGTGGGCGAGCTCGTGGCGCAGGATCGGGTGGGGCGCGGGCGCGTCGTTGGTGTGGATCTGCCGCAGCCACGGCTTGGTGAAGCTGGTCTCGGCGGCGCCGATCAGGCGGCGCTTCTCCTCGGCGGAGCGGAAGAGGAAGACGTCGACGCGCGCCGGCTTCGAGTCCTTCACGCCGAGGAAGTCGAGGACTTCGGCAGCGCTCTCCTCCGCGTCGCGCAGCAGCAGCTTGCGGTCGGCCTCGGGCTTCTCGCGCGGGAAATGTAACACTACGCGCTCGCCCTCGAGGCGGGCCCCGAGCGTCTCGTCGAGCAGGCGCACGCTCGCCTGCCAGTGCAGCTGCTCGGCGTCGAGAGAGCCCGCCAGCGCAAAGGCCCCGCAGAGGCCCGCGAGGACGAGCAGGCTGCGCGGGACTGCCTCTCCGGCGCGCCATCGCAGGGCGATCACCCCGAGGCAGCCCGCACCCCCGGCCCAGAGCAGCGAGCAGGCGCGGAAGGCGAGCAGTGACGCCGTGGGCCGGATCGCCTCGTCGTAGATGGGCCCCGGGAACATGCCGCCGAGGTGGTGGAAGGCGAACACCTGGGGGCCGAAGGCCACGGGCACGAGCGAGGCGAGCAGCGTGCAAAGGAAGACCGCTGCCGCCACCCGGCCGCCGCGCCGCGGGACGAGCGCCTCGGCGCAGAAGCCCGTCGCCGCCGCCAGCAGCGCCGAGGGCGCCGCGAGCAGCAGCACCATCACGAGGCCCGCGAGCGGATCGCAGACCGGCCGCCGCACCCCATTGAGGAGGATGAGCCCCACGGGCAGGAGCAGCGCGAGCGTAGAGAACGCGAGCGCGGCCAGGAGCGCTGCGCCGGGGGCGGGCCGCTCGGGAGCCTCGGCGGCGCTCGTGAGCCGCGCCGCCGAGACGCCCACCCACAGGCCGAAGGCGCCGCAGAGCAGCGCGAGGAGCTCGGCCAGCTCGTAGCCCAGGTGGTCGGCCAGGGGGACGAACGCCGCGGCGCCCGCGCCGAGGAGCAAGGCGACCAGCAGCGCGCGTCCGCCCGGGCTCCGGGAGACGAGGCCCAGCACGGCCGGGAACCGCAGCTTGGCGACGCCGCTTGCGATCACGCCGTCCGTCCTGTCATTCTCGCAGGCCATGTCACTGGACGGGACCGAGCCAAAAGGCGCCGAACTCCGCACCGCGGCGCGCGCGCCGATCAAGCTGCGGGTCGACTACGAACGGATGAACTCGTTCTTCGCCGACTACACCAAGAACATCTCCAAGGGGGGCACGTTCATCAAGACGGCCCGACCGCTGCCGATCGGCACACCCTTCGCCTTCTCGCTCTCGGTGCCCGCGCTCTCCGAGCCCGTGCAGCTCAAGGGCGAGGTCACCTGGGTGATGACGGCGGAGGTGGCTGCCAAGAAGGGCGAGGACGCCGGCATGGGCATCCGCTTCATCTTCGAAGAGGAGTCCGCGCGCGTCGAGTTCGGGACGCTGGTCGAGCGGATGATGGTCGAGAGCCTCGGCGAAGAGGTCACCCGCGGGCTGCTGCAGAAGTAGCCGCGCCGGCCGCATCTACTCCTGCACGCCGACGAAGCGGGCCTGCGCGCCCGGAAGCACGGCGTGCGCCGCCGCCTCGCCGGCCCCCACCTCCAGCACGTAGCGCGCGGGCTTGCCGACGCCGCGCGGGGTGTCGGTGCGCGGCTCGGCGCGGGCCACCACGCCCACCACCTCGCGGTCCTGGCCGAGGTGGATCATGTCGAGCGAGAGCAGCGTGTTGTGCATCCAGAAGCTCTGCGCGCGCTCCTCCTCGAAGAGAAAGAGCATGCCGTGGTCGGGCTTTAGCTCGCGGCGCCACATCAGGCCGCGGGCGCGCTGCTCAGGCGTCTTCGCCAGCTCGACGTCGATCACCCAGGTGCCGCGGGAGGTCTCGAAGATCACGCTGCCGTGCTCGAGGGGCCCCGGGTCGCCGGCCTCGTCGCGCGGGTCGATGGGGCGCGCCTTGGCGGCGGGGCCGGAGCCCGCCTTGGCTGGTCCGGGGCGCCCGCTCGCCTCGGTGCACGAGACGCAGGCGAGCGCCAGGGCGAGGAGGGCGCCGGCCGGGCGCAGGAGGGCGGGCGGAGGTTGGATCACCGCTCGACGTTACCGCAGCCTCGCGTATGCTGGTACCTCGATCGGAGTAGACCGTGCGCTTCTCGTGCAAGACCTGCGGCGCAACCTTCCAGACCGCCACCGGCTCGGGCCCGAAGGCTGCGTTCGCCTGCCCTGCGTGCGGCGGTGAGATGGCAGCCTCCGCCGACGTCGTCGATCTCAACGCCGACCGCCTCCCCACGCGGCGGTACGACCTCCAGGAATTGCGCGCCCGCCTCGAGGTGGAGCGGGAGGAGTCGGCGCGAGCCCGGGGCACGCCGCGCACGGCGGAGCAGGTCTGGTTCGCGGCGGTGCAAGGGCGGCAGGTGGGTCCGCTCACCTCGGCGGGGCTGCAGGGCCTGCGCGCCCGCGGACAGCTCTCGGCGGCCACGCTGGTGTGGCGCGAGGGTTGGCCTTCGTGGGTCGCCGCGGAGGTGGTGGGCGAGCTTCGCGGCGTGCTCGGCCTGCCCGAGGACAAGCCTGGCCAGTCGTTCCCCGTGCAGCCCGCAGCGCAGCCTGCGCCCGCAGCGGCTGAGCCCGCCGAGCGCGTGGTCGCCCCGCAAGAGGCGCTGGCCCAGCTCGGGCCCCAAGGCGCGCCCGCGCCGGTCGCGGCGCCGGCCCCGGCGCTGTCGCTGCCGTTCTTCGTGAGCCCGGAGCCGGTCGCGCTGCAGGTCGCGCCTGCCTCCGCGGCCGCTCCAGTCGCGGCGACCGCGCCCGACGCAGAGGCCCACACAGCTCCTCCAGGTGGTCCCGCGACCTCCCCCGCGCCCGGCCTCGGTGACGGCGCACCCGACGCCACCGACCCTGGCGGGCCGCCCTCGGGCATGGTTCCGCGAGGTCCGGGCGGGCGAGGGCTCCCGTCGATCCCGGAGGCCACCGAGCACAGGCACTGGGGCGAGAAGACCGTGCCCGACGCGCCCCTGCCCGTGCTCGCACGCGGCGACATCACCATCCCCGACGCCATGCTGCCGGTCTTCGACGACCCGCCGCCGCTGCCGTCCTCGGCGAGCCCGCCAGCGCTCCCGCAGGCCGCCGAAGCCATGGAGGAGCACCCGGCTGCGCTCGCCTCGCGCGCGCTCGAGGCCGGCCCCGTGCGTCCCCCGCTCGAGCTGAAGTTGGTGCCCATCCAGCGCTCCACGCCCGCGCAGGCCGCGGCGCCCAGACCAGAGGCGGCAGACCAGGCGCAGGCCACCGGGGCCAATTCGGCTGACCCGGCGGAGACCGGGCCTGCGCTCCGCAGGGGCAGGGGCAAGGCCCGCTCGAACCCGCCGCCGCGCGGTGCCACTCCAGTGAAGATGCTCGACCTCTCTGGGCCGCCACAACCCCTCCCGCACCCCTCTCCGCCGACGTCGCGAGACGCGTGGTTTGCGCCCGTGGCCGACGGCAAGGAGGTCAACAAGCGCCCCGTCGCGCTGGCGGTAGCGATCGTGGTGGTGGTGCTCGCGCTGGCGATGATCCTGCGGGCACGCTAAAGGCAGGTCGACGGGCCGGGGGCCAGCCCCCTCCGCGGCATCCCTTGGCGCGGGGACCACGGCGACGCGCGGGTGCTCCGTAGGGCGCGAAAGCGAGCGCTTCGACGCTTGACGCCGGCCTGAGGTTTAGGTACTCGATGCGCCCCCTGCAGTTCGGGGAAGCCTCACGGCACCGTCGCCAAGTTGGTAAGGCAAGGGACTGCTAATCCCTCATACGTCGGTTCGACTCCGACCGGTGCCTCCACTCTCACATCCTGACCGAACTTTCAGATTTCATGAAATGCGAAAATCGGTTAGGCTGCGCACCATGGCGCTAAAGCCCCAGGACGTGCTGCTCGTGCTGAAGTGGGCGCTTCACCCGAAGTCTCGGTGGACCCTCACCGCCCTCTCCGCCGCCCTCGACCTCCCCCTGGCGGCCACGCATGCCTCCGTGAAGCGCGCGCTACAGTCCAAACTCCTGGTGCGGGCCGGCGACGGCGCCACTTCCCTGCTCCCAGTGCGCGAGAGCCTCGTCGAGTTCCTCCTCCACGGGCTCAAGTACGTCTTCCCCGTCGAGAGGGGAAGCGCGACCCGCGGAGTCCCCACGGCTCACGCGGCGCCGGTCCTGAAGAAGTACTTTCCACTTGGCCAGGCGTTGCCCCCGGTCTGGCCCGACCCCGCGGGAAAGGTGCGAGGAGAGGCGTTCAAGCCGCTCTACAAGTCCGTCGTGAGGTCCGCGGCGCTCGACCCGGCGTTGTACTCGGCGCTGGCGCTGATCGACGCGATCCGCGGCGGCAACGCTCGAGAGCGTGAGCTCGCAACCAAGCTCCTCCGGGATCAGATCGCCAAGGCCGGCGTATGAGCCAGACGCTCGACATGGTGGTGCTCGTGGCCAGGGGGCTCGGTGCCCTGCGCGAGGAGGTCGCCTTCTTGGGAGGGGCGGTGACTGGCCTCCTCATCACCGACCCGGCCGCGCCCGAGATCCGCCCGACCGACGACGTCGATGTGATCGTGGAGGTCGCATCCCAGGTGGCCTATGCCTCTCTCGGACGACGTCTGCGCGTGCTCGGGTTCAGGGAAGACAAGTCCGAGGGAGCGCCGACCTGCCGCTGGATCTTCAGTGGCCAGAAGGTCGATGTGATGCCCACCAGCGCCGAGGTGCTCGGGTTTGCCAATCGCTGGTACGCCTCGGCGCTCCGCGAGGCCGAGACGCGGCGGGTGGGTGGCCTGGCGCTCCGGGTGGTGACCGCCCCTTACTTCCTCGCGACCAAGCTCGAAGCGTTCGATGGCCGTGGTCAGGGTGACTACCGGGCAAGCCACGACCTCGAAGACCTCGTGGCCATCGTAGATGGACGCCTGGAGCTTGCCGACGAAGTTGCAGCGAGCCCCCGGGCGCTGCGCACGTACTTGAAGAAGAGGTTCCGAGAGATGCTCGACGAACCCGCGTTCATCGAGGCGCTTCCGGGTCATCTCCCCGGCGATGAGGCGAGCCAGGGAAGGGCACCTCTCGTCTTGCTCACGTTGCGAACCCTGGCCGGCCGCGGTCCGTAAGAAGTCCGCGCCTCATCGCCCCTCGATCCGCCCCAGCAGCCGCAGCAGGCCATCCAGGATGGTGTACGGGTGCGGCGGGCAGCCGGTGATGAACAGGTCCACCTTCAAGAGCGGCGCGACGCCGTCGCGCGCCTCCGCGTGCCCGAGGTACGGCCCGCCCGAGATGGCGCAGGCGCCCACCGCGATCACCAGCTTGGGCGGCGTCACCGCGTCGTAGGTCTTCTGCAGCGCGAGCCGCATATTTTCGGTAACGGGCCCGGTGATGAGGAGCCCGTCGGCGTGCCGTGGCGAGGCCACGTACTGGATGCCGAAGCGGCCGAGGTCGAACACCGGCGTGCCGAGCACGTTCACGTCGGATTCGCAGCCGTTGCAGCCGCCCGCGCTGACCACCCGCAGCTTCAGCGAGCGCCCGAAGAGCCGCTTCAGCTCGCCGGCGAGCGCCTGCGCGCGGGGATACTCTCCAGCTGGCGACGTGGAGAGCGCGGCGCCGGGAGCGGGCGGTGCCGAAGCGCGGCGCCCGAGCAGCACCAGGTCGTCCCGGGTCCGCGTGGCGAGGCGGTAGTCGTTGGTAAACGAAATCGCCCCGCTCGGGCAGGCCTCGACGCAGTCACTGCAGAACAGGCAGCGCCCGAGGTCGAGCCGCAGGCCGCCCTCCGCCGTGATCGCCCCCGTGGGACACGCCGCCACACACTCGCTGCAGCCCGCCTCGCAGCGCGCCGTATCGAGCACCGGCAGCCCGCGGAAGCGGTCGGGGAGGCTCGGCGGCTCGTCGGGAAACGTCGACGTCCGGTGCCCCTGCTGTGCCCGCGCGGCGAGGAGGTTGAACATGCGGCGCCTTCTTGGTCCCTCTTGGGAACCTGGTTACAGATCGTGACCGCAATAGGAGAGGTTGAAGCTCTTGTTGCAGACGGGGAAGTCGGAGATCTGCTGGCCGCGCAGCGCCATCGAGAGCCCGGCCCAGTTGTGGAACGACGGGTCGACCACCTTGTAGTGCGCGAAGCGGCCATCCTCACCCGTGAGCCCGACGTGGCAGATCTCCCCCCGCCAGCCCTCGATCAACGACACGCAGAAGAGGTCCTTCCCCAGCGCGCCGCAGGGCCCGCGCACCGGCCCCTTGGGCAGCTCGCGCAAGAGCTGCCGGAGGAACTGCGTCGAGCGCTGGATCTCCAGCCAGCGCACATACGCGCGCGCATACACGTCGCCGCGCTCCGAGGTGGAGATGGGGATGTGCGCGTACCGGTACATCCCCGTCGGGTGCGTCTTGCGGACGTCGCGCGCGAGGCCGGAGGCGCGCGCCGCCAGGCCCACCATTCCCAGCTCCCGCGCGGTCTCGGTGGTGACCCTCCCCGTGTCCTCGAAGCGCGCGCCCACCGAGGGCGTGGTCCAGAGCAGCTCGACGGCGCTCTCGACGTCGCGGAAGGCGGCCTCGAGCCGCTCGCCGGCCTGCGCTGCCCGCTCAGGCTCGAGGTCGAAGCCCACCCCTCCAGGGCGCACGAGGCCGCGCCCGAAGCGGCTCCCGCAGAGGAGCGCGGTGAGGTTGAGGAAGTCGCCGCGGAGGCGGCCGCAGAAGGCCGCGGTGGGCAGGAAGCCGACGTCGCCGGAGAGCGCCCCGAGGTCGCCGACGTGGTTCGCCAGCCGCTCCAGCTCGAGCGCGACCGCCCGCAGCGCCTGGCCGCGCGAGGGCGCCCGCGCGCCCGCCAGCGCCTCGACCAATTGGCACCAGGCGGTCGCGTGGCCCACCGTGGTGTCGCCTGCCAGCGTCTCCGCATAGTGCAGGCTGCGCTTGTCGGGTCCACCCCGCAGCGCCGCCTCGACGCCCCGGTGCTGGTACCCGAGCGAGATCTCCAGGTGGAAGACCTCCTCGCCGTGGCACTGGAAGCGGAAGTGACCGGGCTCGATCACCCCGGCGTGCACCGGGCCGACCGCCACCTCGTGGACCTCCTCGCCCTCCACTCGATAAAAATCGGTAACACCGCACTGCGGATGCACGCCCGCGGGCCGGTCCCAGGCGTCGCGCCCGCGGTACGGCTGGTGGAACCGCACGGGCTTGAACCAGGGGTGTCCGAGCGGCCGCACCCCCCACTGCTCGGCGAGCTCGCGCTCGAAGAGGTGGACCTCGGGGCAGCCCGGCGTCATCGAGTCGAACGACTCGCCCTCCAGGAGCGTCCGCAGCGCGCGCAGGTCGCCGGCCTCGTCGTCGGCGAGGACCGCGAGCAACTCCAGCCGGTCGCCCGCCGGCGCGCCGAAGAGCGCCGCGACGCGCTGGCCGCGCCCCGGCGCGTCGAGCACGCGCTGGCGGAACGCCTGGAGGGAGAGCGACGGCACCGACGCGCGCGGGACGGGGACGGCGTTGAACACCCTCATGGCTTCCCCTCCACGAACGCCGCGGCGTTGCGCACCAAGGCCTCGAACGGCGGCGGGAGGTAGACGCCCAAGAGGAGCGAGAAGGCCATCAGGAGGAGGATCGGCGCGACGGTGCCGAAGGTGTCGCGGTAGACCGGCCCGCTCCCCGTCTCCGGCGGTGGTTCGCCCTGCACCACGCCGAGCACCGCGCCGCCCATCCCGATGAAGACGACCGCGAGCAGGAGGAGGAAGAGCGCGCCCACCGCGAACTGGCCCGAGGTCATCGCCGCCCTGACGATGGTGAACTCGCTGACGAAGGGCGCGAACGGCGGCGAGCCCGTCGCGGCGAAGAACCCGGCGAGGAAGAGCGGGCCCGAGACGGGGAGTCGCCTCAGCGCGCCGCGCACGTCGGCGGTGGACTTGCTGCCGTAGGCGCGGTGGATGTTGCCCGCCGAGAGGAAGAGCACGCCCTTGGTGAGCGCGTTGTTGACGAGGTGGAGCAGCGCGCCGAAGACGCCCTGGCCGCCGAGCCCGATGCCGATGACGAGGATGCCCATGTGCTCGACGCTGGAGTAGGCGAGCATCCGCTTGTAGTCGCGCTGGCGCGCCATGAAGACGCCGGCCACCGCCATCGAGAGGAGGCCGATCACCAGCATCAACTGCCGTGCGAAGGCGGCCTCGCCGGCGGCCTGCACGATCTGGAAGAAGCGCAAGAGCGCCAGGAACGCGCAGCTCGTCAGGGCGCCAGCGAGCAGGGTGCCGACGATGCCGGGCGCCTCGCCGTAAGCGTCGGGCTTCCAGGTGTGCATCGGGGCGAGGCCCATCTTGGTGCCGTACCCGACGAAGAGCAGCACGAAGGCCGAGTGGACCCAGGGCCGCGAGAGCCGCGGCGCCTCGCGCACCAGATCGGTGAAGAAGAGCGAGCTCCCCAGGCCCGCCTGGAAGGCTGCGTAGGCGATGAAGAAGGTGCCCAAGAGCGCCAGCGCGATGCCGACCGAGCCGATCAAGAGGTACTTCCAGGTCGCCTCGATCGAGCGGGCGTTGTGGTTGTAGTGGATCAGCGGCGCCGAGGAGAGCGTGGTGGCCTCGAGCGCCACCCACATCAGGCC
The DNA here is from genome assembly GCA_043782365.1 of Deltaproteobacteria bacterium. GTDB lineage: Bacteria > Myxococcota > Myxococcia > Myxococcales > 40CM-4-68-19 > CAIWCD01. The sequence goes on from JAYWAO010000060.1 coordinate 10,143, forward strand.
GAGGTGCTGCGCCAGGATGATCAGCGAGGTCATCGCCAGGAAGAAGAGCAGGCAGGGGACGAAGACGCGGTTCGAGCGCTCCTTGCGCAGCGCCAGGTACCCGGGCGCGTAGAGGGAGCAGGCGAAGAAGAGCACGCTCACCAGCAAGAGCACCAGGCGTCCGAGCGCGTCGAGCCGGATCCAGCCGGAGAGCCCCGCCACCTCGGGCTGCCGGAGCGCGAAGAGCGTCAGCGTCAGGTGGGCCGTGCCGCAGACGGGCAACAGCCACGGCCGCCACCGCTGCGAGGGCAGCGCGGCCGCGGCGGCGGCGAAGGCGAGCGGGACCAGCACGAGCGAGAGGGCGAGCACCGGTCACTCCTTGAGCGAGCGCAGCCGCGTGGTGTCGATGGAGGAGAACTCCTTGGAGATGTGCTCGATGATGATCCCCATCACGAAGATGGCCACCACCAGGTCGAGCAGCACGCCGGTCTCGACGAAGAAGGGCATCGCCTCCACCATCGTCATCCCCATCACGAAGACGCCGTTCTCCAGGCTGAGGTAGCCGACCACCTGCGTGATCGCCTTGCGCCGGGTGGCGAGCAGCAAAAACCCGCAGAAGGCGGTCGAGAGCGAGGCCGGCACCAGGAGCGAGCCGACGTGCTCGGGCGCCAGCGGCAGCGTCCGCGCGAAGACCACCGAGAGCCCGGTGCCGACCCCGCCGAGGAGCAAAGACGGCACGAAGCCGATCACAGGCTCGACCTCGCGCACGATGGAGGCGTCGCGCATCGCCCTGCGCAGCATCATCGGGATCAGCGCGCTCTTGAGCGCGACGGTGGCGAGCGCGATCAGGACCGATTGCAGGTGAACCTCGCCGTGCACCGCCAGCACCAGCAGCGCGAGGAGCACCCCCTGGAGCGCCGAGCCGTTGATCAGCGCGCGCAGGCGGCTGGTGCCGAGCATGTAGAAGTTGACGAGGAGGAGGACGACGAGGAGCGGGTCGACGGCGAGCTGCATCGGTCACCTCGCGAGCAGGACGATTCCAAAGCCGGAGAGGAGGCAGGCGGCGATCAGCAGGCTCGGCACGTGGACGAGGCGCAGGCGGGCCATCACCGACTCGACCACGCCGATGAGGACGGCGACGGCGACCACGCCCGTCAAGAGCGCCCCCCAGGCGAGCCAGGGGCTCTCGAAGGCCGGCATCGCGATCCCCACCAGCAGCGCCGCCAGGACGAAGAGCTTGAGCGAGGCCCCGTAGAGGATGACGCCGAGCGCAGGGCCGCCGTGGTCGAGCACCATCACCTCGTGGATCATGGTCAGCTCGAGGTGGGTGTTCGGGTCGTCGAAGGGGATGCGGCTGTTCTCGACCAGCAGCACCACGAAGAGCGCCGCCATCACCAGCACCAGCGAGGCGGCCGAGCGCGGCGGCCAGTCCGCGCCCGAGAGCATCGCCGACAGCGAGAGCGAGTTGGCGAGGCGGCCGAGCACCAGCAGGCAGAAGAAGAGGGCGGGCTCGGCGAGGCTGGCAAAGGTGGCCTCCCGCGCGCTGCCCATCCCCTCGAAGGCCGAGCCCGTGTCGAGAGCCGCGGCGATGGTGAAGAAGCGCCCGAGCGCGAAGAGGTAGGCGAAGAGGATGGCGTCGCCCTCGAACGAGAGCGGCGCGAACCCGCCCACCGGCACCAGCAGACCCGCGATCAGCGCCACCGCCAGCGCGACCACCGGGCCGGCCTTGAAGACCCAGGTGGTGGTGCTGCTGAAGACCGAGCCCTTCCGCCAGAGTTTGACGAGGTCGAAGTAGAGCTGGAGATACGGCGGGCCCACGCGGCCGGCGAAGGCGGCCTTGGTCTTGTTGGCGATGCCGAGGAGCAGCGGCGGAAGCAGCAGGAACGCCACGAGGTGCGCGGCGCCGAGGAGCAGCGGGTGCTGGCTCATGTCCACACCAAGAGAAGGAGGACCAGCGTGAGGAGGATGTAGCCGAGGTAGGCCTGGGCGTTGCCGTCCTGGAGGAAGCGCAGCGATTCGAAGGCGCGGGCGACGCCGCGCGCGGCGGGGAGGACCAGCCGGTCGAGCACCGCGTCGGGGACGTGGCTTCGATAAGCGACAGCTACCGGGAATGGACCGACAGGCTTCGGCGCCTCCTCGCGCTGGCGCAGGGCGGACGTGAAGAGGCCGACCAGCGTCTGCGCGAGGGAAGACGCCGTGTACTGCATCCGCGCGGTCGGGGCCGCGTAGCCGCAGTCCCAGGTGGGCGCCGTGCCCGCGGAGCGCACCCGCCAGGCGAGCGCGGCCCCGGTGACGCCGAGCGCGGCGAGGAGCAGCAGGCCCGCAGCGGTCAGCGCGCGCAGCGGGACCTGCGCGCCGAGCGGTTCAGACACCCCGAACACGGCGGCGGCCGAGTCGAGCACCGGCGCGACCAGCGCGGGCGCGAGCCCGATGGTGAAGCAGGCGGCCGCGAGCGCGGCCATCGGGCCGAGCACCAGCGCCGGGGCCTCGTGGGCGCGCGCCGCCGCGGGCGTGCGCGGGTGGCCGAGGAAGACCGCGCCGAACACCTTGACGAAGCAGGCCACCGCCAGCGCGCCCACCAGGGCCAGCGCGGGCGCCGCGAAGGCCGCGCCGAGCCACCAGCGGCCTTCGTGGCTCGCGGCGGCGCGGAAGAGCCCGAGGTAGAGAAAGAGCTCGCTGACGAAGCCGTTGAGCGGCGGCAGCCCGCAGATCGCCACCGCGCCGATGAGGAAGAGCAGGGCGGTCCAGGGCATGCGCTCGAGCAGGCCGCCGAGCCGATCGAGCTCGCGGGTCCCGGCGGCGTGGATCACCGCTCCGGCGCCGAGGAAGAGGAGGGCCTTGAACAGCCCGTGGTTCCAGACGTGGAGCAGCGCGCCCGCGAGCCCGAGCAGCACCAGCTCGGGGCGGCTGGCGGCGCGGCCGATCAGCGCCAGGCCCAGCCCCATGCAGATGATCCCGATGTTCTCGACACTGTGCCACGCCAAGAGCCGCTTGAGGTCGTGCTGGCCGAGCGCAAACGCGACCCCGAGCACTGCGGAGACCGCGCCCAGCAAGAGGAGCGCGCCGCCCCACCAGAGCGGCGGGTGGGTGAACCCGGCGGCCGTGCGCGCGAGCCCGTAGATGCCCGTCTTGATGAGGACGCCCGACATCACCGCCGAGACGTGGCTGGGCGCCTGCGAGTGGGCCGGCGGCAGCCAGATGTGCAGCGGCATCATCCCGGCCTTGAGGCCGAAGCCGACCAGCGCCAGGAGGAACAGCGCGGTGCCCACGGGCGACTGCGCGTCGACTCCGTGGGTGTCGAAGTCGAGGTGGCCGGCCGCGCCCTGCAGGAGCGCGAAGAAGGCGAAGAGGCAGAGCGTCCCGACGCGGGTGGCGCAGAGGTAGAGGTAGCCGGCGTCGCGGACGGACTCCTTCTCGTCCTCGGTGGTGACGGTGAGGAAGGCGGCCAGCGCCATCACCTCCCAGCCGATGAGGAAGAGCACCGAGTTGCGCGCGACCAGGAGCAGCCCGATCCCAGCCGTCAGGAGGCCGTAGAAGAGGCGCAGCTTGCGCCCGTTGCGCGGGTGCTCCGCTTGCGGCCAGTAGCCGAGCCCGTAGATCGCGCCGAGGCCCGAGACGAAGAAGAGCTGGCCGAGGAACATGGCCGAGAGCCCGTCCACGCGGACGTCGAGCGCGCCGCCCGGCAGGCTCCACGGCACCGAGAGCCCGGCCGCGGACGGCGCGGCGATGGCCAGCACGGCGGCGGCGATCCCGGCGGCCGCCGCGCAGAGGAGGAGGGCGCACGCGAGGCGCTCGCCCGCACGCCCGCCGCGCGGCAGGAAGAGGCCCGGCAGTCCGCTCAGCGCCGCCAGGGCGCACGCGGCGAGTGCGAGGCGCTCGCTCACGGGGCGCTCCAGCCGCGCAGGGAGACCCAGGTGAGCGCGGCCACCACCACGGCGAGGATGTAGAAGAGATAGGCGTGCAGCTCGCCCTGCTGGAGCCAGCGCAGGCTGGTGAAGCGGTCGGCGACGCGGGTGAAGAAGGGCTCGTACCAGGAGCGGGTGAGCGGGTCTTTCTCCTCGGCGGCGAGGGCCCCGGCAGCGGGGAACAGCCCGAGCGGGCGCTCCGCCCTGGTGTGCGGCGCGAGCGCGCCCGGAAGGATGGAGCCGGTCGCGAAGCCCGAGAACGACCTCGCGGTGTACTGCATGCGGGCGGTGGGCGCCGCGTAGCCGCAGTCCCAGGTCGGCGGCGCGGCGGCCACGCGCGGCAGGCGTGAGACCAGCAGCAGCGCGACGAGCGCGACGGCGACCACGAGGCCAGCCGAGAGCGCGCCGAGGGTTCCCAGCGAAGGGGCGAGCGCAAGGGCGTCCGTCGCGACCCTCGCGCCGAACACCTGACCGGCGAACGCCGCCACCGGCTGCAGCGCGAGCCCCGGCCGCAGCGACAGCAGCACGCAGCCCGCGGCGAGCACCCCCATGGGCAGCAGCAGCCCGGCGCTCGACTCGTGCGCGTGCGCCGCCGCCTCGCTGCGGGGGTTGCCGAGCAGCGCGATCCCGACCACCCGCACGAAGGTGAGCGCCGCCAGTGCACAGGCGAACGCCAGGGCGCCGATCGCGAGGAGCGCCGCCACCCCAGCGGCGCCGTGGCTCCCCACCCCGCCGGCGAACAGGCCGCGCATCAGCAGCCACTCCCCGACGAATCCGTTGAGGGGCGGGAGCCCGGCGATGGCCACCGCGCCGAGGATGGCGAGCGCAGCCGTGCGGGGCATGCGGCGGAGCAGGCCGCCCAGCTGCTCCAGGTCGCGGGTGCCGGTGCCGTGCAGCACGCTGCCCGCGCAGAGGAAGAGCAGCCCCTTCATCAGCACGTGGCTCCAGAGGTGGAACCCCGCGGCGAGCGCGCCGAGCGCGGCGACCGCGGGCAGACCCGCAGCGGCGCCCCAGTAGCCGAGCCCGAGGCCGATGAGGACGAGGCCGATGTTCTCGATGCTCGAGTAGGCGAGCACCCTCTTGAGATCGCGCTGCGCGAGCGCCTGCGAGAGCCCGAAGAGCGCGCCCGCGAAGCCGCCGAGCATCAGCGCGGGGCCCCAAAAGGCCGCGGGCGGTAGAAAGCCCAGCACGCGGAGCAGGACGTAGAGCGCCACCTTGATGGACGCGCCCGACATCATCGCCGACAGGTGCGACGGCGCGGCGGCGTGCGCCTCGGGCAGCCAGACGTGGAACGGTACGAAGCCCGCCTTCACCCCGCAGGCCACCACCGCGAGCCAGAAGAGCCCCGCCGACAGCCAGGGACCGGGCGGGGTCATCCGCTGGATCACCGAGAACTCGGTGCTGCCGGCCTCCCGCACGAGCAAGAGGCCCATCGCGATGAAGACCATCGCGCCCAATTGGCTGGCGACCAGATAGACCCAACCGGCGCGGCGCACGCTCTCGTCCTGGTGCTCGAACGACACGACCAGGAACGAGGTGAGGCCCATCGCCTCCCAGGCGAGCACCAGCAGCATCACGTCCCGGGCGATCAGGATCAGCGTCAGGCTCGCCACCAGCAGGTTGAAGAAGAGCACCGGCGGCCCGAGCGGGCGGCGCTTGCCCTGCAGCAGATAGGCGCGCCCGTAGAGCGCGGCGACCGCGCCCAGCGCGAGGACGGGCAGGAGGAAGAACGCGCTCAGCCGGTCGAGGCCGACCACCAGATCGCCGTAGGGCGGCGCCCACGGCCAGCGCGCCGCCAGCGCCTCGCCCGAGAGCGCGGCGAGCGCAGGGCCGAGCCCCAGCGCAAAGGCCGCGAGCGCGCCGGAGGCTCCGACGGCGGTGGCGAGGCGCGGCCAACGCGAGAGCGCGGCGGCGCAGAGGCCCGTCCCGATCAGGGCTGCCAGCGCAACGAGCAGGAGCGTCATCTCTTCAGGACCGCCCGGCAGCGTCGAGCCGGCGTGCTTGCGCGAGGAGCTCCACTTCGGGGGCGCGCCGCAGGACGGCGGCCTTGAAGCCTGGGTCGTGCAGCGCCGCGGCCAGGCGCGCCAGGATCTGGAGGTGGACGTTCACGGTCGGCGTGACCAGCAGGAAGAGGGTGTCGACAGGTTTGCCGTCGGCTCCGCCGAAGTCGATCGGCCGCGTGAGCGTGCAGAGCGCGATGGCGGGCGCAGCGCCGTTCTCGACGATGGGCGCGCGCACGTGCGGAATGGCGATCCCGTTGCCGACCGCGGTCGACCCGGCCCCCTCGCGCGCCAGCATCACCTCGATCAACATCTCCGGGTCGGAGGCGACGCCGAGCGGAAGGCGCGAGACCGCTGCGCGGATGGCCGCGGCGCGGTCGCTAGCGACGAGCCCGAAGTGGACGCCGCCGAGCGCCAAGGCCTCCGCCAGCCCCGGCGCCCGATCGCTCCCCGCGGGCGCCGGGGCGGCGCGGATCCCGCGCGCGGTCGCCCACTCGAGCAGCTCGGCTTGGTTGAAGTGGATCCGTCCCTGCTCCCGGGAAAAGGGGATCTCGTCCCCGTCGATCCAGTCGTGCACCTGCCCCTCGGGGACGGCGAGGAAGGCCGCCGCTTGCTGCACTGTCAGCTGCATGGACGCCTCCCGGGGACAACAGTGGACCTCGGCGGCCTGTCGTCAAGAGTTGCCTGGAGCTCCGCCTGCGCGGGCTCGTCGAGCACGGCCCTGCCCCGCGCCTCGCGCTGCCCCCTCCACCGCGCTTGCAGGCCGCCGCGGTCCGCGCGATGGTGCGCGCCGCGGTGCGGCACAAACGTAGCGGTACTCATTTGAGACGGGAGTTCACATGCCCTTCGACACCCTCGCCAGCTTCGGCAAGTCGCTCTTCTTCGGTGAGCTCCTCGAGGACCAGCTCTTCCCCTACCCCGAGATCCCGCGCGACACCGCGGAGACGGTCAAGTCGCTGCTCGAGCCCGTGCGCAAGTTCCTCAACACCCTCGACCCGAAGAAGCTCGACCGGGCCGCCGAGCAGCCACCCGAGCTGATCCAGACCCTGCGCGAGATGGGCCTCTTCGGCCTGATCATCCCCGAGGAGTTCGGCGGCCTGGGCCTCTCGAGCGCGGGCTACGCGCGGGTGCTGCAGGAGATCAGCGGCATGGAGCCGTCGGTGGCGCTCACCGTGGGCGCGCACTCGTCGATCGGCATGAAGGGGCTCATCCTCTTCGGCAACCAGGCGCAGAAGGCCCAGTACCTGCCGCGGCTGGCCACAGGCGAGCTGATCGCGGCGTTCGCGCTCACCGAGCCCGGCAGCGGCTCGGACGCGTTCTCCATCAAGACCCGCGCCGAGAAGACCGCCGACGGCAAGCACTTCATCCTCAACGGCCAGAAGCTCTGGATCACCAACGGCGGCTTCGCCGACTTCCTTACCGTCTTCGCCAAGACCACGCCGGACACGCCCACCCAGAAGGGCAAGGTGACCGCGTTCATCGTCGAGCGCGCGTTCGGCGGCGTCACCAGCGGGCCGCACGAAGACAAGATGGGCATCCGCGCCTCGTCGACCACCGCCATCTACCTCGACAACGTCAAGGTCCCCGTCGAGAACGTCCTCGGCGAGGTGGGCAAGGGGTTCAAGGTCGCGGTGTCGATCTTGAACCACGGCCGCACGGGCCTGGGCGCGGGCTCGGTGGGCGGGCAGAAGAAGCTGCTCTCGATGGCGGTCGCGCGGGCCAAGGAGCGCAAGCAGTTCGGGCGCTCGATCTCCTCGTTCGGCCTGATCAAGGAGAAGCTGGGCCGGATGGCGATGATGGCCTACGTCACCGAGTCGCTCACCTACTGGGTGGCCGCCAACATCGACCGCGGCTCGACCGACTACTCGCTCGAGGGCGCGGCCACCAAGGTCTTCGCCTCCGAGGCGCTCTGGAACGCCTCTGATGAAGCGCTGCAGATCGCCGGCGGCATGGGCTACATGAAGGACGAGCCCTGGGAGCAGATCCTCCGCGACGCGCGCATCAACCGCATCTACGAGGGCACCAACGAGATCAACCGGCTCTACGTCGGCCTCACCGGCGTGCAGAAGCCCGGCGAGTACCTCAAGGGGCTCGGTAAAGAATTATCGAATTCGCTCAACGAGCCGATCAAGAGCCTGGGCCTCTTGCGCGAGTATGCCGAGCGCAAGGTGCGGCAGACGGTGCCGTACGACCGCGCGCAGATCACCAAGGCCCATCCGGCGCTGCGCAAGCAGGTGGGGCAGCTCGAGGACATGGTGCAGACCTTCGCGGGCCTCTGCGAGACGGTGCTGCGGCGGCACGGCAAGGAGATCGTCGAGAAGCAGTTCGCCACCAAGCGGCTCGCCGACATCTCCATCGACCTGCTCGCCATCTCGGCGGTGATCTCGCGGACGACGTCCATCCTCGAGCGGCGCGGCGTCGAGAAGGGCAAGCACGAGCTGGACATGACGGTCGCCTTCGTCCACGAGGCGCGGCGCCGCATCAACGCCAACTTCCGCTCGGCGAACAAGAACAACGACGAGGAGCTGAAGTCGATCGCCGACCACGTGATCGAGTCCGGCGAAGCCGGGCACGACACCCTCGACGTCGACTAGCCAGGACGCCGACTTGAGCTTCTGGCCGATCGCCTCGGTCGCCGCGGGGCTGTTGCTGCTCGCGGGCGGCGCCGACCTGTTGGTGCGCGGCGCCGTCCGCCTGGCGCGGGCCGCTGGCATTCCGCCGGTGGTGATCGGGCTCACCGTGGTGGCGATCGGCACCAGCATGCCGGAGCTGGTCGTCTCGGTGGCGGCGGCGCTCGAAGGGAAGGGCGCGCTCGCGCTCGGCAACGTGGTCG